>JAZQCL010000001.1:0-171670 GCA_045546235.1 Acutalibacteraceae bacterium
GTGCCGATGTTCTTATTATTGGTGTACTTAACGGTGTAGTACTTGGTTGAAATCTTCTTACCCTTAGAATCCTTTATAGTTACTGTAGGCTTCTTGTAGGAGCCTGAGTAGCTGTAGCTGGTGGTGGAAAGCTTGAAGCTCTTAATCTTATAAATTGTAGAGCTGCTGGAGGTTTTGCCGCAACGGGTACACTTGGTAACCTTCTTACCGTTTGCCTTGGTGGTAGCCTTGGTAACGGTGGTTTTGTAGGAGTGACCTAAAGCCTTGCCTGTGGTGGCTTTACAAACCTTACAGGTTTTGGGTGCAGTACAGGTGGCAGCAGCGTAGCTGTGGCTTACCTTAGCAATAGCCTCAGTCTTTGTTTCGTTACATACGGTACAGGTGTAGGTCTTAACGCCTGCAGCGGTACAGGTAGCCTTCTTGGTAACAACACCTGCATTCCAAGAGTGATTTGTGTTGCTATAGGTAAAGCTGCCGGTGGTTGCAACGGCATTTTCGTTGTTAGAAAGGCCTGTAGTTACGTCGTTAACAACGATGTTGACATTAACAGTGCCTGCTACTGCATTAGCGGTAGGTGCAACGGTGATGGTTGCAATTTCGTATTTGCCGTTGGTTGCGGTGGCAACACTTTCAAGATAGTTGCCGTCGCCAGCACCACTGTCTAAAATAACCATGGTGTTGTTGGTGTTGATTTGCCAACCTGCAAGAGCTGTTTTAACACCTGTTACAGGGAAGTTGGCAGTAGTGTCAATAGAGAACTGAATTCCGGTGATATTCTCCATACCCTCGGGAATTTCGAAATAAACCTTGATTTCTCTGTTTTGGCAATCTACAGCGCCTGCAACTGTAACCGAATCTTTAACATCGGTAACTGCAGCAAATGTAGGCATAGCAAACACAGATACAGCCAAACAAAGAGCAAGGAACAGAGAAGTGAGTTTCTTGATGCTTTTCATAAATATTTCCTCCTAAAGAAAATCTTTTATACACATTAATTTTACATTATATTCTTCTTTTTGTCAACAACAATATTGTGCAATTTTTCAACTTTATTGTGGGAAATTTACTATATTTCCGATTGCTTGTTTGCCGTAAAATTGATTTATGCAAATATGTTATTAAAATATACGAAAGCAATACGCTGAAAGCATAAATTTTAAATTGATGTTGCAAAGAAACGACTATTGTGTTATTATAAATACACATAAATATATTATAGGTGGGTCGTTTATGAAAATTAAAGGCGAATTTGCAGTATTTCAAGACAGAGATTCTTTTGTGGCTGTTGCCGAGGGCGACTTTAAAAAAGAATTCGGCGGTATGATAAAGCTTAACGAAACCGGCTTGCTGCTTTGGAAAAAGCTTAAAAACGATGTTTCTTTGGAAGAGCTTTGTGCCGCGTTGTGCGAAGAATATGCAATATCTCAAGAGGTTGCTATGCAGGATGTAAAAGCCTTTGTAGACGGTCTGCAAGAGGCAGGCTTTATTGAGCAATAACACCTACACCAATGGAAGGATGAATACCAATGGCAATTGTTAGACCCTTTAAGGGTATGCGTTTTACAGATGCGGCGGGGGAAATAGGCGAGGTTTGTTGCCCCCCTTACGACATAATCAGCGAGAGCGAGCGCAAGGCTTATATTAAGAAAAATCCCCATAACATCATTCGCCTTGAGCTGCCTAAGGAAACCAAAAGCCCTTATAAAAAGGCAAAGGCTGTTTTAGACGAGTGGCTGGAAGAGGGCACTCTTGATTTTGATGCCGAGCCTTGCTTCTATATATACGAAGAACGCTTCACCGTGGAAAATAAGGAGTATAGCTTAAAGGGACTTATAGGAAAGGTTTTTCTGTACGAGTTTGAACGCGGCATTATTTTGCCCCACGAAAACACACTTTCAAAGGCTAAGGAAGACCGCTTCAACCTTATGAAGGCTACCGCCTGTAACTTTAGTCAGGTTTACTCCCTTTACCAAGACCCTATGGGCAAAATCGATAAATCAATTGCCAAGCTTACCGCTCGTGAGCCTGATAAAACCTATACAGATAAAGACGGCGTTACCCACAATATGTGGGTTGTTCCCCGTTGCACCGAGGTGGATAAAATCTCGGCCAATATGGCGGGTAAAAAGCTCTATATTGCCGACGGTCACCACCGCTACGAAACCGCTATAAGATACCGTGATTATTTACGCGCCGAGGGAATTATTTCCGAAGAGGGCGAAAACGAAGCCGATTATATGATGATGATGCTTGTTAATATGCAATCTCCCGGCTTGGTTGTTTTCCCCACCCACAGAATAATTCACAGCCTTAAAAAATTCAGCATAACTAAAACTGTAGAGGCTTGCCAGCAGTATTTTACAATTGCCACCACCAAGTCCCGCGATACTGCCACAGCCAAGCTTAAGGCTATGTATGCTGCAGGAGAAAAGGGCTTTTTAATGTATGCCGGCAAAAAGTATTACGTTATGAAGCTTAATAATCTTGAAGCTATGAAGGAGTTTTTACCCGATTCTTCCGATGCGTTAAGAAATCTCGATGTAAGCATACTTCACAAGCTGGTGCTTGAAAGAATTATGGGCATCGATGCAGAAAATATGGCTAATGGCATAAATCTTACCTATACAAGAGACGATGCCGAGGCCACCGAAGCTGTAGATAACGGCGAAGCAAACTGTAGCTTTATTCTTAACCCCACCAGGGTAGAGGAAATTGGCGACGTTGCAACAGCCGGCGAAAAAATGCCTCAGAAATCTACCTATTTCTATCCGAAACTCACAACAGGTATGGTTATGAATAAGCTCGACCGCCCTGTTGAAAAGCCAGAGACCGCCGAAAATCCCAAGGCTGAATATGTAGAGCCTGAAGCAGAATTTATGGATATGCCGTAAACTAAAAAGCAACGCAGCGAAAAGTGCTGCGTTGCTTTTGCAGTTTAAGTGGAGGAATTACTATGCAGGAATTTTTTAAAAACGAGTTTAAGGATACCCTTAATAAGCTTAACTCCCTTTACGAAGACGGTTGCTTGTGCTTTAACATTATAACCGACAGCCACGTTTACCCTCCTTACGAAGAATGGCTTAGCAGGCAGTGGCACACCTTCGAAAATGTCGAGGCGATAAATAAGGCCGCTAAGGTAGATGCAATATTCCATTTGGGTGATATGTTCTGGACCAACGGAAGTAAGGAAACAATAGACTTTTGGAATACCGAAAATCTTGAAAAATGGATGGATGTTTTTAAAGAAAGGCTTTGCGCTGCAAACCCTTATACCTATTTTATTGCAGGTAACCACGATAACGAAAAGTGCGGTGAACCCAATCAGGAATCCTGGCACCGCAGAATGGTGGAATTTCAAAAGGATAAAATTACAGGTTTTGTACCCGACCGCCCTTATTACTATGTGGATTTTGAGTCGGCAAAGGTGCGTGCTGTTTGTATGCTCAGCAACTTCCGCGAGGGTGAACATAACCAACACAAGAACTATGGAATTTACCCCGAGCAGGTCGAGTGGCTTATTTCAGATGCCCTTAAGGTTCCCGATGGCTGGAGCATATTGCTCTTTTCCCACATTTATCCCGTGAACGAGGGTAACGATTCTGCCCAACAAGACAATACCGAGGAATTTGCAGGCTTGATAAGGGCTTTTCAAAACAAAGAAAAGTTTCAATCGGATATATGGAGTGCCGATTTTAGCGATTATGGCAATGCAAAAATCGTTGCAATGTTTGTGGGTCACGGCCACGTGGATTGGCTGCACGGCCCCGACGAATTACCTTTTTACGTTGTTGAAACTGCCGCTAACCACGTACACGTTCCAGAGCGCAGTAGTTGGAGAATGCCCGAGGATGCAGTGGTGCCGCCCCGCGAATATGGCACCTTTACCGAAGACCTTTGGGATACCGTGGTTTATAATCCGCAAAAGGGAAGGATTGATATTATTCGATTCGGCGCCGGTGAAGACAGGCATATTGAATTGTAGTGGCAAACAGATTGAATAAAACGCAAAAGGCAGACTGCAGTCTGCCTTTTGTAATTTACCAAGCTATATTTATTTGCGTAAAAAAAAGAACAAAGCCGAAGCTTTGTTCTTTGGTGACCCGGACGAGAATCGAACTCGTGTTACCGCCGTGAAAGGGCGGTGTCTTAACCGCTTGACCACCGGGCCGTGTTGGTAGCGGCAACTGGATTTGAACCAGTGACACCACGGGTATGAACCGTGTGCTCTAGCCAGCTGAGCTATGCCGCCAAATCTTAGCCGCTTTTTAAGCGCATATATGATTATAGCAATAACAAGAGTGCTTGTCAAGTGTTTTTTTATAAAAATTATTTTTTATTTTTTCCAATATATTATATGTAGCGGCAGCCCCGTAATTCGGGGGCTGCCGTAAGTTTTAAGAAAGTCTGTTAAGTATGCCGCAATAAATCGGAAGACCGGTATCGTTATCAAACACAAAATACAGAAAGCTTCTGCTGAAGCTAACGGCTACGTCGCAATTTCTGAATTTTTTTGCAGAAACCTTTTTGCCGCTTTTCCCCTCTTGGCAAATGCCGGTAGCACTAAAGCAGATGTCGCCTGCGGCCACGATGTTATTGACGTGCAGGTTCTGGCTACTGGGTGCCATATCGGTGAAATCGGCGCTGGCAGCAAAAGCATTTTTAACCCCTGCTGCACTTAAAGCATTGTTGAAAGATGTGGTTGTGGGGCAGTTTACGCTATTTGCATAAGAAGGCAATGTAACTGCAACGGTTTTGCTTTGGGAATTGCTGATAAGCTGCAGCAGGTTTCCTTTGGATTTCAGTTCCCTTACAATCTCGGGAACCGAGTTGTAATAAATATCGTCTAAAGGTTTTGGAACAAGGCCAACAAAGCTGTAGCCGCCCTCAAGGTCTTTTACAACGCCCTTATAAGTATCACCGTCGATATATCTGTTTTCAATAGCTTTGAAAAAGTCGCACTCCTGCTCGCTAAGGCTACCTGCAAAAAGACTTTTTTCAACATCGGTAGAGGAGGCGAGGTTTTTCCACCTGGCTTCGAAGGATGAGCCCGAAACAATGTTCATAAATTCACCGTTTCCGAACTCGAAAGAAGAGAAGGTAGAGGGTGTGGCATCGAAAATAGGCTCGTTAGATACATCTTCCATATTATCTACTGAAAAGTCTACTCTCTGAACGCCAAGGCCGTAGTATTTAGCATTTTCTTTTAAAAAGCTTTTCTTTATGCCGAAAAGTGTAGAACTGTTAAGCCAGGCGGTGTTGGAATATCTAAGGCCGTAGCCCTTTTCCTTGTTGAAGGCTATAGAGCTTTCTAAAACAGAAAGCCCTTCGCCTGCGGTTTTACTATTCATACCCATAGCATTTTCTAACTGGTTTTCCGATTCGTTGTCGGCAGCGGCACCAAGGAATGCAGTGGCAGACATAACGTTGGAAGGTGCAAAAGCTACATTGTCGGTGCTGTCGGCGCAGGATTCAAGAAGAGATATGCAAAAATTGGCATAATCCTTTTTAAAATCTTTAGTTATTTCACCGCTGGTTATACGTTTTGTTTTTATACCCTTCATAAGGTTGCCGGTGCCGTTGATAAGCTTATTTTTGCCCATAATAGTGCTGAACACAATTATGGTAACAATCACCAATGCAATTACCGCAAGCACTATGGCACCCACAATTTTTTCTTTCTTTATGGTTTTAGCCTTAGCCATATAAAATTACTCCTGTGTATTGATTTTAAGTATATATTACCACACACTTTTACTTATTTCAATTTAAACTTAAAAAAATAGTTGAAAATTTACAATTTAATATATATAATGTTATTGTAAAAGGGGTATTAGCTCAGTTGGTAGAGCGTTGGCTTCGCAAGTCAAAGGTCGTCGGTTCGATCCCGATATGCTCCACCAAAAAATCGACTTGTTTCAGCAAGTCGATTTTTTTATCCATTGCGAAAGCAATGGCATATCATCAACACGGCACAGCCGTGTTGCATCTCATCAGTCCGCCAGGACTGAATATCATCACGCGCAGCGTGTATAAAAAGAACTTTCGCAATGTTGATATGCAACGGTTAACACCGTTGATGATATACAAGACTTCGTTTTGATGATATGCAATTTCTTCGAAATTGATGGTATACAATGCTCCGCATTGATTACCTCCACGCCTGCGGTTCGATTGAAAAACCTTGCGAGGCACACTTCATACAGAAGCGTGCCTCGCAGTGCATTTGTGTTAAATTATTCAGGCTTGGTTTCAAGCTTTAAGGGGAAGTCGCCCAATTTATTAACCTTAAATCCGTTTTTCTTGTATTCTTCGTAATCGAACTCTTCAAGCTCGTCGATGGCCAGCTTGTGGAACTCGTAGAAGTTTTTCCACCATTCATAGCCGCTGCCAAGCTCGGCGTTAAGGTAGGCGTCTGCAATGTCGCAACCCATAGCGGGGGCTACGTAGAAAGCACCCATAGCAAGAACGTTTACACCGTTACCTGTAATGGCGCGAAGTGCGGCGGGAACGCTTTCAACAACGCCTGCGTGAACGTGGGGACATTTGCTTGCGGCAATGTGAATACCCATACCTGTGCCGCAGAAAAGAAGAGCTCTTTCAAACTCGCCTTCAGAAATCATAGCACCAACACGAAGTCCAACGCGGTGGAACATTAAATCGGTATCGTTAGGGTCGGAATCAGCCTTAACACCCATATCTGTAATTTCCCAGCCCTTTGCCTTAAGGTGGGCAACAACGGCTTCTTTTAAGGGGTAGCCCGCAAAATCGGCGCCAACAACAAGCTTTTTGTCTTTAACTGTTTTCATTTAAAAAATCTCCCTTTTGTCGAATTAAAAATTGAGGTGAAAGGCTCACCAAAACTCTATAATTACAATACCACAATCTGCCACCTCTGTCAATAAAACCACCAAAAGAGGTTAATATTTGAAGGTAAAAAGATAGAATTGTGTAAATATGTTGCAAAGCACCGTATTTATCAGCGAAGCGGAATACCTCTTCACTATTCACTATTACTTATTACTTGCCAAAATCGACAAAAAGAGAAGAGTGAAAAGTGAAGAGTTAATAGTGAAAAAGTAAAATCGACAAGCTTCTGTCGAAACTTGTCGATTTTGGCCCGCCTGAAGGGATTCGAACCCCCGTTCTTCAGAATCGGAATCTGCTGCGTTATCCAGCTGCGCCACAGGCGGTCGGTGTTAGTATTTTACCATTATATTCCCCAAAAAGTCAATAGAGAGTATGGCTTTTGCGCACCTTTTTACATAAAATTCATACTATATAATTGATTATGCTTATTTTTTGTGGTAGAATACTATATTATAAGTTATTTGAGGAATTATTATGAGCAAGAAAAAAACTACCTTAACATATAAAATACTTAAACTTGGTGTAAAACTTTGTTACCCCAAAATTGAAACGGTGGGGGCGGAAAACATTCCCGAAGAGCCTTCGATTATTGTTGGCAACCATTGCCAGATAAACGGCCCTATTGCCTGCGAGCTTTACTTCCCTGTGTCCCGCTATACCTGGTGTGCCGGGCAGATGATGAAGCTTAAAACCGTGCCTGCCTATGCCTTCGAGGATTTCTGGTCGCAAAAGCCCCGCTGGACCCATTGGTTTTACAAAACCATATCTGTGCTGATTGCCCCTTTATCGGTTTGTGTTTTTAACAACTCAAAAACCATAGGCGTATATAGAGATACCCGCATACTTTCAACCTTCAAAAATACAGTAAAGCTGCTTGGCGAGGGTGAGCATATTGTAATTTTCCCCGAGCAGAACGTAGAATATAACCACATAATTTACGATTTTCAGGATAAATTCATCGACGTTGCAAAGCTTTATTATAAAAAAACCGGCAAAGAGCTGCAATTTGTACCTCTTTATATTGCGCCCAAGCTTAAAAAGATGTATTTAGGCAAGCCCATAAGGTTTTGCGCCGAAAACGATATCGACAGCGAGCGTCAGCGCATAAAGGAATACCTTATGAAAGAGGTTACTGACCTTGCCTGCTCTGCCCCCGAGCATATCGTTGTTCCTTACAGAAACATTAAGAAAAAGGATTATCCCTTGAACACCGGAAGGAGAGATTAAATGAGAAAACCGGTTGTAGATTACAGGCAATTCCGTTTGTCAAAGCTAAAAGACCCACAGTTTTACCATCTTTTATTCCTGCTGGGTTGGGTGGGCTACTTTCTTTTATATTTTATAACCGAGCGCCTTATTCCCAGAGGTGAATGCCATTTAATACATAGCCGTTTAGACGATATAATTCCCTTTTGCGAATATTTTGTTGTGCCCTATGTTTTCTGGTATCTGCTTATAGTAATTACCCTTATATGGTTTGCGCTTTATAACCCCAATGGATTTAAATATTTTATGACCTTTATAATTGTTACCCAGGTGGGCGCAATGGCGGTATACATCGCCTTTCCAAACTATCAGGATTTAAGACCTACCAACCTTGAAGCCGACAATTTCTTTAAATGGATTGTATCAAATATTTATAAGGTAGATACCGACACTAACGTCTGCCCATCGTTGCATGTGGCCTATTCCATAGGCATTGCATCGGCCTGGCTTAAGGAAAAGGTGGGAGTAAACGTTCTTTGGAAGGTGTTTGTGGTGATTGCGGTTATTTTAATCTGCCTTTCCACCGCCTTTATAAAGCAGCATTCTGTTGTAGATGCATTTGCAGCAATTCCTCTTTGCATACTGGCCGAAATTATAGCCTACGGAAAGCCCTATTGGAAAAAACGCTTTCGCAGGGTGGCTTAAATGAAGCTGAAAACTATTTCACGAAGCCTGCTTGTTGCTTTTGGATTGGCAATAACCATTAACGGAGTAGCAATGCTTTTGGCGGTTACCTTTAATCTTGGCAGTTTGCTTGCCTTAATTTTGGGAGCAGTGCTTACCTTGTGGGGAATATACCTTAATCAAGTGTCGCAGCTTTTTCCCTTGGGTTTAAGAGCATTCGTGGCAGCAACGCTTGTGGTAGTGGTAGGTTTTTCTACCTTTTTGTTGGTGTTCGGACTTCGCGATAACGTAACGCATAAAGAAAATGCAGTAATAGTTTTGGGTGCAGGCGTGAATGGAGAGGCTGTCAGCCTGGCGCTTGAGGGTCGCCTTGATACGGCGGTGGAATACCACAAGCAAAACCCCAAAGCCCTTATTGTTGTAAGCGGAGGGCAAGGCCCCGGCGAGGATATCAGCGAAGCCGAGGCTATGAAGCGCTACCTTGTTAAAAAAGGCGTGCCTGAAGCATTAATAATTAAGGAAGATAAATCCACCAGCACCCGAGAAAATTTTCTGTTTTCCAAAAAGAAATTAGACGAATTTTTTGTTGGTGAATACACCGTAGCATATATCACCAACGATTACCACGTTTACCGCGCAGGCGGTATAGCAAAAAACGCAGGATTCAAAAATCTTACCCACGCCCACAGCGGCACCCTTTGGCATACCGTGGTGCCCGGAACCCTTCGCGAATGTTTGGCAGTTGCGAAATTCTGGGTTTTCGGCACTTAAAAAAGAATTTAAAAAATAAAGGAGCGAACAAAAATGCAAGACATACCCAAAATAAATATGCCCGATCCGGTAGACGGTACTCTGCGCAAATTCGCTTTGCGAGTTCCCGAGGTTATCTCTAAATGCACGGGAATTATGGTGTTTGGAAAGTGCATAAAATCACTGGTATTTTCCACCGACCTTTGCATAATAAAAAACGTTAATGCCGATGCAATAATTGCGGTGTATCCCTTCACACCCCAGTCTGTAATCACCCAGGCCCTGCTTATGGCGGCCGACATTCCCGTATTTGCGGGTGTTGGTGGCGGCCTTACAATGGGTAAAAGGGTGGTAAACCTTGCTTCCTATGCCGAAATGCAGGGTGCAACAGGTGTTGTTGTAAACGCCCCAACCGCTAACGAGGTTGTAAAAAAGGTTAGCGAAACCATTGATATTCCCGTGGTGGTAACGGTTGTTCGCGACGATGATGATATCGACGCCCGAATTAAAAACGGTGCAAAAATACTTAATGTATCCGCCGCCGCCAAAACCACCGAAATTGTAAGAAATATCCGTAAGGATTTCCCCAACGTTCCCATAATTGCCACCGGCGGCCCTAACGATGAAACTATAATGAACACCATTTTGGCCGGTGCCAATGCCATTACCTGGACACCCCCTTCAAACGGTGAGGTGTTTAAGGATATTATGGCGGCCTATCGCAAGGGCGAAGCTCATCCGTAAATATTGCTTCTTTTGTATAAAAACTCCATTATTTATAAAATTTAATCCAACTCCTAAAAAAGACTTGCAATAAGTCCCTTATGTGTTATTATAAGTTTAAAGAAACTATCCCGAAAGGATATGGTAAAATGAGTAATATAAAATGTAATCTTAGAAACATCGAAAGTCTTTCAAATTCTCAGGTTATAGACTTCGGCTACAGCGTGTTAGAGGGCAAGGAGGGCGAAATTATTGACCTTGCAACAGGTAAAGTCCCCGAGATGAAGGACCACACCATCACCTTCAATAAAAACGCTCTTGCCGCTTGTACCGAGGTTGAGAAATGTGGCTTACATATCGATATTTTTGCCGACAAATGTGCCATAACCTACGACCTCGGTTCTGTAAAACAGGTGGATAATATAATCATTCGCTGCTTTTTCAACAATACCATCAACTACAGCATTGCCGAGTTTGAGCTGTACGCTGCCAACACTAAAGACGAGCTGTATAATAATGCCAACAGAATTGCCCACGTAAAGGGTATTGAAGATTGGCACCAGGGTGAACGCAACAATGCCGACTGGCTTTTCGACCTTGACGGAGCTTTCAGATTCCTTGGCATAAAGGTGCTTAAGGCAAATGGTACCGACGATATCACCCGCCTGGGCTTCATTGGTGTTTACAATAACCAATATACCAAGAATATTAAATACGTAAATGCCCGTTTCCCTGCAAATCTTCTTTGCAAAAGCGAGCCTAAGGATATTACTTCGGGCGGCCTTCTTTCCCCAATAGAAATAAATGGCAAAAAAACCTTCAATTTTGCTTTATCAGAGGAAAGAACAGTCAGCGATTTGTGGCTTATTACCGATAGTGAATGCGAAATTTCTACCATTCCTGCCGCCAAAGCCACCCTTTGCAAAAAAGAAAAGTGTGAGTACCGCCTGAAGGTTGAAAACCCCGAAAGCGTGAAGGAGGTTTCCTTTACAGTTTCAGGCAATACGAGGCTTTACCTTGTGGGTGCTTATGCCGAAAAAGCCGTAGCACAGGTGGATTTTTCCAAGGTGGTTACAGAAGATTTCTTGGGTGTTGGTGTTAATGTTCTGCCAATGTCCTTTATGCCCGAAGCGATAGAAAACGGCTATAATGAAGCCTATTGGAGATTGGAAGAATCCCGTATTCTTAAAACTCGCGCCCATGTGGCAAGGGTTTGGTTCCAGCCCGACTGGCTTGTGGAAACCTACGAGGAATATAAGGGCGGCAACTATAATTTCGATGCGCCAAAAATGTATTCCGTATATAAATATCTCGATGCTTTGAAGGCAGCGGGAACCGAAATTGAATTTAACTTCGGCTGGAAGGTAAGCCCCGAGGCACAGGCCTGGTTCTCTTTTGAAGAAACCCCAACAAAAAACAATTCTGCCCCAAAAGAGCTTGACCTTTTTGCTAAGTGCTGTGCCGCCACATTGAAAGAGCTTATCGAAAACCGCGGCTACAATAACATTAAATACTTAACCTTCTATAACGAGCCGGACTATGCCATTAACGCTCCCGACCGCGGCGATTTTGTGGTTATAGGCTGTGACCGTAAGGAATACTGGCAAAGAATGTTAAGAATGACCCGCGACGAGCTTAACAAAAGCGGCTTGGATTATGTTAAAATGTGGGGCTGTGAATGTAGCGGAAGTGACGAAATTATGGCCGATTGGATTGATTATTTCTCGGCCAATTGTAGCGACGTGCTTGACGCCCACACCATACATAGATACCAGATTGACAGCGATAAGAGTGACGCATTTCTCCCCGACAGAGTTCGCCACGCAGCAGGCATTCCCATTGTAATTACAGAGTGCGGTCAGGCCGGAAGCGACAAAAATATGTCCTTTAAGCATAACAATATTCAGCTATTTTCTCAAGTGGCAAACCACGGCTTCAGCGGTATGCTTATCTGGTGCCTTAACAGTATAGATATTACGACTCCCTGTTCTTTTACAATGAGAAACGAATACGACCTTTGGGATACCCCCCACCACAATTGCGGTGCTAATAAGGTTCGCGAATCCTTCTACGAGCTGGCAATGCTTATGAATTACCTGCCTAACCACTGCCAGGTTGTAAAGAGCGAGGTTACAGAGGGCAAAAATTCCCTTCGCGTTTCCGCCTTTAAATTCGGGGGCGATTACACAATAGTTGTTGAAACCGCAGGTGATATAACCAATATTGAAATTAAGCTCCCCGAAGCTATCAACCGTAAATTTGGCAAGCATATCCACCGCCGCCCCCACAACTACAACGGCAACGCCACAATGCCGCCCCGTTGCGGTGAAGTGTTCGTTGGCGATACTCTAAAGGATACCGTATACCCCGAGTATACCGCCATTGTATATACCACTCTGCCGGCAGTTACCCAGATTGAGGCAGCTAATACCGAGGTTTACATTGGTGCAGGGGAGAAGGTAAGAATCCCTGCCGCCGTTATCGATGGCTTCGGCGATGTAGATTATGAATTATCCGTCGCCACCGCCGACAGCTTTAAGTTCTCTGCCGCCGACGAAACGATTGAGGCCCTTGAAAATGCCCAAAACGGCGATATGTGTGCCATAACTCTTCGCAGTGTAAACTGCCCCGAAGCAGAAAATGTTGTTATTGTGAAAGTAAAATAAATATAAAAGCGCTATGCAAAAATAATGCATAGCGCTTTGTCTGTTTTTGTGAAAATAAGTGTATTCACTTGAATGCTAAGGTAAAAAGAGGTATAATATATATAAAGAGAGTGCATATAAAATTGAAGGAAGTAACAAAATGCGTAAAACCAAAATAGTTTGTACAATAGGCCCTGCCAGCGAGACCGAAGAGGTAATAACAGGGCTATGCCATGCAGGCATGAACGTGGCAAGAATGAATTTCTCCCACAACGAGCACTCCGACCATCTTCGCCGTATAAATATGGTTAAAAAGGTGCGGGAAAAGCTGCAGCTCCCCATTGCCATAATGTTGGATACCAAAGGCCCCGAATACCGTATAGGTGTTTTTGAAAACGGAAAAATAAACCTTTCCGATGGTGACTCCTTCACCTTTACAACAAGGGATATTGTGGGCAATCAAAATGCCGTTTCGGTAAGCTATTCAGGGCTTCCCGAAGAGCTTTCTCGGGGCGACACCATACTTCTTAATAACGGCCTGCTTATTTTCAAGGTAGAAAGCATTGAAAACACCGAAATTCAATGCCGTGTGGAATGTGGCGGCGAACTTTCTAACCGAAAAAGTATGAGTTTTCCCGGCCACGTAATGCATCGCGAATATTTATCCGAGCAGGATAAGGCGGATATACTTTTCGGGGTAGAGCAGGGCGTGGATTATATTGCCTGCTCCTTTATTTCAAATAAGCAGGATTTAATAGACGTTCACGAATTTTTACGTGAGCATAATGCCGACCATATCGAGCTTATTGCAAAAATAGAAAATCAATCTGGCTTTGACAATATTGATGAAATTTGCGACTATTGCGACGGTATAATGATTGCTCGCGGAGATATGGGTGTGGAAATTCCGTTTGAACAGATGCCCGCAATTCAGAAAAAGCTTATAACCAAATGCCGAATGCTGGGCAAAAGGGTAATTACCGCCACCGAAATGCTGGAATCTATGGTGCATAATCCAAGGCCCACCAGAGCCGAAATTTCCGACGTGGCAAACGCCGTTTACGACGGAACAAGTGCCATAATGCTTTCGGGGGAAACCGCCGCGGGTAAGTACCCTGTAGAGTCGGTAAAAACAATGGCGAAAATTGCCGAAACCACCGAGGGCAATATCGATTATAGAAAGCGTTTCCACAGCTACGCATTTAAAATTAAAAACACCGTAGACGCCATATCCCACGCCACCTGCGGAATGGCAATAGATATAGGGGCCAAAACCATTGTGGCCTGCTCTCTTTCGGGTATGACTGCCCGTATGGTATCCCGTTTCCGTTCCCCTGTGGATATAATCGGTCTCACCACCGACGAAAGCTCCTGGCGAAAACTGGCGCTTTCCTGGGGTGTTACCCCTGCAATGTGCGAAAAGCTACCCTCTACCGACGTGCTTTTCTACACTGCCAAGAAGATAGCCGAAAGTACAATGAATTTGCAAAAGGACGACAAAATCGTTATCACCGGCGGTGCCACCTCCGGTGAATCAGGCAACACAAACCTAATTAAGATTGAAACAATCTAATAAAATGGCTGTACCAAAATTAATCGGTACAGCCGTTTTTCTGCTATTTTTGTTCTTCTTCCATATTTTCCAGTGCGTATTTGCAACATTGCAATACTAATAGGTTAAAAGAGATGTTGTTGTTTGACGCAGTTTCGTTTAGTTTTTCAAACAGCGGCTCGGTAAATCTTACAGTTCTGGCCACATTTGCACTTTTAAGTTCGTTATCAATTTTAAACATATTCTCACCTATAATTTCTCCCCGACAGTCGAAACCGTCGGGGAGATGTTTGTATTTATTATCTCTTTAGAAGCACATCTTTTTCGTAGGCTGTAATTTCCTCGAACCAGGATTTATCGGCCTTTACGCCGCACTGGTTACAGTACTCGGCCCAAACGTCGCCGAGGGGCAGCATTTTGATTTCTTCCTGCATCATCATAAGCTCGGTGAAGCGGGATTCGTCCTGCAGCTTTTTGAGTTCAGCGTGAGGTGTACAAAGGGCGGCAAGGAGTGCCTTCTGCCAGGAACGGAAGCCGATTACCCAAGCGGCAATACGGTTGATGCTGGCATCGAAATAGTCAAGTGCCATATAAACGCGGTCAAGAGCGTCGCAACGAACAATTTCTTTGGCGATTTCCTTGGTTTCATCGTCCAAAAGAAGTACGTGGTCAGAGTCCCAACGAATGCCGCGGGTGATGTGAAGTGCAATCTCGTCGAAGAAGGCCAGAAGTGCGGGAACCTTATCGGAAACAACCTCTGTGGGGTGGTAGTGACCGTTGTCCATCAGGGGCAGGCAGCCCTCGTGGGTTGCGGCAAAGGTAAGGGAAAATTCGGCAGAGCCGGTGGTGTAGGCCTCAACGCCTATACCGAACACCTTAGATTCAACGCAGGGCTTAACCTTAGCGGTATCAAAGGGCTCGGAAAGGATAGCTTCAATTGATTCCTTATAGCGAATGCGGGGACCCATACGGTCGGCAGGAACGTCTTTAAAGCCGTCGCCTGTCCAGATGTTCATAACACAGGGAACGCCGGTTTCTTCTGCAAAGTACTGAGAAATTCTTACACAAGCCTTGCCGTGCTCAATCCAGAAATCGCGGGTAGCCTTGTCGGGGCTGGAAAGGGTTAAGCCGTCTTTAACCTTGGGGTGAGAGAAGAAGGTGGGGTTAAAGTCGATACCCATATTATATTTCTTTGCAAGCTCAACCCATTTCTGGAAATGCTTGGGCTCCAGCTTGTCGCGGTCTACAAATTCGCCCTCGGGGAATATAGCGTAGCAGGCGTGAACATTAAGCTTTGCTTTGCCGGGGCAAAGGGACATAGCCTTTTCCATATCGGCAATAAGCTGTTCGGGAGTGGTGGCCTTGCCGGGGTAGTTACCTGTGGTCTGAATACCGCCGGTTAAGGGGCCGTCGTGGTCGAAACCGATAACGTCGTCGCCCTGCCAGCAATGCAGGGAAACGGGAATGTTCTTAAGCTTCTTGATGGCAGCGTCGGTATCTACGCCGTATGCTGCGTAAAGCTCTTTTGCACTTTCGTATCTTGTCATTATAAACTCTCCTTAAGTGGATTATTTTGCGTAGTCAATAGCGCGGTTTTCACGAACCAGGTGAACCTTAATCTGGCCGGGGTACTCAAGCTCGTTCTCGATTTTCTTAACAATTTCGTGAGAAAGCAGTACCATCTGGTCGTCGGTAACCATTTCGGGCTTAACCAGAATGCGGATTTCACGGCCGGCCTGAATTGCATAGGAGCTGTCGACACCATCAAAGGAATTGGCGATTTCCTCCAGCTTTTCAAGGCGCTTGATGTAGCTTTCAATGTTCTCGCGGCGGGCACCGGGGCGGGCGGCAGAAATGGCATCGGCAGCCTGAACCAGGCAGGCGATAACCGTTTTAGCCTCTACATCGCCGTGGTGGGCGTGAATAGCGTGAACAACGGCCTCGTTTTCCTTGTGCTTTTTAGCAACATCAACACCAAGCTGAATATGTGAGCCGTCCTGCTCGTGGTCAAGGGCCTTACCAATATCGTGTAAAAGACCTGCTCTGCGAGCAAGGGTAACGTCTTCGCCCAGCTCTGCGGCCATAAGGCCAGCAAGGTAGGAAACCTCAAGGGAGTGGTTAAGCACATTCTGACCGTAGCTTGTACGGTAGTGAAGCTTACCAATAAGCTTTGTAAGCTCGGGGTGCAGGTTATGTATTCCTGCGTCAAGCACGGCCTGCTCACCCTGCTGCTTAATAACGCGGTTAACCTCGGCCTTGGCCTTTTCAACCGTTTCTTCAATTCTGCCGGGATGGATGCGTCCGTCTAAAATAAGCTTTTCCAGGGCAACCCTTGCAATCTCGCGGCGAACCGGATCGAAGCTTGAAAGGGTAATGGCCTCGGGAGTGTCGTCTATGATAAGGTCAACACCTGTGGCGGTTTCAAGGGTGCGGATGTTTCTGCCCTCTCTACCGATTATGCGACCCTTCATTTCGTCGTTAGGCAGCGATACCACCGAAACGGTAGCTTCGCTGGAATGGTCGGCAGCGCAGCGCTGAATTGCCTGAGAAATAAGGGCGCGTGCAAGCTTGTCTGCCTCTTCCTTAGTTTGATTTTCAACCTCTTTAATGCGAACAGCCTTCTCGTGGGTAAGCTCGCCGTCTAAATCCTTAAGGAGTCTTGCCTTAGCCTGTTCAACGGTGTAGCCTGAAATGCGTTCAAGCAACTCGAACTGGCTTTTTTTCATTTGTTCAATTTCAATTAAGCGGTCGTCAACCTCTTTGGCGCGCTTCTGGATTTTTTCTTCCTTAATTTCCAGATTGTCCATTTTTTTATCGAGGTTTTCTTCCTTCTGCTGGAGCCTGCGCTCCTGACGCTGAATTTCACTGCGCCTTTCACGAATCTCTTTATCGGCCTCGGCACGAATCTGCTGTGCCTCTTCCTTAGCCTCAATACGGGATTCCTTTTTCATAGCTTCGGCCTTATTTAAGGCTTCGCTTTTGATTCTGTTAGCTTCTTTTTCGGCAGAGCCGATAGCTGCTTCTGCAACCTTGCGCCTGTGGATTGAACCGGATACGAAGCCGATAACAATGCCTGCAACGGCACAAGCTGCTGCAACTATAATAGCTGTAACAGTTGGCATATAAATGCACCTCCATATATAATTATCCGCTGTTGCCGGCAGCAAAGTGGAATATCCTGCCGGAAAGGCCGCGTGTTCGCCTTGATAGTTTATACAAATGGGAAGGGTAGAATGCTCGCCAACACCTACTTGCCCTATTGTAGCTTATTATCGTTTCTATTTTAATACGATTAGTAGGATATGTCAAGTAAAAGTAACAATATATAGTGTATTTTTTATATAAATACCAACTGCAATAATTTTATTGTTGCATATTTTGGATCTTTGTATTATTATTAATATATTAATCGTTTGCAAGAACGCAATAGGAGTGAAACTAATGTTACAGTATAAGGAAATGAACCGCGAGCAACTGCAGGACGCCTTCGAGCTTATAAAGGCCAGATATTCCGAATTCTGCCTTCGCGAGCTGCACCTTAATATGGCAAGAGGTGTGCCGAGTCCCAAGCAGATGGACATAAGCTCCGAAATGTTCAATAAGGTTGGCACCGACACAGGTTATCTTAACGAAACAGGTATCGATTGCCGTAATTACGGCGGTCTTGACGGTCTGCCCGAGCTTAAAGACCTGTTTGCCGATATGATGAACGTAGAGCCCAGCCAGGTTATTGTTGGCGGCAACTCTTCGCTTAATATGATGTTCGACACCATCTCTCAGTTTATTACCCACGGCTCTTACGATGGTGGCACCCCTTGGGGTCAGCAGGGCGAAATCAAGTTCCTTTGCCCCGTTCCGGGTTACGACCGCCACTTTAAAATTACCGAATATTTCGGCATTAAAATGATAAACATTAAGCTGAATGAAGACGGCCCCGATATCGACGAGATTAATAAGTATATAACCGACCCGTCGGTTAAGGGTATGTGGTGTGTTCCCAAGTATTCCAACCCCAACGGCGTGGTTTACAGCGCCGAGATAATCGAAAAGCTGGCCGCCTTAAAGCCCGCCTCAAAGGATTTCAGAATTATGTGGGATAACGCCTACTGCGTTCACCATCTTACCGATGATGAAATCGAAATCCCCAACATTCTTGAGGTTTGCGAAAAGTATGGCAACGAGGATATGGTAATTAAATTTGCCTCTACCTCTAAAATCACCTTCCCGGGTGCAGGTGTTGCCGCCGAAGCTGCAAGCGCCCGCAACGTAGCCTTCCTTAAAAAGAGAATGAGCTTCCAGACCATCGGTCCCGATAAGCTTAATCAGCTTCGCCATGCCCGTGTGTTTAAAAGTATAGAAGATATACGCACCCATATGAAAAAGCACGCCGAAATTCTTAACCCCAAATTCCAGGCGGTTGAAAAGCGTTTCCATAAAGAGCTTGACGGACTGGGAATTGCTTCCTGGACCGAGCCCAAGGGTGGTTATTTTATAAGCCTTAACGTAATGCCGGGCTGCGCCCGCCGCGTGGTTGCCCTTTGTAAAGAGGCAGGGGTTGTTCTTACCGATGCAGGCGCACCATATCCTTATGGCATCGACCCTGCCGATTCCAATATCCGTGTTGCTCCCAGCTACCCCACCGTGCAGGAACTTGCCATTGCCGCCGAGCTTTTGGCAGTTGCGGTTAAATATGCCGCTTTGGAAAAGCTTTTGGCAGATTAAGGGCTTAATTATTAAATTTTCTAAATATTTATTGACATTTATGTAAAAAAATTATATAATTGATTAGTAATTTTATAGGTATCCCCAAAAAGGGTGCCGTCCACAATATTTTTTGGAGGCTCAGCCATGAGAAGAAAAGGAAAAATTAAGTTTTTCGTTGTTCTTATCTTACTGTTGGCGTTCAGCTACACAGCATTTTTCGGTATGAACATCGATAACTACTATGGCGATACCCAAAAGTTCCATTTCGGAATAAAGGGCGCCAAAGATATCCGCTGGGGTATCGATATCAGCGGTGGTGTTGAGGCGGTTTTCTCTCCCGATATTGAAGGCGAGAAAATCACAGCCGACAATATGAATTCTGCCAAGCAGATTATTGAAACCCGTTTGGTAAGCAAAAACATTACCGACTACGAGGTATTCGTAGATCACGAAAAGCACCAGGTTGTTGTTCGTTTCCCACAGCCTACCGACGGTAGCGAGAAGTTCGACGCTAACGAGGTGGTTAAGGAATTGGGCGAAACCGCACAGCTTTCCTTCGTTCGCGACGATAACAGCTCAACAGTACTTACCGGCGACGACGTTAAAAAAGCAACCGCACAGTTTACCGACGATGGTGAATGGGTTGTTAGCCTTTCGCTTAAATCTTCCGGTGTTAGCAAGTTCTCGAACGCTACAAGAGAGCTGGCAGCATCTAAGGGCACCATCTCCATTTATATGGACGAAACGGTTATTTCCAGCCCCACAGTTAACGAACATATTTCCACAGGCGATTGTATAATCTCCGGTAATTTCGATGGTGATTCCGCACAAGAGCTTGCCGACAAAATCAATGCAGGTTCCTTGCCCTTCGCCCTTACTACCGATGAATCAATGCTTCAGATAATTTCTCCTTCTTTAGGTAACGAAGCCCTCACCGTTATGCTTATTGCAGGTGTTACTGCCTTCGCAATTATCTGTCTTATTATGATATTCCGCTATCGCCTTTGCGGTGTTATCGCAAGCATTGCCCTTTTGGGACAGGCTGCAGGCCTTATTGCTTGTATTTCCGGCTATTTCGACAGTTGGGATTCCTTCACCCTTACCGTTCCCGGTATTGCCGGTATTATTCTTTCAATTGGTATGGGTGTTGACGCAAACGTTATCACATCAGAGCGTATCCGTGAAGAGTTTGCAAACGGCAAATCTATTGACGGTGCTATTGAAAAGGGCTACTCCAACGCCATCAGCTCTATTATCGACGGTAACGTTACCAACGTTCTGGTTGCCGCAGTGCTTATGGGTGCATTCGGCACTACCGACGGCTTCTTCTACAAAATATTCTCCCCTGTGCTCAGCTTCTTCAGCACATCCATTACAGGTTCCATCTATTCCTTCGGTTACACATTGCTTATCGGTGCTATAGTAAACCTTATAATGGCAGTTCTTGCTTCCAGAGCTATGCTCAAGGGCGTTTCAAGATTCAAGGTACTGCGTAAACCTTGGTTATACGGAGGTGCTAAGAATGAGAAAGTTTAATATTAATTTCGTTGGAAATCTTAAAAAGTATTTAATCTGCTCAGGTGCAATTTTCCTTATTGGTTTAATTTGCTTTGTTACTATGGGTGTAGAGCTTGACATCACCTTTAAGGGTGGTAGTCGCTTCACATATAGCTATCAGGGCGACATCAACACCGAAAAGGTTAAAAAGGTTGCCGACGACGTGTTGAAAATCAAAACCGATGTTTCTCAATCTACCAGTGCATTAGATGCCGGTTCTTCTAAGATTGTAATTTCTGCTGCCGGTGTTGTTGAAAACGATAAGAAGGATTCGAAAGAGGATTCTAAAGAAGATTCCGAAAAGCTTACCGTTCAGCAACAGCTTGAAAAGAAGCTGCAGGAAAAGTTCCCCAAGAACAAAATTAAGGAAGAAGAAACCAAGGTTATCGATTCAAGTATTGCAGGCGGCTTCTATACCAAAAGCTTGGTAGCAATCATTCTTTCTGCAGTATTGGTTGTTATCTACGTTGGTATCCGCTTCCGCAAAATCGGTGGTGTTTCGGCAGCAGCATTCGCTTGGCTTGCACTTATACACGACGTTATAATTGCATTCTTTGCCTGTGTAATCTTCCGTCTGCCTATCGATACAAACTTTATGGCAGTTGTTCTTACCATTCTCGGTTACTCACTTAACGATACCATTATTATTTACGACCGTATCCGTGAAAACCGCAGAAAGGCCGGTATGGGCAACTTTACAGATGTGGTTAACCTTAGTATCAACCAAACCTTAACCAGATCTCTTGTAACCACTATAACCACCTTTATTGCAGTTGTGGTTGTTGCGGTTGTAGCCGAGTTCTTCGGCCTTACCACACTTCGTTCCTTCGCCATTCCTATGGCTGTTGGTATGGTTTCTGGTAGCTATTCTTCAATCTGTCTTGCAGGTCCTCTGTGGGTTAAATGGGTTGGCTTCCGTTATAATCAGAAAATCAAGAAGGAATCTAACTACGCAGGTAAGAAAAGAAAGTAATTTAAATTTTAAAAGGGCTTTTGGAAAATCCAAAGGCCCTTAAATTTTTGCAAAAAAAGGAAGAGAGCCACTGTGAACCTCTTCCTTAAAGTTTTAAATTACGTCGATTACTTCAACCACACCGCTTGAATGGTACAGATTGGGCGTAACCTTTATTGTAAAGCCTCTGCCGCAATCGCACATCCACCCGAATTTCTGGCGGCGGGGAAGCCCGCAGGCATCAAGCAGTGACATTATAACTCCGCCGTGGGTAATAATGGCGGCGGTGGTCATATTGTGCGATAGCATATCTTCCACCACCTGGCGAAGTCCCATACAAATTCTAATTGTAAATTCCTTGGTGGTTTCGCCGTTAGGGGGAGATTCCAGCTTTCCGCCAATCCAGGCCTTGTAGTTTTCATCACCTTCCAGCTCGGCTCCGGTTTTCCCTTCAAAATCGCCGAAATTGTATTCTGTAAGGTTGGGAACGGGAATAATTGCGTTGTCGGGATAAATCAAAATACCGGTTTGCGAACAACGCTTTAATGGCCCTGCGTACACCTGCTCAACGTCAGGATAAATATTATCCCTTTGCAACGCTTCAAGCCGGTCGGCACTTTCCATTGTAAGGGGCAGGTCGGTTATGCCCACGTATTGCCCCTGGGTGTTGGCAGCGGTGGCTCCGTGGCGGATAAGATGTATTGTTAAGCTTTTCAAAAAAATCACTCCGTATTTACAAAATGTATAATTTTGCTGGAAATTATACAAAAAGTATGTTATTATATCGATATGTTAATTGTAATACACCTTAAGTAAAAAAACAAGTGGGGGAATTAAAATGCCACAAAATAAATTTGCCGAAATTATAACAACCACAAGAAAGCGCCGTGGGCTGTCCCAAAAGCAGGCGGCATTGGAGTTGGGAATTTCCCAGTCTTTACTTTCCCATTACGAAAAGGGAATAAGGGAATGTAATATGGATTTTCTTGTAAAGCTTTCCGATTATTACGGTGTTACCTGCGACTATCTTCTTGGTCACAGCACCGCCAAAAACTCCCGTACCGCCTCGGCTCAGCGCCAAAGAACCTATACAAGAACGTTGGAAACAATGCTTTTAATGGTAGAGCGTACCGACGACGAAAAGCTAAGGCTTGAAATTTCGGGTTATATTAAAAACTGCCTGTACCGTTGCTTGAAGCTTTTCGACGGAATTTGCGATGGCCTTAAATTCGAGGGCGACGACCATTGCATTGCCTTTGCAGGTGGCGAAGCCGAGCTGTGCTTTACCCGCGCCCTGCGGGAGGCATATAACCTTAAAGATATGGAAATTCCGCTGCACGAATCGAGTTTAGAAAGCCCTATGAGAATTATCAACTCTGTTGAAACTCAGCTTAAAGAGAAGGAATTGCTGTAATGGAAGAAATTGTAAAATACCGTTCCATCGGCAACCACTTGAAGAGTAAGTATGGCGAGAAGATTTATAAATTATCTCTTTCCTGTTCTGATTCTTGCCCTAACCGAGATGGAAGCTGTGGTAGGGGCGGTTGCATTTTCTGTGCCGAGGGCTCGGGTGCCTTTGCCGAAAGTTATTGGGACCCTGTAGATGTACAGATTGAAAAGGCCAAGCAAAGAATTGCCGCCAAAAGCGATTGTAAAAGGTTTATTGCCTATTTTCAAAGCTATACCTCTACTTATGGCGACAAGAACCACATAAAAGAATGCCTGCTTGCCGCGGCACATCACCCCGATATTGTAGAGCTTTCGGTGGCAACCCGACCCGATTGCCTGGGCGAGGATATAATGGAGCTTCTGCAAGAAGTAAACAAAATAAAGCCGGTAACGGTAGAGCTGGGATTGCAGACCGCCCACGAAACCACCGCCAGACTTATTAACAGGGGCTACCCACTCGCCGTGTTTGAAGAGGCTATGGAGAGGTTGAAAACGGCAGGTCTTTTGGTGGTGGTGCATATAATCCTGTATTTGCCTGGGGAAACCGAAGAAATGATGCTCGACACCGTTAGGTACGTTGTTAATAGTGGTGCCGGCGGAATCAAGCTGCAGCTACTCCACGTTTTAGAGGGCACACCCCTTGCCGAAATGTATAAATCAGGAGAGGTGCCCTTGCCCGAGCTTCCCCAATATGTAGCGCTGCTTAAAAAATGTGTAAAGCAAATTCCCGAAAGTGTTATTATTCACCGCCTGACGGGTGACGGCGACAAGCGGCTCCTGATTGCCCCACTATGGAGTGGAAATAAACGGCTTATCCTTAATGCAATTTCCCAACATCTTAAGCCAATCTGATACGGAAAAGCAACAGACTAAAAATTTACAAAAAGTTCACATTTATTAAGCACTTATGTGTTATTTTTTCTATGAATACATTTTTTGAGTATATTTTGAAGAACGGAGTATATATAACCGATTATGAAAAAGTTATTAAGGGCAACGGCTTTTGTGGTTATCTTCGCTTTCATTTTTAATAACATTTCAAGAACCTTTACCATTTCCTCGGAAGATCACGAATACCAGTTTATGGCGGGACTGTACGAGGAAGAGGAAAACTCTCTTGATGCTGTGTATATCGGTTCCAGCAATGTTTATGCTTTCTGGAATCCCCTTGTTGCCTGGGAAGAATACGGCATAGCGGTTCACACCTATGCTAGCTCAAGTCAACCGTTTATGATTGCGAAATATCTGCTTAAGGAAGCCAGAAAGACCCAACCCGATGCGGTGTACATATTTAACACTAACACCGTTTGTAACGATGGTTTGGGCGGCCTTGCAGACAACGATGTGGCTATGCACCGTGTGTTGGACTCAATGCCTGCTTCGCTCAATAAGATAGAACTGACTAACTATATGGCCAACGTTGCAGATTTCTCGTGGTCGGAGCGTATGGAATACTTTTTCCCAATAATCAAGTATCACAGCAGATGGAACGAGCTTGACGAAAGCTATTATAACGCCGAACTCAATGGTTTTAAAGGCGCCGATACCTACGACTACTATTTTGGTAACGTTAAGGATGTTTCCGATAAATACGTAACCACAAGCAAGAAGGGCGAGATCAGCGACGAGCTAAAGCAAAGCGTGACTGACCTTTTGGATTATTGTGACCAACAGAAGGTTAAGGCGGTGTTTGTTACAGCTCCTCGGGCAGAAAAAAAGAAGGCGGATGTGGCAAAAATAAATGCAGTCAATGCGATTATAGAATCCAGGGGCTATCCCATGCTTGACCTTATAGAAAATTACGAGGACGCTAATTTAGATTTTACTCAGGATTACTATAACCGAAGGCACACCAACATTCACGGCTCTATTAAATATACCCATTATCTTTCTGAATATCTAATTGAAAATTACGGTTTTCGTGATAAACGAAACGATCCGGCTTATGAAAGCTGGAACAAGGGCTTCCAAGAGTATTTTACTTTGATGGAGCCATACGTAATGGATTTCGAGTTAGATCCCAACCATCGAAACTTTGATTTAAAAAGAACCAAGATAAAACTCTCCCACCAGGAATACGGAGTAGAGGTTAGTTGGAAAAAAGTCGAGGGTGCTGATGGCTACGCTGTATTCCGCAAAGAGGATGATTCTCAGTGGACAATGCTCACAAAAACTAACGAACTGAGCTACATCGACAAGGGCTACACAGAAGATACTCTATATCGCTACACGGTGGTTCCTTATTCCGTAAAAGGCGGCGAGCGCTATTACGGAGATTACAACTACAAAGGCAAAAAGATAGAGATTCAGTAAATTGGAATTTCATTAAGGGGATATGTAATGAGTTATCAATCTTTGGATTTTGTATTCTTTTCTACTGTTGTGTTAGCACTTTACTATTTGCTGGGAAGAAGAATGCAAAAATGGGTGTTGGCCGCCGCCAATATCACGTTTTATGCGGTTGCCGATATAAAATATATTCCATTTTTGCTGGCAACAATGCTTGTAACCTTCTTTGTGGGAAGGTCTATCGGCAAGGTGTATGCGAAAACCGACGATGCTTTGGCCGCTTGTCAGGATGCGGCAGAAAAAAAGGCTTTAAGGGCCGCAGGTAAAAGCAGGGCAAAAAGGCGGCTTATGGTGGCGTTGATAGTTTCCATAGGTCTGCTGGTGGTTTGCCGATATACCGTTTTCGCCATAGAAAATGTTAACGGGATACTTTCTGCTTTTGGACGTCAGCCGATTTCTTTATTTAAAATAATTGTGCCTTTGGGTGTTTCTTTCTACACCTTTATGGCCATCAGTTATGTTTTGGATATATATTGGAAACGCTATAAAGCTGAAAAAAGTTTCATTTATTACGCCGTGTGGCTGTCTTATTTTCCCCACGTTGTTCAAGGCCCTATCGACCGTTTCAACGAATTTAAAGTGCAAATTGCCGAGGGAGTACGTTTTAAATACGAAAATCTCACCTATGGTGCCCAACTTGCACTTTGGGGCTTTTTTAAGAAGTTGGTTATAGCCGACCGACTAGGCATATTTGTTGGTGGAGTTATCGACAATTCCGAAAATTACGGTGGGTGGATGATATTATTAGCGCTTGCGATATATTCCATTCAAATTTACACCGATTTTTCAGGATGTATAGACATCATCACCGGCGTGTCTGAGGCGTTTGGAATAAAGCTTAGAAAAAATTTCAACCATCCCTATTTTTCAACCTCAATGCCTGAGTTTTGGCGAAGGTGGCACATCTCACTGCAGGAATGGTTCAAAGACTATATTTATTTTCCTGTTTCTTCCTCCGGATTTACAAGGAAAATCAAAAAGCATTATAAAAACAAGGGCAAGAAAAGAGCAGAGGAGCTTTTCGCCTCCTGTTTCCCTATGCTGGTGGTATGGCTAATAACGGGCATCTGGCACGGAGCAGATTGGACGTTCTTTATTTGGGGTCTTTTCCACGCGGCGTTGCTTACGGGAAGCCGAGTGTTCGAGCCTACCTTCAATGGCATTAATAAGCTGTTACATATTAATACCCAAAACTGGATTTGGAAGTTCTGGCAGATGCTTCGTACTTTTGCTCTGTGTTGTATAGGAAGAATATTCTTTCGTGCCGAAAGCATACAGCACGCGCTGGGGCTGATAGGAAGTATATTTACAAAGCCAGGCTCTATTACCGCCGAGTTAATCGCATCCACAGGCTTTACGAAGGACGACGTTGTTATTTCTGCAGTAGCTGTGTTGGTTCTGCTGGTGGTGGATATTTTGCAAGAAAAAATGAGTGTAAGAGACGCTTTAGCTAAACAAAGCCTGGTTATAAGATGGCCGATTCTTTATGCACTGATAATTGCAATTATAGTATTTGGTATTTACGGACCAAACTATGATGCAAGCAGTTTTATATATGAACAATTTTAAAAAAGGAGTTGACTATTATGGAACAAATCAAGGAAATGCTTAAGGAAAAATACCCCAATATTGATTTCAACAACGAAAAGAATCTTATGAGCGACAGTATTTTTGATTCGCTCGACGTAGTTTCTATTATTGCTGAGCTGGAGGATATGTTTGATATTTCGGTAACAATGGAATATATCCAGCCTGCATATTTCGAATCGGTTGAAACAATGTGGGAAATGGTGGAGGAACTTAAATAATGAAAAACACGAAAAGACTTATACTTACTCTTTTAGGTCCTGTGTTATTTTTACTTTGCAATTTTCTTATACCTACCGAAATTTTAGGTAGTCGATCCGCTTGCGGTGCCGTTGGCACCGTTGCCTGGATGGCTCTCTGGTGGATAACCGGCGTGGTAGATTTTGCGGTAACCGCATTTTTACCCATTGCTGTAAATGCGGTCTTCCAGATTGCCGATATGTCTAAAATCATTTCAAATTATGCTTCCGAAACCATTCTTCTTTTGTTAGGTGCCTCTATTCTCACCGCCTCTTGGGAGGAAACAGGTCTTGATAAAAGAATTGCCGCGAAATTCCTGTCTTTGGTGGGCAGTAAGGTTCGGCATCAGGTAATTTTTTGGTTTATTCTTTGCACTATTCTTTCGGCAATTCTGCCCAATGCGGTGGTCTGTGCCGCTATGACCCCCATCGCGGTTTCAATGCTCCGCTACATCGGCGAAAATGATATCAGCAAGAGCCGTATCGGTTCTCTGTTGCTGCTTACCATTGCCTATGCTACGGGTGTGGGCGGTCTTGCTTCACCTCTTGGCGGCGCTATGAACCTGGTAACGGTTGATTATTTAGAACAGGTTACAGGCAAGGAATTTATGTACGCTGAATGGGTTGTTCGATTCTTGCCCATTATGCTTGTTCTGGTTGCAAGTAATATCCTTATGCTACTAATCGGCGTTAAAAAAACCGACGAACTGGGCGGTTCGAAGAATTATTTCAAAGAGCAGTACAAGGCTCTGCCTAAAATGAACTCTGAAGAGGGCTGGTCTCTGGCACTTTTCCTTGTTGCCACCGCTCTTTCCTTCACTCGCCAGCTTTACCAAAATCTTCTCCCCGGTCTTAAACCCGCATACGTTTTTATCATTTGTGCTATTCTTGCTTTCTTCATCACTAAGAAGGACGGCACCCGCCTTATGCAGTGGAAGAACACCCAGAAAAAGATTGTCTGGGATCTTATCTACGTTTTCGCAGGCGGTCTTGCTTTAGGCACAATGATAAACGAAAGTGGTGCCGCGCAGGCGTTGGGAAATATGGTTGCCAAGATAGACTTCTCGGCGGAGTTTGTACTTGTGCTGGTTATCATAACCGTCACCCTTCTGCTTTCCGACGTTACCAGTAACACTGCCACCGCTGCAGTGGCAATGCCTATTGTTATTAGCATTGTAAATGGATTAGGGCTGAATCCTGTACCTTATATATACATAGCCTCCATCGGCGTAAACCTTTCGTATATGCTTCCCACCTCCATTCGTGCCATTCCCATTGGCTACGGACTGGAGCCCAAGTATATGCTTAAGAAGGGCATACCTATCACGGTGGTTGTTATTATACTTATGAGCCTTCTTAGCTATGCAATGCTGAAACTCTGGCCTGCCTTCAGCACCACCGGAGCATAAATGCAATATACCCTGATACTTTATCAGTAACGGAGGAAAATGAATGTTTAATTCTATTGTTGAGGCGGTTTTGCATTATGCCGAAGTCACCCCGGATAAGCTTTGCCTTGCAGACGATATATGTAAGGTTACCTATAAAGAATATGCCCAAAGGATACGGCAATTGGCCTTTGTGTTCAGCAAAAGCCAGATTGGCAAGGGCGACGCTGTTGTGGTTGAAGCTTGCCAGAGTGTGGAATATTTAGCTATAGAGCTGGCACTTCAGCTTATAGGTGCCGTTTTTGTACCTGTCGAGCACAACTGCGCATTTGAAAAAATCTGCGATTTCGCTTCAAGATCGGAAGCAAAGGCGGTTATAGCTGTTAAGGAAAACAACTACGGAAGGGATCTGTTTTTTACCTTCGACTCGTTAGCCGACGCCTCTCGCGATGGCGAGGAATATACCGTTTCCCAATTTCCGGACAGCGGGGATGTTAGCGAAATTCTTTTCAGCACCGGCACAACGGGTCGGGAAAAGGGAATAGTTATTACCCACGCTAACGACGTGGCTTTGGCCGAGAACGTTATAAACGGTGTTATGATGGAAAAGGACAATGTAGAAATGATTCCTTCTCCTATGAACCACTCCCATGGACTCCGTAGATACTACGCCAATATGTACAACGGCTGCAGCGTGGTGCTGCTGGGCAGCATTATGAATGTGAAGCAGTTTTTCAGCAATATGGATACCTACGCTGTAAATTCGCTGGATCTGGTACCTACCGCTCTCACGGTGTTGCTGAAGCTTACAAAATCCAAACTCAGCGAATATGCAGATAAGATTCGTTACATACAGTTCGGATCAGCACCTATGATGGAGTCAGACAAGGCACTTATTCGTAGTCTGCTTCCCATCACAAGGCTTTATAATTTCTACGGAAGCACCGAAAGCGGTTGTGTTTGTATCTACGAATTTAATCGTGATGATGAAAAGAAGAATTGCATAGGCAAGCCTGCCTGCAATGCCAATATCGTTATTGTGGATGATAACCGTCACCCCATAGAATCAAATGCCGAAAACACGGGGTTCCTTTCCAGTAGTGGCAGAATGAATATGCTCGGCTATTGGAAGGATGAGGAGGAGACCGCCCGTGCCATGGCAGACGGAGTTGTCTATTCCAACGACGTAGCCTACTTCGACGAGGACGGAGACATCATACTCCTTGGCAGACGAGACGACGTGATAAATGTGGGCGGCAATAAGGTATCTCCCGAGGAAATTGAAAATGTTGTAAAAAAGATGGATGTGATTGTCGATTGCGGCGTTGTGCCGGTTGCAGACAATAACAAGGGTCAGGTTCCCAAGCTGGTGGTTCAACTCAAAGAGGATGCCGAGTTCGACCCCATTGCAATACGTAGCTTTTTAAGTTCTAATTTAGAGCCTTATAAGGTGCCTGCCATCATTGATAAAATTGATCGTATTCCCAGAAGCTTTAACGGGAAATTACTCCGAAAAGAATTGAAATAACCAAAGACCTGCCGTAACAACTTTTTTAAAGGTTAAACGGCAGGCTTAGTTTTTGTATATGAATGAATTCAAGGCCATTTAATAACACTTGTAAATTCACAAAAGATATAGTATAATTAATCTGTTGCTCAAAGAAAAAAGGAGGTGCCTTTGTTGGAAGCTAAAGAAATGGTTGCTCGTGTGCGAAATTTTCTTAATGCGCAAAATTTAATTATTCTTTTGTGTGTGGGCTCCTTTTTGCCCTACGTATTTTCAGGGATAATCTGCGTTATAGTGTTTTTATCGCTTATTATAACACCCGAGCTGCAAAAGGGATTGTTCAGCTTCCGCGGAGCCACACTAATGTTTGTTTTTCTTGCCTATAGTGTGGCGGTGGCGTTTCTTAATCGCAACGCCTTAGGTATGATGGTGGCACCAATATTTTTCTGCATATTTGTGGTGTTCTGCTTTGTGAGGCAAAACATCACAATGGAAACCTTCGACACCTGCCTTACCGCAGTTTGCTTCACGGTATTTCCCGCCTTCGCCACAGCCCTTGTAGAGGCGGTGTTGCAGCCCGGCGGTGGCAAGCTTATATACCGTTGCTCTTCTTACTATGGCAATGCCAACTGGTTCGGCTCTCTTACCGCCGCAATTCTTATTGTAAGTGCATATAAAATTGTGTCCTCGAACGGCAGGGCGGTTTTCTATTATTTTGTTGCCTTCTTTGGCTTATTGAATATACTGCTGTCGGGCAGCCTGTTCGCAATAATCGAGGTGGTTGTGGGTGTTGCGGTTTATCTGCTTTTATCCCGTCACTACCGTTTGTTCTGCCTTATGCTGGCCTGCGGCGCCCTTGGGCTTGTGCTTATTTCTGCAATGCCTGGTATTATTCCCCGCCTTTCGGAATCCACCCTTACCACCGGCTACCGCGTGCGTATATGGGGCATCGCAATAAGGGAAATTGCCAGCCGCCCGCTGTTTGGTCGCGGCTTTATGGCATATAGCGAAATTCAAGGCTTATATGAAGGCAGCTACGTTACCGTTCACGGCCACAATCTGGCAATAGATTGCCTGCTTAACTTCGGTATTGTGGGAACAATTTTGCTTATAGTTATACTATTTTTTATGCTTCGCCGTGTTTTCGCAGTTCTTTCGGAAAACCGCGACAGTCACGTGGCAATACTTATTGTATCGATGGCCTGTGCAATTTTCGCACATTCCTTTACAGATATAACCTTTTTCTGGATACAAACAGGCGTTTTCTATATGATAATGCTGGGTGGTATCGGTTGTGAAGAACGGAAACTGGGCCTTGATAACGACCTTTTAATAAAGGGAAAATACAGAATTTAATTTTTTGGAGGATTTTATGAAAAGATTAGCCGCATTAGCTTTAGCTGCTTTAATGGTTGCAACCCTTGGTGGCTGCAAAAAAGCCAAAAAAGAGGACGAAAAGAAGGAAACTTCAAATAATATTGAGTTGTCCGAATATACAAAACTTTCGGTTGATTGGGAAAGCGATTACAACTCACAGCTTCTTGATAGTGCACTTTCGGCATATACCACAACCAAAAAGGTCACCGATCGTGCCATCAAGCAGGGCGACGTGGCAAACATCGACTACGCCGGCTACAAAGACGGTGTGGCTTTCGACGGTGGCACCGCCCAGGGTCAGGATTTGGAAATCGGCTCGGGCCAATTTATACCCGGCTTTGAAGAAGGCCTTGTGGGCGTAAAGCCCGGCAAAACGGTCGACCTTAACCTTACCTTCCCCGAAAACTACGGTAGCGCAGACTTGGCGGGTCAGGACGTTGTGTTCACGGTTACCGTAAACTATATTACAGAACGAACCGCTTCGGAAGAGGATACCCTACAGGCAAAGAACGAAATTTGGGGCGAGGCAGTTTTTAATCAGGTTTTGGAAAAATCCGAATGCAGTGATTACCCGCAAGACCAGGTGGATTATTTCAGGAAGAAATACGAAGAACTGTACACATCTATGGCAACTTCCAACGGTTACAACAGTCTTGAAGAGTTTTACACCGCTGTTGGCGAAACCGAGGAAAGCTTTAACAAAATTATTAAGGACTATGCCGAGCATTCCGTAAAGCGTCAACTGGTGGCCGAGGCCATTGCCGAAAAAGAAGGCATCGAGGTTACAGATAAGGAATATAAATCCGGTGTAGAAAAATACGCCGCCGATAATCAGCAAACCGCTGAAGAATTCGAGGAAGCTAACGAGAAAAGCCTTATTGAAAGTGAGCTTTTAATAGAAGAGGTTACAGATTTCCTTGCCAAGAACTCCACCTGCAAATAATAATTATTACCGCCCGAAAAAATTCGGGCGGTAAATTTTTTCTTGTGTTATTAAAGAAATTATGGTAAAATATATATGTAATATAACAGAGAGGAGAGAGGTTATATGGGTAAAATTATAACCATCAGCCGTGAATTCGGCAGTGGCGGCAGATATGTGGGTCGCCTTGTTTCAGAAATTTTGAACATTCCTTTTTACGATGAAGAGCTTAATCGTTTGCTTTCAGAACAGAGCAATTACTCTAACGAGTTTATTGAAAAATCTGAAGATGTGCGCACAAGCAGCTTTCTTTATAACCTTTCTACCGAGGGCGCATTTATGAACAGCCCCTATGGTGCAATGGCACCTAACGATAAGCTTTTTGTATTGCAGAACAGCATTATTAAAGAGCTGGCCGATAAGGGCCCCTGCGTAATTATCGGCCGCTGTGCAGACTATATCCTGCGCGAGCGCGACGATGTACTCAGGGTTTTTGTTACCTGCGATATGAAAAACAGAATTGAGCGTTGCGTTAATTACTACGGTATTGCTGAAAAGGACGTAGAAAAAAGCCTTAAGAAAAAGGATAAGGCAAGGTCTTCTAACTACAGCTACTACACCGGCGGCGAATGGGGAGTTGTAAAGAATTACGACATCACCATTAACAGCGGTAGCTTCGGGGTAGAGAAGTGTGCCGAAATTATTGCCAACTTAGCAAAATAAATAAAAATGCGGGTCGTTTCGCTTTTGAAACGGCTCGCATTTTTTGGTTACTTTTGATTCTCTGCAAAATTCTTTATAGCCTTAAAAGATTCGTCGCTAATATGATGCTCAATTTTGCAAGCATCGTCGGAAGCGGTTTCGGGGTTTACCCCTAACCGTACCAGAAATTCGGTAATAAGGGTGTGGCGCTCGTAAATTTTTTCGGCCACTTCAAGTCCGGCCTCGGTAAGCTGCAGGTGCCCCTCTTCGTTGGCGGTAACGTATTGCCCCGATTTGAGCAGGCCTATTGCACGGCTGACACTGGGCTTTGAAAAGCCCATATATTCGGCGACGTCAAGGGAACGTACTGCGCCGCCTTTTTTTGAAAGCACATATATACTTTCTAAATACATTTCTCCCGATTCTTGAAGATTCATAAGGGTGGAACCTCCTTAAAACACTAAAACCAGCCCGAAGGCTTACAATAAGAATACCATAATTTGAACTTTTTTGCAAGGGGTGAGAAGCTATCGGAAATTTTTAAAAATTTTTTCTAAAAAGTGTTGACAACTGGAAAATATTGTGATAATATTTCATTGGTTAGCCAAGGCTAACTGAATTTTGTGTCAAGCAGTTAGCGGCGGCTAACTGGCAGAAAAGGGGACAGAAAATGAACACCTTAAAAAATGTAAAAATCGGCAAAACCGCCAAGGTGGTTAAGCTGCACGGCGAAGGTGCCATCAAACGGCGAATAATGGATATGGGCCTTACAAAGGGTGTAGAGGTGTACGTGCGCAAGGTTGCGCCTTTGGGCGACCCGATTGAAATAATGGTTCGCGGCTACGAGCTTTCTTTAAGAAAGGCCGATGCCGAAATGATAGAGGTTGAGTAATTCAAGGTGAAAGTTTACCTGGAAAAGAGAGGAAAATTATGAACTATAAAATTGCCCTTGCGGGTAATCCGAACAGCGGCAAAACCACCCTTTTTAATGCACTTACAGGCTCTAATCAATACGTTGGAAACTGGCCCGGCGTAACCGTAGAGAAAAAAGAAGGTGCCTTTAAAAAGTACGAAAACGTTACCATAACCGACCTTCCGGGAATTTATTCCCTGTCCCCTTATACATTGGAAGAGGTGGTTGCCCGTAACTATCTGCTTGGCGAAAAGCCCGACGCAATTCTTAATATTGTAGACGGAACTAATTTAGAGCGCAATCTTTACCTTACAACCCAACTTATGGAATTGGGTATACCTGTTGTTGTTGCCATAAATATGATGGACGTTGTTAAGAAAAACGGCGACAAAATAAATATAGAGGCCTTAAGCAAAATTCTTGGCTATCCTGTTGTGGAAATTTCTGCATTAAAGGGAACCGGAATCACAGAGGCTGCCGATTTAGCGGTAGAGGCTGCAAAAAGCGGTAAAACCGTTCCTGCACAGCACAACTTCTCCGGCGGTGTTGAGCACGCGCTGGCGCATATAGAAGAGGCGGTGCTTCACGAAATGCCCGCCCACAAGCAGCGCTGGTATGCCATTAAAATTTTCGAGCGCGACACTAAAGCCATAGAAGAGCTTGGTATTGACAAGAAGATTTTAAAGCATATTGAAGAGGATATAAAGCTTGCCGAGCTTGAATACGACGACGATGCCGAAAGCATTATCACTAACGAGCGATATAATTACATAACCGGCTTTTTAAAGAGCTGCTATAAAAAGAAGAACACAGGCCTTATGAAGGTTTCAGACAAAATAGATATGGTGGTAACAAACCGCTTTTTGGCGCTCCCTATATTTGTTTTGGCTATGTGGCTTGTATACACACTTTCCATTGGCACAATAGGCGACTGGACCGTTGGCTTTATGAACGACACACTTTTCGGCGAGTGGATAATCCCCTCGGTAACCGAAGGTCTTACTTCCATAAACTGTGCTCCCTGGCTTGTAGATCTGGTTTCAAACGGGGTTATCGGCGGCGTGGGTTCCGTTCTGGGCTTTGTTCCCCAGATGCTTATACTCTTCCTTATGCTCTCTATGCTTGAAGACTGCGGCTATATGGCCCGAGTTGCCTTTATTATGGATAGAATCTTCCGCAAATTCGGGCTTTCGGGTAAAAGCTTTATTCCAATGCTTATTGCCACCGGCTGTGGTGTACCCGGAATTATGGCAAGCCGTACTATTGAAAACGAGCGCGACCGCCGTATGACTATTATGACCACCGGATTTATTCCTTGTGGAGCCAAAATGCCAATAGTAGGCTTGGTTGCTGCCGCCCTGTTCGGCGGAAGCGCCTGGATAGCCACCTCGGCATATTTTGTAGGTGTTGCGGCAGTTATTGTAAGCGGCATAATTTTAAAGAAAACCAAACCCTTCCGCGGCGAGCCTTCACCCTTTGTTATGGAACTTCCACCTTATCACTGCCCTATAGCCGGCAACGTTTTGCGTGCTACTTGGGAACGTGGCTGGAGCTTTATAAAGCGTGCAGGTACCGTTATTCTTCTTGCCAGCGTTATTATTTGGGTTCTTAACAGCCTTACCTTCGAAGGAGGCTTCCATTACATCGGCGAAGGCAGTGAGCAATCTATTTTAAATATGGTTGGCTCCTTTGTAGCAGTGCTGTTCACCCCCTTGGGCTTTGGATATTGGGAGGCCGCCGTTGCAACCGTTCTGGGTCTTGTTGCTAAGGAAGAGGTTGTTGGTGTGTTCGGTTCTCTTTCTTCTGTAGGTAACGCCAACCTTGCTATGGCAGAAATATTTGGCGGCAACGGCCTTGCAGCCTTCTCATTTATGGTATTCAATCTGCTTTGTGCACCCTGCTTTGCCGCAATGGGCGCCATCAAGCGTGAAATGAACAACTGGAAGTGGACCGTTTTTGCAATTGGCTATATGTGTGCCTTTGCCTATGCAATTTCCCTTATTGTATATCAGGTGGGCTCTGCTATATCGGGCAACCTGAATGTAGTTGGGCTTAGCTTTGCAATAGCAGTATTGATATTTATGCTTTATATGCTAGTAAGGCCTGCTAACAAACCGTCTAAGCTCAGAAAATAAATCAAATTTCAAAAACGAGGTGTTATTTATGTTAGATTGGTTAACGGCAAACCTTGCAACAATTATAATTTGTGCCATTCTTATAGCTGTTGTTGCAATTATCGTTGTAAAGCTTCGTAACGATAAAAAGCAGGGCAAATCCTCCTGTAGCTGCGGTTGCCAAGGCTGCGCCATGAGTGACACCTGCCATTCTAAAAAATAAAATTCGATTGCACAAAATTAAGCAGCAAAAACGAAATCCACACTCAATTTTTTGGGTGTGGATTTTCATTGTACATTGCAAAAAGGCGGCCATTGTGGTATTATATAAATAGAAAGGATGTGTTTCCAATGAACAATTATATAGGTAATCCTTTACAGCTTCGCGGAGCCGAGCATTACACCCTTCACGGCGGCCGAGGCGAGGGTATGAACTTTTTGTACATACGCAACGGTTTGGGGCTTGAAGCCTGGATTTCCATAGATCGCGCCGGAGACTTATCCCGAGTAAGCTTTAAGGGCAACAACCTTTGCTTTTTCTCTCCCTGTGGCTATGTTGCACCACAGTATTACGACAGGGAAGGGGTTGGCTTCTTAAAGTCATTTACTGCGGGCTTTGTAACCACCTGTGGGCTTGCGGCTGTGGGTTCTCCTTGTGTAGACGAAGGGGAAGAGCTTCCGTTACACGGAACAGTGTCCCATATACCTGCCACGGTTTGCGGCGTTGATGAAACCGAAAATGGTCTTACCATCACCCTGAAACTGCGTGACGCGGTTATATTTGGTCGCAAGCTGGAGCTTTGTCGCAGTTATTATTTTTCTTACAAAACCAACGAAATACTGCTTAGAGATTGTGTTACAAATCTCGGCGATACCGAATCTCCCTATATGGTGATGTATCACTGCAATATGGGGTATCCTTTGGTTAGCGAAAGCAGTATTGTAAGGGTGCCCAACAACGGCGTTACCCCCAGAAACAGTGAATCCGAAAAATATATGGACTCTGCACTTATTATGGAAGAACCCCAACCGGGATTTGTTGAGCGTTGCTATTATTTCAACACAAAAGAGAAAAACGGAGTTTCAGCGGCCGGCATTTTCAATCCCGATATCGACTGCGGCGTTATTCTTAATTATAACAAGTCAGAAATGCCCTTCTTTACCGAATGGAAGATGATGGGCAGCACCGACTACGTGTTGGGTCTCGAGCCCGGCAACTGCAACCCCGATGGCAGAGATGTAATGCGCAAAAACGGAACCTTGCGTTTCCTTTCTCCCGGTGAAAAGGGAACCACAGGGCTTGCCTTTAAATTTACAGACAGTATGCAGGATTTTGAGCAGGCAATGAAATAAGAAAAGGCAGGAGCTTTCAATGTTTGATTTAATAGAACTGGGAAACAGCACCTATTATGTAGACTTCCCTTCGAAAATTGGTATATATAAAACTCAGGGTGATAAGGTGTATTTAATCGACAGCGGCAACGATAAGGCAATAGCCCGCCGTGTGCTGAAAATGCTTAACAGCCGCGGCTGGAAGCTAGAGGCGATTTTCAACACCCATTGCCACGCCGACCACGTGGGGGGCAACAGCTTTTTGCAAGAGAATACAGGCTGTAAGGTCTATGTTCCCGATATTGACTGCGGCTCGGTCAATTTCCCTATACTTAACCCTGTAATGCTTTGCGGAGCTTACCCTGCTAAAGAGCTTATGGGCAGGTTTTATATGGCAGATGGCTGTGTGGCAGAGCCTTTAAGCTCGGCGGTTTTGCCCGAGGGGCTTGAGTGGTTTCCGCTGCTTGGTCACACAATGGGTATGGTGGGCTTCAAAACCCCCGACAAGGTTTGCTTTATTGCCGATAGCGTGGCCTCAAGCGACGTTCTGCAGAAATACACCGTTACATATATAATAAGTATAGGCGACTATCTTAAAACCCTTAATTATCTTGAAACCCTGGGTGATACTGTGTTTGTGCCTTCTCACTGTGAGGTTACAAGGGATATTGCCTCGCTTACCGCCCTTAACCGCAGCTGTGTAGAGAAAATTCTGCAGGAAATCACAGAGCTGTGTAAAACCCCGCAGCTACCCGACGATATAACCAAGCACTTTTTCGATAATAACCAGCTGGTATTCAACGTAATGCAGCATTCTTTAATCGGCAGTACGGTGCGCTCCTACCTGTCTTACCTACAAAGTCTGGGCAGGGTAGAGGCGGTCTGTATAGAAAACAGGGTTTATTGGCAGGCAATTTCTGTATAATCGGTAAAAATTAGCTATAAAACCCAACAATTACCTATTAATTTGGTAAATAATACATAAACCTTCCCCTTAGAAAACCGATTAAATTAATTTTGTTTGTTCAAAATGCATAAACTGCGATTACCTTTTTTATACATCGTTCACAACGATAAAGGCAATTTATACAAAATGGTTGCAATTTATAATAATTAATAAATAAAAAACGTGAAATTTACACTAATTCGATTGACTAAGCGGAATTTTTATTGTATAATATATGCGAAATAATTATAAGGAGGAAATCCACAATGACAAAAAGACTTCTTGCATTGTTATTAGCAGCCGGTATTACTGTTACTCTCGCCGCTTGTGGTGGCAACAAAACTGCCGACACATCAAGCACTGGCGATACTGCAACAGCTTCTACCGTTGTAGACGATGCATCCCAGGTTGATGATGTTGTTTCTGTAGAGTCTAAGGATGAAGAAACTAAAGACGAAACCTCTGAGCCTACTCAGACACAGCCTTCTCAGCCCACAACCACAACACCCGGAAATCAGACCCAGACACAGACTCCCAGTACTCAGACCCAGACTCCTCAGGCCAACACCGATCGTGTAACCGGCGGCAGCGATAATGCTAAACCTCAGACCGGCGGTAGCGGTGTTACCAACCAAAGTGGTAAAACCAACATTACTGCTGCTGTAGCTAACCTTAAGGTTAAAGAGGGCAAAAGCGTAACAGAAGGTCTCGACTTCAAGGGCAAGACCTTTACAATGGCTATCACCGAAGAAGGTCAGTACAATACTGCATCTTTCAAGAGAACCATCGCAGCTTTCCAGACCGAGTACAACTGTAAAATTAAGACCATCACCTTAAAGTTCGATGGTTACAATCAGCAGATTGCTCAGCTTCTTGCTGCAGGTAATGCTCCTGAAATTGCATACTGTCACGGTAACTTCTTCCCCGACTGTGCAATCGACGGTCTTTACAATACTTTGAACGACGTTCTTACCACCGGCGACCTTATGGATAACAACAATCCTACCGCAGGCGGTATCGACCTTGCAAAAACCTCTTACTTCGTATACAAGGGCAAGATCTATGGTACCTGTAACTATTCTTCCTGCTTCCCCTATGTAATTTACTACAACAAGAAGCAGATGACCGACAAGGGCCAGAAAGACCCCAGAACCTTAGCTGCTAACGGTCAGTGGACCTTCGACTACATAAAGAAGATGGGCAGACAGCTCACTCAGGGCGACGTTTACTACTGCTCTAACTCCTTTATGGGCCGTGGCGTGCCTCTGGCATTCGGTGCACCTATCGTTACCGTTACCAATGGTGTATACAAAGAGAACGTTTCTTCCGCAGGCTACATCGAAGCTATGGAATTTATGAAGAGCATCTGTACCGGTGCCAACGCTATTGTTGAGCCTCGTGATGCTGCTCACGCATACAACTCTTACGAAACCCTTCTTAAGGGCGGCGTTTACCTCTGGACAGAGGAAACTTCTAAATACCTCGACATCTCTAAAGACGTTAAAACTTCTTCTGCCTTCAACCGTAAGAAGGAGAACATTGGTGTTACCACTATGCCTTTAGGCTCCACCAATACTCAGAAAGCATACCCCACCGGCTGGCTCACCGCAGTTTGCTCCGGTAAGGGTACAGATCCCAGAGTTGCTCTTGCTTGGGACGTATTCCGTTCCGGCTACAAAGATCCCGTTCGCGATACCAATGCATTCAGCGCTGCTGACCAGGCATTCGTAGACGGTCTCCTTAAGGGTAACATCGCTTGTGAAGTTGGTAAGTTCTCTACCTCTTCTGAAACCACCCTTACTCTTACCGAGGGCGGCATCATTCAGAAGATCGTTAGGGGCGCCGACGTTACACAGTGCGTAAACGAGATTAAGGGCCAGATGACTCAGTGCATCAACACCACCCTTAACAAGAAAGCAAAATAATTAGTTATTTTCTCTGCCCGAGCTTTGGCTCGGGCAGTTTTTTATATTAAGTTTCAAAAATAATATTTTAGAAAACAAGAGAAAACAAAAGAAAACGAGAGAAAAAGCAAGAAAACGATTTCTAAATTAATTTTTTGCAAAAAAAGTGTTGACACCCCAAGGCGGATGTGGTATTATACTAAGGCTGATAAAAATAATTTGGAGGTAAAAATAATGTCCACTTTTATGGCTAAAGCACAGGATATGCAGCGCAAATGGTATATTATCGATGCTGCTGATAAGCCTCTGGGTCGTGTTGCTGTTGTTGCAGCTAACATTCTCCGTGGCAAAAACAAGCCCGAGTTCACACCTCACGTTGACTGTGGCGATCACGTAATCGTTATCAATGCCGACAAGGTTGTTCTCACCGGCAAAAAGCTTGAGCAGAAGTTCCATCGCACCCATTCAGGTTACGTTGGCGGCCTCAAGGAAACCAACTACAAAACAATTATGGAACAGCACCCCGAGCGTGCAATGGAGTACGCTGTTAAGGGTATGGTTCCCGACACAACTATCGGTCGTGCAGCTCTCACTCGTCTTCGCGTATACGCAGGCGCTGAGCACAATCACGCAGCACAGAAGCCCGAAGTTTACGAATTTTAATCGGGAGGTATTAGGTAATGTTTGAAGGAAAACCTTATTTCTACGGCACCGGCAGAAGAAAGAGCTCTGTTGCCCGTGTTCGTGTTTACAACGGAACAGGTAAAATCACAATCAACGACCGTGATATCGACGATTACTTCGGTCTTGAAACCTTAAAGCTCATCACTCGTCAGCCCCTTGCCCTCACCGGCACTGCTGACAAGTTCGATATCGTTTGCCGCGTTGCAGGCGGCGGTGTTACCGGTCAGGCCGGTGCTATCCGTCACGGTATCGCACGTGCACTTCTTCAGTGCGACGAATCTCTTCGTCCTGCTCTTAAGAAGGCCGGCCTTCTCACTCGTGACCCTCGTATGAAGGAAAGAAAGAAGTACGGACTCAAGGGCGCTCGTCGTGCACCTCAGTTCTCAAAGAGATAATTGTTTATCGCTTACCTACAAGCCTTGTGGAAACACAGGGCTTGTATTTTTTTAATATGATTAATTTTGCTTGATATGTAATGTTATTTGTGTTAAAATACTTGTCGTGTGAGGTGAGAATGTGTTTGGAATAGTTGGTTATTGGTCTTTTGTTCTGTCTTCGGTGTTGCTTAATTTAACCCCCGGGTCGGATACTATATATGTTTTAAGTCGTTCGGTGGTGGGCGGCAGGCGCAAGGGCATAGCCTCGGCTTTGGGCATTTGCTCGGGCATACTTATCCACACCCTTCTTGCCGCCTTCGGCCTTTCGGTTATACTAAAAACCTCGGTTGTGGCCTTTAATTCAATGAAAATTCTCGGCGCCGCCTATCTTATTTTTATGGGGCTTAAAACCCTTATTTCCAAATCCTCAGTGTTTGGCGCAAATGGGGAAATTTCTCCCGAATCCACCCTTAAAATTTATTTTCAAGGGGTTTTAACCAACGCTCTTAATCCCAAAGTGGCGCTGTTCTTTTTGGCACTTCTGCCGCAGTTCGTGTCACCTGCAAACACCTATGGGTTTCTTCCTTTTGTAATTCTTGGGCTAACCTTTTTCACCACCAGCACCATCTGGTGCCTCACCTTGGCTTTTGTTTCTTCCTTTGTAAGCGGTTTGCTTAATAAAAACCAAAGAATAAGCCTTTTTGCAAACAAGGCCACAGGTGTGGTTTACATATTTTTAGGCCTTAACCTGTTGCTTCAAAGAATGTAAAGGGATACCATAATTAATTTAAAATAAATATTAAAATAATGTTGACAAACCACGGGTTATTTGGTATAATACATTTTGTCTTGGGGGTATAGCTCAGCTGGGAGAGCGCTTGAATGGCATTCAAGAGGTCAGCGGTTCGATCCCGCTTATCTCCACCAAAAAATAAGACAGTCTTTTGACTGTCTTATTTTTTTATCCAATCCCAGGTTTAGTATATCATCATACATTGGCGTATATGCCAGAAAAATCGCCAAAACTTGACATTTATACTGTTTTGTTATAAAATCAAATCGCCTAATCAATACATAAAACAAGAGGTTAAGCTATGAAAAAGAATAATTCAAAGTTCATAAGCGGCTTTTACGCTGTAGTGGCTTTTGTGTTCGGACACAAGATTATAAGCCTGTTATTGATAGCGTTGATTACCGCAGGCGCAATAGTTTTGCCGAAATTGGCAGGTTCTTCAACAAAAACCGAATCTTCTTCAAGTGAAATCAGCGCCACGGTGGCGGAAGTCGATACATCTGATGATTCAAGCAAAGAAACAACTTCAAGTAAAGTGGCCTCTACCGAAAGTAAAAAAACGGATTCAAGCGAAGCTTCGGTTGAAAGCAAAAAGGAAACCGCATCAAGTGAAATATCCTCAAGTGAAACCGCCAAAAAGCCTTTGAAAGAATATAAATACGATGCCTCTCCCGACGACAACGTTTTTCTTGACGCCCTCGAATATACAGGCTATAAGCTCGACGTTCAGCGCAACAGCGGAAAAATGTGGGGCTCTTTTGGCGATTATGTTCTTTGCTCGCAAAAGAAGGGACTTGGCTGGCTATCAGACATCACCTACGATGACTTTGGCCGCGCAAGCGGTTATGAAACCAATGAAAAAGGGAAACCCGATATTTCTTATTTCGAGGAAACAGGCCTGGTTTGCGCAAGCTATGCCACCTATGTGTATTTTAACTATCTGCCTAACGTTGCAGGAATTGATACTTCAATGCTTCCTCGTCCCAACAGCTCGGTGCTGGCTAACGATTGGTATGTAGCAGGCAAAAAGTGGGTTGAGGAAGGGTATTCTAAGTATATTGATTTTACCGCAAACGACGGCGGTAGTATAGATAATGATATCAGAGTCACTCTTGACGAGGAAATTCCCATTGGTTCGCTTATTATTCTTTGCGATTGGTACGAGCGTTCTGATTATTGCTCACACATTTGCATTTATGCCGGAGAAATGAACGGCTACCATTGGGTAACCCACGTGGGCAACGAAAACGGCCCCGAATTTTGTGCCATTGAGCGTATGAACCGAAAGCCCCACCCCCAATGGCTTATAGGCATAATAACACCGCCTTCTATTATAGATTTTTCCGCCAAGAATTAAGGCAAGTAATGAAAATTTAATACAAAGTTTATCCGCATCAAAAGACAGTCTTAACGTTCCAAAGGCTGTCTTTTTTGATATGTTATCGTTGAATTTTCTTGTTGCAATCGGTTTACATTTTTGGTATATTGAAAACAGTAAATTCAGTTTATAAAGGGTGAAATGTATGAGAATTACACCGGAAATTGAAAGCAAAATTGAAGAGCTGTTATCCCAAATGACCTTAGAGGAAAAGGTTGCGTTCTGCCACGCAAACTCTAAATTCACCTCTGCAGGTTTGGAGCGGTTAGGGATAGAAGAGCTTACTATGTCTGACGGACCTCACGGAGTTCGCCCCGAGGTTGCAAGGGATAGCTGGGATTGCCTTAACAGACCCGAAGACGATTGCACCTATCTTCCAACAGGCACAGCCCTTGCCGCTACCTGGAACCCTGAATTAGGCTCAGTTTTTGGCGAAACTCTGGGCAGCGAGGCTCGCTGGCGTCAAAAGGATATAATTTTAGGCCCCGGTGTTAACATTATCCGCACCCCGCTTTGCGGCAGAAACTTCGAATATATGAGCGAAGACCCCTGCCTTATAGAAAAGATGGTACCAAAGGTTGTTAAGGGTATTGAGTCGCAGGATACCGCCGCCTGCGTAAAGCACTATGCCTTGAATAATCAGGAATTAGACCGCACCTACGTTAACGTTGAGGTAAGCCGCAGGGCCTTGCAGGAAATTTATCTTAAAGGCTTCTATGCCGCCATAATCACGGGCGGTGCATCTTCGGTAATGGGGGCATACAACCGCTATCTTAACCAGCATTGCTGCCATAACGATTACCTTGTTAATAAAATTTTAAAGGAAAGATGGGGCTTCCGTGGTGTTTATTTAAGCGACTGGGCAGGCGTTCACGATACCGACGAGGCCATAGCCAACGGTATGGATATAGAAATGGGCACATCAAAGCCCTATAACGAATATTACCTGGCCGACGCATTTTTGGAAAAGGCAGAAAACAACCCGGAAATTCAGGCCCTACTCGACGATAAGGTAAGGCGAGTTTTAAGGCTTATGTTCAGCATTAAGAAGGGCGACCCCACAAGAAACAAGGGGGAATTCAACACAAAAGCCCATCAGCAGACGGCCTACGATATTGCCGCCGAAGCAATGGTGCTGCTTAAAAATCAAGGCGGTCTTTTACCTATAGACAAAGCAAGGCTAAAAAAATTGCTGGTTGTTGGCCCCAATGCCGATGTTAAGCATTCCCCCGGCGGAAGCAGTAGCGGTGTTCACGCATTTTACGAGATAACACCCCTTGAAGGTATTAAAAATCGCCTTGGTAAGCTTTGTGAAATAGAGTATCAAAGCGGTGATTTCGGTCTTCAATATAACCCTATACCTACCCAGAATATGAACATTGCCGACCATAATGCAGGCTGTCGCGGTTGCAGAATAACAAGCTATCGCAAGGGTGTTGCAGAAACCACCATTTCCAACGCCGCAAGCATTGTTAATGGCGAGGCTGAAAGCTACGAGCTTAATCTTTCGGTTCATATCCCCGAAGATGGTATATATTCCTTTAAATTTGCCACCACCGGCAATGCCGCCGTTTCGACAGATGGTGGTGAACCGCTTCAGCTTAATCGCGAGCCTTGGAACCCTGAAATTCTGGTGGAAAACAGCTTCGATTTGAAAAAGGGACAGGACATTACCTTTAGCTGTAGGGTAGATAAAAAAGAAGATAAAAACGTAGACTTTTCTATAGAATGGATTACCCCCAAAGAGTTTGCCAATTCCTCAAGCGAAGCCGAGCTGCTAAGCAAGGCCGCCGAGGCAGACTATGTTATTTATTGCGGTGGTATCGACCATAGCTTCGATACCGAAGGCTGCGATAAATGCACAATGATGCTGCCTGCCGCCCAGGACGTAATTATTCCAAAGCTGGTAGATGCCAACCCCAACACAATTGTTGCCATAACCGCAGGCTCTCCCGTTGCTATGCCCTGGATAGACAAGGCCGGTGCCGTAATCTGGACCTGGTACGGCGGTATGGAGGTTGGAAACGTACTGTGCGATATTCTTACAGGTGATATTTGCCCCTCGGGTAAAATGCCCTTCACTCTCCCTCGCGACTATTCCGACACCCCCGTGGCAAGATACGGCGAATATAAGGCTGGCAACTGTAAATATAACGAGGACATTTTTGTGGGCTACCGCGCATTTGATAAGGATAATATCAAGCCCCTGTTTCCCTTTGGCCACGGCCTTTCCTACAGCAGCTTTGAATATTCCGATTTAATTGTTGAAGCAAAAGGGGAGGGTGCAACCGTATCCTTTACCCTAAAAAATGTGGGCAAGGTTGCCGCAAAGGAAACGGCACAGCTTTATGTTGGCGACCCGGAATGTAGTGTCTGCCGCCCTGTGAAGGAATTAAGAAACTTTAAAAAGGTCGAATTAAAACCTCAGGAAAGGGTTAAAATCAGTTTGGAATTAACTAAACAAGACCTTTGTTTCTTCGACGAGATAACCGACGATTGGAAGCTGGAAAAGGGCGTATTCACCGTATTTGTCGGTTCCTCCAGCACAGATATCCGCTTAATGGGTGAATTTGAAATTAAATAATTCTTAAGCTTTGGGCTCATTCTACTGCCGATAGAGTGGGTACCAAAAGCAGGCAGAGAGTATAAATTACCCCCGCACTGTAAAAGAAGTGCGGGGGTAGATTTATTCCTCAACCTTTACTATATCTATGGCCGCATTTAAAAGCAAATTCACCAATTCGTTACGTGAGCGATTAGTTTTAGCAGATAGCTCGTCTAATCGTTCTACCAATTCGTCCTTCATTCTTACTGATACAACTTTGCAACCATCGTCGCCCCTGCGGGATCCTTTTTTAGTTATTTTAATTACATCTGCCATAATATCACCTCATTAATTATATTTTACCTTGACAAATGTAGTTTTAGTATATTATAATTATGTAGTAATAATTGTATTACATAATGTAGTTAAGAAAGGAGGGTGCATTATGACTATTCACGAAAATGATATTGATTACAAAACGCAAGCAAAACAATATGTTCTTAATATGATACGAGGAAGCAAAAAGCAGGGAAAATGGACTTTGCATATAAAGAATACAATAGGATGTTATTGGTCACAATACTTATTAAAATATGCTGACTTTGATACCATAGAACAAGTAGAAAATTGCGGAGAAAATTATCGAAAATGTAAAAACTGTTTTAAGGAGGAACATTAAAATGGGAATGTGGGAAGAATGGGAAAAAGCCGAGAAAATTAACAAAGAAAGACTTGAACGGATACGAAAAGAAGAAGAGAAGAAGGTTCGAACAGAAAATAATATAGGCTGTGCAGCATTGATTTTTATATTAATATTCACTATATTAGCCTTTATGTTTCCAAAATTTTTCCTCTCTTGATATTTTATGTTGAATAATATAAACGGGATGTCCCAGTGAATACGGTGAGTATTTAATAACCTAAAAAAGAAAATTATACTTTGAAATTTAAGCGCAACAACAAAAACTAAGGTGACTCGCGGCTTTTATGCTACGAACCACCTTAGTTAAATTTTTATTCGATATTTGAGTAACGGCTCTATTAGTTAATATTAATTCTATGCCAGGGTTTGTGCCAGGGCTACTATCAGCGGCATTGTGATGATAGATAGCAGGGTGGATACTGATACCACGTTGGCACTGTTTTCGGCGTCGCCATCGAAACGGGCGGCGAACATTGTTACGGCAACCGCTATTGGTGCCGAAGCGGCGATTATCATTGCAATCAGCATTACGTCGCGGTAGCCTAAAGCGAAAAGCAGACCGAGGCAGACAAGGGGTACCACAAGCAGTCGGGTTGCAATCACAAAGTAGTTTACAGGCCTTGTAAATACCTTTTTAATATCGGTATTGGCAAGGTAATAGCCCACAATTACCATAGGCAGGGGAGTGTTGAGGTTGCCCAAGTGCGTAAGGGTGGTTGTTACAATTTCGGGCGGCGTGTAAGAGAAAAGGAACATTGGCACGCCCAGTACCACGGCGATTATTCCGGGGTTTAGCAGAATCTTTTTTATATCCATTTTTTCCTTGCCGCAAGACATTGTAGAGAAGCAGTAGGTCCACAGCACAACCGTAAGCACGGTGGCATAGGCGGTGCCGTAAAACACACCTGTAGAGCCAAGAATGGCGGCCTGCAGCGGCAGACCCATAAAGCCTGCGTTGCTAAGCACCACGGAATTTCGGCACACCGCAATCTGTGGCTTTGTACCCCGCCTGAAAAATAGGGTGGCAACCACAATTCCCACCAGGTGGCAAAGTGCCGCCGCAATAATTGCATATACAAGGCTTTTGGCGGTGTCGGGGTCAAATTCCCTTATAAAGGATTTTACAATAACCGAGGGTGTGGCAAAGTAAAGGCAAAAGGTGGACAATTGCTTCACCGTGCCGTCGCCTAAAATTTTGGTTTTACCGCATATATATCCTACAAGTATCAGCAAGAACAGTATAAGCACCTGCTCTGCAACGGTAAGTAAATTATCAATAAACAAGTTTTCAGATCCTTTCAATTACACTTTCGGCACAGCGGATTCCGTCAACCGCCGCCGACATAATTCCGCCTGCATAGCCTGCACCCTCTCCACAGGGGATAAGCCCTCGGAGTGAAGAGTCAAGCTCTAAATTACGAATAATTCTTACCGGCGAAGAGCTTCGGGTTTCGGGGGCGGTCAGCACCGCGTCGGCGGCCGCAAAGCCGTGAAGCTTGCGGTCGAAGGCAATAATACCCTCTCGCAGAGCATCGGTTACAAATTTCGGCAGGCAATCGTCAATATTGCCGGCAACAACTCCGCTTGGGAAGCTGGGGGTTACCGAGCCCCATTCCTTTGTGGGAATATTTTTAAGAAAATCCCCAACCCTTTGGGCAGGTGCGCGGTAGGAATTACTAATATTATATGCCTTTTTTTCAATTTCACGCTGAAATTCCACACCTGCCAGCAGGTCATCACCGGGGAAATCCTCGGGATTTACGCTTACAAGCAACGCGCTGTTGGCATTCACGCCGTTACGGGAACTATAACTCATACCGTTGGTAACAATTGTATTTTCCTCGCTGGCGGCATTAACCACCACACCGCCGGGGCACATACAAAAGGTATAAACACCGCGTCCGTTTTTTAGGTGGTGGGAAAGCTTGTAATCTATTGGGGTAAAGTCGGGGCAGGTGGCAAAATCGCCTAACTGTGCGCGGTTAATTTCACTTTGCAAATGCTCGATTCGGGCACCCACAGAAAAGGGCTTGCGTTGCATTTCAATGCCGCCATCTTTCAGCATATAAAAGGTATCGCGGGCAGAGTGGCCAATGGCCAGTATAATCTGGTTGGTGGTAATTTCTCGCACAGCACCGCCCTTTGTTACCACCGCTCCGCAAACCTTGTTGTTCAGGTATTTAATATCTAAAAGCGTGGTGCAAAAATGAATTTCGCCGCCTAAAGCCAATATTTCCTCGCGAATAGATTTAACCACAAGGCAAAGCACATCTGTGCCGATGTGAGGCTTGGCGTCGTATAAAATATTATCCTTGGCGCCGTGGTTTACAAATTCTTTTAAAACAAACTCACAGCGTGGGTCTTTAATTCCGGTGGTAAGCTTGCCGTCGGAAAAGGTACCTGCACCGCCTTCGCCAAATTGAATGTTTGAATTTGGATTTATTTTTCCGTTTTTCCAAAAATCCTCTACGCTTTTCTTTCGGGTGTCTACATTTTCACCACGCTCTATAACTATCGGCCTAAGCCCTGCGCGGGCTAAAGTAAGGGCCGCAAACATACCTGCCGGGCCAAATCCCACCACCAAAGGCGGATGGGTTGGAGCGGCTTTTTTAATGTTAAAGCTGTATTCCTGCTTTTTATAGGGCGAAATATTTTTAAGCTTTGCCGAGTTAAGATATTCCGTCTCGTTTTCAATTTCAACCAAAAAAGAACATAAAAAATGCACATCGCTTTTCCGCCTGGCATCAATGGAACGGCGATGCAGTTTTGCACTTTTTATGCGGGATTTATCTATATTTAATTCCTTTGCGCAAAGGGGGGATAAGGAATTAAAATCAAAGCCGTGAGGGACCTTTACGTTACTTAAAAGAAGCATATCAACCCTCCAAGAATTTTGCGGCACTTCGGGCGGCAATAACCCCCGAAGACCAGGCCCATTGCAGATTGTAGCCGCCGCAGTCGCCATCGATATCCAGCACCTCGCCGCAGGCGAACAGCCCGGGTACTTTGCGGCTCATAAGGGTTTTGTTGCAAAAATCCTCGGTAGAAATACCGCCGTGGGTAACCTGAGCGTTAGAAAAGCCGTTTGTATCGATAAACTCGAACTCTAAAGCCTTGATTGTGTGGGCAATTTTCTTGATTTCGGCAGGGCTGAAATCGGCGGCATCGTTAATAGAAAAACCGCTTTTTTTCAGCACAACCTGACCCAAGCGTTTTTGCAGCATACCGCAGAAAAATTCTCCGCAGCAGGCAGAAAGGGCGGTTCTTTGCTGAATGATATCAAATAGCAGCTCCTCGCTGTATTCCGGCATAAGGTCAAGGCGAATTTTGTCGCCCTTTTTCATATAACGTGAAAGCTGAAGAATGGGCGGGCCCGAAAGTCCGTAATCGCAGAAAAGCACCTCGCCGAAATCGGATTTACCCCCTGCAAAAACCGTGGCATTAACCTTAACACCCTTTAGCTGGCGGGTGTAGGTGGTGTCGGTTTTAACCTGCACAATGGCAGGGGAAAGGGAGGTGAGCCTGTGCCCCAGATTTTTCAGCAGATTGTAACCGCTGTCGGTAGCGATTTTACCGCCTGCTTTACCGCCTGCCGCCACAAGCACAGCGCGAGCTTCATATTCCTTTTCGGCAGACATCAGTCGAAATCTGCCGTTTCTATTTATAATTTTTGTAATTTCGGTGTTGGGAATTACGGTAACGCCGAATCTATCCAATCCGAAGCGCAATGCGTCTACCACCGAAGAAGCCTGCAGGGAATAAGGGTACACCTTGCCGCCGTTTTCGGTTTTAAAAAGCACACCTAAGTCTTCAAAAAAGCTTTCAGTATCCTCTACACCAAATTGTTGCAATGCAAACTGGCAAAACTCGGGATTTTGCCCGTGGTAATTTTTAAGGGATATGTTTCGATTTGTAATGTTACAACGGCTGTTTCCGGTAATGCTAAGCTTTTTGCCAACCCTGTCAAGCCGTTCAATAAGCGCAACGCTAAGCTGCGGGCACCGAGCTTTGAACTCAATGGCTGCCGCCATACCTGCGGCACCGCCACCGATTACAATAAAATCGAACATTTTATCCCTCCTTTATCGCTTATCTTCTGCCTGTAAAATCCCTGTCGAAGGTGATAACACAGAAGTATTTTTCCTTTATACATTTAACCCTTGCCGAAATCTCATTTCGCAGGTCCTTTTCGGCGCCTATAAAGTCTGCAGGCAGCAGCACGTCGAATATAAGATTGGTGCGGTTTTCACCCTCTACCATTCTAAAATCGTGAATGCTCATAGTGGGGTTAATGGTTTTTACAATGTCTGCCACTAAAGCTCGGGTTTCGCAAATAACGCAGTTGTTTGTTGCAATAGGGTCCATATGGATAACCGTTTCTATCCCCAGTTTGTTTTTAAGCTCCAGCTCGCAACGGTCGATAAGCTCGTGGCAATGCACCACGTCTATATCCTCGGGCACTTCAACGTGTACCGAGGCAAATTGCCTGCCGGGGCCATAGTTGTGCACAATCAAATCGTGGATTCCGCTGAATTCGTTATAGCTTAAAATATGAGCTTCTACGGAATCTATCAGCTCTTTTTTTGGCGGTTCTCCCAACAGTGGGCTCAGGGTTTCTCGAGCCGTGTTTATGCCCGACCAAAGAATAAACAAGGCAACCAATGCACCAATGGCGGCGTCAAGATTAATTTCCCAAAGCATTGCTGCCAGCATAGCAACAAGCACAGCCCCGGTTGAAATGCAGTCGTTAAGGCTGTCTTGCGCGGTAGCCTTAAGCGAGCCGGAGTCTACAGCGTTGCCAAGCCTGCGGTGAAAGAAATTCATCCAAAGCTTAATTGCAATAGATACCACAAGGCCAATAACGGTAACGGTTGAAACCTTAAATGGCTCGGGATTTATAAGCTTTGTTACCGAGGATTTAAGCAGCTCAAAGCCCACCAGCAGTATGAGTAAAGACACAATAAAGGCCGACATATACTCAATTCTGCCGTGGCCGAAGGGGTGGTCGGGGTCGGCAGGCCTTTTAGAAAGCTTGTAGCCGAACCAGGTAACAAACACAGAGCCCATATCGGACAGATTGTTAAAAGCATCGGCAATAATGGAAACCGAGCCCGAAGCAAGGCCCAGCACACCCTTTATAATAAATAAAATCAGGTTGGCAACAATTCCGCTTATACTTCCAAGGGAAATGTATTTATCCCGCACCTTTGGGTCGGAAGTGTTTTTATAATCCTTAACAAATATTTTAAGTAACAGCGTAGTCAATTTTTTTGCACCCGGTTTTTAAAATGATTTTGTGCCCTTGGCACCCTTTGCCCCGAAAGAGCTGACACCCGACAACAGGTTGGTGTCAATCGTAAACATACTGTCGTTTTTAACTCTGGCGCGTTTAAAGGCAACCTCTACCAGGCGGTCAATCATATCGGTGTATTTAAGGCCGCTGGCCTCCCAAAGGTAGAAGGCAAGTGAGCCGGGGATTGTGTTTATCTCGTTAACGTAAACCTTGTCGCCATCGGCGGTATCCATAAGGTAATCAATTCTGGAAACACCGCTACAGCCGAGGGTTGAGAATACCTTTTTGGAAAGCTCTCTGATTTCCTGTGCCTTTTCCTCGCTTATGTCGGCGGGGCATTTTCTTGTAACCGAGGCCATACCTTTAGAGCCACCCTTACCGCCGCTCATATACTTATCTTCGTAAGATAAAATTTCATCGTTCATAAAAGGCTCTTCACAAACAGAGGCTTCACAGTCGTCGGCATCGCCCAGCACCGAGCAGTTGATTTCTCTAAGGCTTTCGATTGCATGCTCTATAAGAACCTTTTCGGCAAAGCTGCAGGCAAGCTCCATAGCATCCTCTAATTCGTCGGGGGCTTTAACCTTGCTTATACCAACGCTGGAGCCCAGGTTTGCAGGCTTAACAATAAGGGGATATTCTATGGTATTGATTTTTGCCTTTGCCCCTTCACGGTCCCCGAACCATTCGCGGGAGCGCACGGTAACTGCAGGAAGTGTAGGAAGCCCCGCCGTCGCAATTACGTTTTTAAAGAAGGCCTTATCCATACCCACGGCGCTGGAGCAAACGTCACAGCCTATGTAGGGCAGGCGCAGGGTTTCGAAAAAGCCCTGTAACGAGCCGTCTTCACAGTTGGTGCCGTGAACAATGGGGAAGGCGATGCTGATGGGGGTATCCTTCGATTTTGAAAACAGGCCGGTTTTAAGGGTTTTCATAACGCAGCGGTCGTTTTCCACAGCAAAGGTAACGGGAGTACAGGTTTTAAGAAGCGAGGGGATATCCTTAAAATTTTCAATTTCAAGTAAACCTTCGCCCGAGTACATTTCGCCCTTTTTGGTGATGTATACGGGAACAACCTCGTACTTTTCGCGGTTAATGTAGTTCATAGCCTGAACGGCCGAAATTATGGCAACCTCGTGTTCTACCGAAGAGCCGCCGAAAAATACACCAATATTAATTTTCATTATTAAAACCTCTTTTATTTAGAATAGTTATCGGGTAAATCGTTTTCTATAAGCACAGCGGTTTCCTTATTGCAAATTCCTTTAAGAATTTCCAACGCCGCCGCAAAGCTTGGTACTACGTGTAATTCGCCGCCGAAGTTTTTATCCTCCGCCGCCTTTTTCATAGGTATTGCACGTTGCTCGCCAACAAGAATTATAACGTCGCATTCCTCTGCCGCCGCGGCACCTAAATTATAGTTGCATTCGTATTCGCGCTGGCCCAGCTCAACAAGTCCGGGTGTAACAATAACCTTTTTGAAGCCCTGGAACTGCCCCAGCACCTTAACCGCCTCGATACAGCCAACTGGGTTGGCGTTATAAGCATCGTCTAAAAGGGTGGCGCCGCCGATAAATGGCTTCAGCTCAAGCCTGTGGCTAACGGGGGTAAGCCTTGCCGCCGCAAAGGCTATATCCTGTGGCTTTACGCCCATTTCTAAAGAAAGTGCCACCGCCGCCGTAATGTTGGAAACGTTGTGAAGCCCCAAAAGCTTGGTGTTTATGTGGATTTCACCGCCGCTGTATACAACGTCGAACTGCGCACCACCTGGGGTGTAGCTTACGTTTTTAAAGCTTACGTCGCCTTTACTTCCGTAGCAAACCGAGGGGTAAGCGCCTGCTTTTTCCTTAATGTATTCGTTATCGGCATTAAGAAACACCTTGCCACCATTCAGCTTTACTGCATCGGCAAGCTCGAACTTTGTGGAAGAAACGTTTTCTATGGTTTTAAAGGTTTCTAAGTGTTGAGGGCCAACCGAGGTTATAACACCCAGGTCGGGGTTAACTATATCGCAAATTTCCTTAATGTCGCCAATATTTTTAGCACCCATTTCGGCAATAAAAATCTGGGTTTCGGGGCGAAGCTTTTCGCGAATGGTTCTTACCACACCTAAGGGAGTGTTAAAGCTTGCAGGGGTGTAAAGCAGATTGTATTTTTGCGATAAAAACTCTGCAAGCACGTATTTTGTGCTGGTTTTGCCGTAGCTTCCCGTAACACCGATTACGGTAAGATTTTTGTGGCTTTTAAGCATTTTCTTAGCGTCGTTTATATACCAGGCTGTAAAGCTGTTTTCAATAGGCGCGTTAATAGTGCGAACCAGCAAAACCGCAACATAGGGCATATAGCTAAGCAGGATTATCAGAACCCCGAACAGTGGGTGGTGCAGTAAAAAGCCGCAGGTCACAAGTGCTAAGTAGATAACCGCAAGGGTTAGGTACTGCCGCTTTACGCGGGCGGTGTAAACCAAGGGCTTTATAGAGTTTTTTTGCAGATATCTTGCTCGGGTTATTTTAAACATCAGCATAAAAATTGAATATGCCGTAAGTGCCACGCTGCCGCCAAAGAAGAACAGTAGCAAAGCCGCCGCCAAGAAAACAGAATGTAAAAGCTGTTTTCTAAGGTGCATTTCCTCGCGAAGCCACTTGAAGTAGCGCGAGGGGAAGTAGGAATTTTGCTGTAGCATTTGCGCCTGGCGTGTAAAGGTGAACATACCGCCCAGGGCTATAATGCTAAGCTCTGCTAAAATTAAAAACCGCATATAATCAAACTCCGTTTAGATACTTTGTAATTTAAGATAAAAAGCTTTTAAGAATTGCCACCACTTCATAGGGGCGCTGAATAAAGGAAAAATGCTCGGCACCCTTTATAACACACAGTCCGCAATCGGGAATGTGTGTTTCCATATATTTTGCGTCGCTAATGGGTGTGTCGGTATCGTTTTCGCCCCATATAAGCAGGGTGGGGCAGTTGATTTTAGGCATAAGGGGGCGCATATCCCGATTTACCACCTTAACCATTGTTTCCCGCATAATGGGGGGCGCGCTTCTGTAGTCGGCCGAACCGAAGTGGCGGCGCACCTTATCTAAAAGAGTGGCGGTGTGCTTCTTTATGCCGGGTAGGGTAAGCATACGCCTTATAAACTTGTAGGTGTAAATTCTGATTTTTTTCTTTAAGGTTTTCTTTTTGGGGATTCCCGCGCTGTCGAAAAGTATCAGCTTGGAAGGTGTTACCATACCCTCGCCAATTAATTTGAAGGCAATTCTGCCACCGTGGGAGTGGCCAACGATTATTGGGTTGCTCACACCGATTTTTTGTAAAAACTTCACAATAAAATCGCAGTAGTCTTCAAGCTCCCAAGGGGTTTTTAAAATGTCGCTTTCGCCGCAGCCGGGCAGGTCTAAGGCAATAACCCGCTTGCCCTCAAAGCCACCCATTATGGGCTGCCAGGGCTTTATGGAAGAACCCCAGCCGTGAATTAGCAATATGGGCTCGCCCTCGCCCTCGTCGATGTAGTTTATATTAAGGCCATCTATGTTAGCTAACATACAAACCCTCCATACATAGTAATACATTATATAGTATACCAAATATTTACATAAATTTAAAGGGCAAACTGCAAATTTCTTTCATTATTTTTATTATATGTATGGCATATTTAAAAATTTTATAAATAAAAGTAAAAAAAGCTATTGACTTTAGCGTGATAAAGTGTTAAAATGCTAACATACTAAAAGCGGCCAAGCCGTAAATGGAGGAAAAGAAAATGAAAAAATTATTAGCACTTATGCTCGCCCTTGCAACAGTTCTTTGCTGTTTCGCAGGTTGTGGCAAGAAAGACACACTCGTTGTAGGTATTACAGACTTCGCACCTATGGATTATAAAGAAGATGGCGAATGGGTAGGCTTCGATGCAGATATGGCAAAAGCCTTTGCAGAAGAGCTTGGCAAGGAAGTAGAGTTTGTTGAAATTGAGTGGGATAACAAGGCTTTAGAGCTTGAATCCGGCACAATCGATTGCGTTTGGAACGGTATGACCCTTACAGACGAAGTTAAGGCAGCTATGGACACATCAAATGCATATTGTAACAATGCTCAGGTAGTTGTTGTTAATAAGAAGGTTGCCGATAAGTATCAAGATGCAGAAGCTTGTAAGAAACTAAAGTTTGCTGTTGAAGCCGGTTCTGCCGGTGAAGCACAGGCTAAAGAATATGGCTTCACCGCAACCCCGGTTAAAGACCAGGCAACAGCTCTTATGGAGGTTGCTGCCGGCACAAGCGATGCTGCTATTATCGACTCTCTTATGGCAGGCGCTATGATAGGCGACGGAACCAGCTATGCCGACCTTACTTATACAATCAAGCTTAACAGCGAGGAATACGGCGTAGGTTTTGCAAAGGACTCAGAGCTTACCGAAAAGCTTAACGATTTCTTTAAGAAGTCTTACGAGGATGGAACAATGTTAAAAATCGCTAAGAAATACGGTGTTCAGGAAGCCTTGATCGCTCAGTAAGAATTTTCAAAAAAAATCGTGCAGAGAGTGCCTTTGGGCGCTCTCTGTTTCGGTGTTATTAAAAGGAGTTTAAGTGTTGGAAACCATTATTGAACAATTTCCAATAGTGTTGGCATCTTTAAACGAGGGCTTTTTACAAACCTTAAAGCTTTTCTTTGTAACGCTTATTGGAGCTATCCCCTTAGGTCTTATAATATCGTTAGGCTCTATGTCTAAATTCAAGCCCTTAAGCGGGCTTACAAAAACAATTGTTTGGATAGTAAGAGGCTCTCCGTTGATGATTCAGCTTCTTATTATATACTATTTCCCGGGTATGGTTTTTGATGCCCAGATTTGGGGAAGCGGAGAAAACGGCCGATTTGTTGCTGCCGGCGTAGCTTTTATAGTTAATTATGCTTGTTATTTCTCCGAAATATATAGAGGCGGAATACAAGGCATACCAAAAGGCCAGCAGGAAGCAGGCCAGGTTTTGGGACTTTCGAAGAGCCAGATATTCTTCAAAGTAACCCTTTTGCAGATGATAAAGCGTATTGTGCCGCCTATGGGAAACGAGATAATAACCTTGGTAAAGGATACCTCCCTTGCAAGAATTATTGCTTTGCAGGAGGTTATCTGGGCGGGTCAAGCCTTCCTTAAAGGCTCCGAAGGTATTGCTGGCCAGATATGGCCGCTGTTCTTCACGGCTGTTTATTATCTTGCCTTCAGCGGAATTTTAACCCTTCTTTTCAACTACATAGAAAAGAAACTCAGCTATTTTAAGAGTTAGGAGGAATACAATGTCTGTTTTAGAGGTAAAAAACATAAAAAAGCGCTTTGGTAAAACCGAAGTTTTAAAGGGCATTGATTTCTCTTTGGAAAAGGGCGAGGTGCTCTCGATTATCGGCTCCTCGGGAAGCGGTAAAACAACCCTGCTTCGTTGCCTTAATTTTCTTGAAACTCCCGAAGAAGGAAGCATAATAGTTAACGATAAGTGCATTTTCGACGCTTCAAATCACAAGAAACTAAGCGACGAGGAAATTAGGGAGAACCGCCTGCACTTCGGTCTTGTTTTTCAGTCCTTTAATCTTTTCCCCCAGTATAACGTTTTAAGAAACATCACCTTGGCTCCAACCCTGCAAAAAAGAGGAACCCCCGAAGAAATAGAAGGGAATGCACTGGAGCTTATAGGTCAGGTTGGGCTTTCTGATAAAATAAAGGCATATCCTTGCGAATTATCGGGTGGCCAGCAGCAGCGTGTAGCAATAGCTCGCGCCCTTGCTCTAAAGCCGGATATTCTGTGCTTCGACGAGCCTACCTCTGCTCTTGACCCCGAGCTTACAGGCGAGGTTTTAAGGGTTATAAAGGCGCTTAAAGGCGAAGACAGAACAATGATAATTGTAACCCACGAAATGGAGTTTGCAAAAAATGTTTCTGATAAAATAATCTATATGGCCGACGGTGTTATAGAGGAAATGGGTACCCCCGACGAGATATATAATAACCCCAAAAGCGAAAAAACAAAGCACTTTTTGGCTAAATCCCTGGAGAGCATTTAAGTAATGAGAAGGCTTATGAGTCAGATGCGTTCCTGCATCGAGCATTACGGAATGATTGCCGACGGCGATAAAATCTGCGTTGGTGTATCGGGGGGTAAGGATTCGGTGGCATTACTTGCAGCACTTAGCGGTATGCGCCGATATCTTCCCTGGAAATTTCAGGTTTACGCCCTTTCAATTAATATGAATTTTGGTGGCAAGCCTACCGATTTCTCCCAAATTGCCGAGCTTTGCCGCAGGCTTCGTGTGCCCTACGTAATAAAAGATACCCAAATTGGGGAAATTATTTTCGACGTACGCAAAGAGGAAAATCCCTGCAGCCTTTGTGCCAGAATGCGCCGCGGCGCATTGCACGATGCCGCAAAGGAATTGGGCTGTAATAAAATAGCCCTTGGGCACCATCTTGACGACGCGGTGGAAACCTTTTATATGAACCTGCTGAACGGCGGAAAAATAGGTAGCTTCAGCCCAGTGACCTATCTGTCACGGAAGGATATTACTATGATAAGGCCTATGCTTTATGCCTTTGAAAAGGATGTTACCCACGCCGCCCGCGGGGCAAATTTACCCATCTGCAAGTCCAACTGCCCTGCCGACGGAAACACCGAGCGGCAAAAAATTAAAGATTTTGTAAGAAACCTTGAAAAAGATTACGATTCACTTCGTAAAAAAACAATAACCGCCCTTGAAAATGCCGGAATTGACGGCTGGCGGGCATAATATAGCCAATGCTTCGGCTAAAAAAAGGAGGTCAGCTATGGATACCAAGCTTTGCGTTGTTGTTCCCTGCTATAACGAGCAAGAGGTTTTACCAATAACCTCCAAGCTTTTTCTTAAAAAGCTTTTGGATATGATAGAAAAGGGAAAAATAAGCGATAAAAGCAGAATTATGTTCGTTAACGACGGCAGCCGCGATAACACCTGGGATATAATCTGTGATTTAGCAGCCGAGGACGAGCATTTTATAGGCATAACCCAAAGCCGCAACCGTGGCCACCAGAATGCAGTTCTGGCAGGGCTTATGGAAGCAAAATCTATGGCTGATATAACCATATCTATCGATTGCGACGGTCAGGACGATATAGGCGCAATGGAACAAATGGTAGACGAATACCATAACGGTAACGAGATTGTGTACGGAGTTCGAAAAAAGCGTAAAACCGACACCTTCTTTAAAAGAACCACCGCCCTGGCCTTTTATAAATTCCTTAACGCTATGGGTGTTGAAACGGTGTATAATCACGCCGACTATCGGCTTATATCCTCGAAGGTTTTAAAAGAGCTTGCAAATTTCAAAGAGGTAAATCTATTTTTAAGGGGACTTGTGCCTTTGGTAGGCTTCAAAAGCACCGAGGTTTATTACGACCGCACCGAGCGTATGGCGGGTAAATCCCACTATCCCTTCCGTAAAATGCTGGCGCTTGCTTTAGATGGTATAACCAGCCTTAGTATCAGGCCCATAAGGCTTATAACCACTCTTGGTGCTTTAATGGCAATTGTAAGCCTTGTAGGTGCAGTCTGGGCCTTTGTTACCTATTTTACAGGGGCAACGGTTAGCGGCTGGGCAAGTACAATCTGCATTATCTGCTTTATTGGCGGTGTTCACCTTGTGTGCTTAGGCGTTATAGGTGAATACGTAGGAAAAATTTATCTTGAAGTTAAGGCGCGCCCGAGGTATATTATAAGTAATAGAACCTACGAAAAGGGTGACGATGATGAATAAACTCAGGTCTTTTTTAACGAGGTACAGGGAATTTGTGTCTTATAGCTTTTTCGGAATTCTTACCACCATAATCAACCTTGCGGTGTTCACTTTGCTTGAAGGCTTTTTCGGCACTGCAAATTCCTACTTATACACCAACGTTATAGCTTGGTTTGTGGGTGTGGTTTTTGCCTATATAACAAACAAGCTGATAGTATTTCAGTGTAAAAGTTGGAGTATACGAAAGGTTCTCCCCGAGGCCGCCGAATTTTTCGGTGCAAGAGCACTAAGCCTTATTGTTGAAGAGGCGGGGCTGTGGTTGTTTATCGACCTATGGGGCTGGGGCAAGCTTTCAACCTCGGTTTTGGGTTTCGACCTTGATGGCGGATTAATCGCAAAGGCAATTCTGGTTGTAATAGTAATTATAATTAACTACGTGTTCAGCAAATTTATAATCTTTAAAAAAACTGAAGAATAAAAAAATAGTAGCTTTCCAAAATCGGAAAGCTACTATTTTTGTCGTTTAAGTAAGGGGCTGTTAAAATTTAAATTTTTTCAACGCCGATGGTAACGCTTTCACCGTTGATATCCCATTCCTTTGTGAAGCCCTTAGGCTCGGCTATGGTGATAGAATCTGCCAGAGTATCACCCGTGATTTCTTCCGGCATTCTTTCGATAAGCTCGGCAATTTTATCGCTGCCGCTAATTGTTATGCCAATATGGTCCATAACGTTGAAATCGGCCTCTTTGCGCATTGTCTGAATCTTGCTTACCAGCTCACGAACAAAGCCTTCGTCAATAAGCTCGGGGGTAAGATTGGTGTCGAGAGCAACAGTAACTCCGCGTTCTGAAAGGGTGAAGAAACCTTCTTTCTGAGCGGTGCTTATAAGCAGGTCTTCGGTTTCAAGAGTAACCACTCCGCCGGGCAGGTCGAGCTTTAAATTGCCGTCGCGGTCAAGCTCTGCCTTAGCGGCTGTGCCGTCAATTTCGGAAAGTGCTGTTCTGATTTCGTTAAGCTGCTTGCCGTATTTCGGACCAACTGTTTTAAGCTGGGGCTTGAATACGTATGAAACCATCTCGCTTAAGGATTCTTTAAACTCAACACTCTTAACGTTAAGCTCATCCTTAATAATATCAACGTATTCTTGGCTTAACTCGTGGTCGCTTTCAACAAACATAGTGGCAAGGGGCTGGCGGTTCTTTCTGTTAGAGCCGTTTCTTGCGGCACGGCCAAGAACAACAATGCCAAGAACCTTTTCCATATTGTATTCCAGTTCGGGGTTAATTGCGGCCTCGTCTACCTCGGGGAATTCGCAAAGATGCACACTTTTGGGTGCGGTATCGTCTATCGATTTCACAAGGTTCAGGTAAATGCTTTCAGCCATAAAGGGTATCATAGGTGCGGCAGTCTTGGCTGTGGTTACAAGGGCCTTGTAAAGGGTCATATAAGCCACAATCTTATCGTCGGTTAAATCCTGTACCCAATATCTTTCTCTGCCGCGGCGAACATACCAGTTAGACATTTCGTCGGTGAAATCCTGCAAAGCGCGTGCGGCTTCGGGAATTCTGTAGTTATGGAGGTTTTCGTCAACAGTCTTAACCATAGAGTTAAGGCGAGACATAAGCCACTTGTCCATAACCGTCATTTTAGATTCTTGTAGGGTGTGCTCTAAGGGGTTGAACTTGTCGATGTTTGCGTAAAGCACATAGAAGGCATAGGTGTTCCAAAGGGTGCCCATAAATTTGCGCTGACCTTCGGTAACGGCTCTGCCGTGGAAACGGTTGGGCAGCCAGGGTGCAGAGTTGGTATAGAAATACCAACGAATTGCATCGGCGCCATAGGTGTTAAGAGCCTCCATCGGGTCAACTGCGTTGCCCTTGGATTTAGACATCTTCTGTCCGTTTTCATCTTGAACGTGACCCAGAACGATAACGTTTTTATAAGGAGCTTTATTGAAAATAAGGGTGGAAATTGCAAGCAAAGAATAGAACCAGCCGCGGGTTTGGTCAACCGCCTCGGAAATAAAGTCAGCAGGGAATTGAGATTCAAAAAGCTCTTTATTCTCAAAGGGGTAGTGGTGCTGTGCAAAGGGCATAGCACCCGAGTCGAACCAGCAGTCGATAACCTCGGGAACGCGCTTCATTTTGCCGCCGCATTTGGGGCAGTTAAGAAGCACTTCGTCGATATATGGGCGGTGAAGCTCAATTTCGTCGGGGCAGTTATCCGACATAGCCTTTAATTCCTCAATGCTGCCAATAGAATGGCGGTGACCGCAGTCACATTCCCAAATGTTAAGGGGGGTACCCCAGTAACGGTTACGAGAAATGCCCCAGTCCTGAACGTTTTGCAGCCAGTCGCCAAAACGACCCTTACCAATGCTCTCGGGTATCCAGTTAATGGTGTTGTTGTTTCTGATTAAGTCTTCGCGAACGGCGGTCATTTTAATGAACCAAGACTCCCTTGCGTAGTAGATAAGGGGAGTGTCACAGCGCCAGCAGTGGGGATATTCGTGCTCGAATTTTGGAGCGTCGAAAAGCAGACCCTCTTTTTCAAGGTCGGTAAGCACCAGCGGGTCGGCCTTCTTAACAAATACGCCGGCGTAGGGTGTTTCCTCGGTAAGGTCGCCCTTGCCGTCTACAAACTGAACAAAGGGAAGGTCGTATTTTCTGCCAACGTTGGCGTCGTCTTCACCAAAAGCAGGGGCAATGTGAACAATACCTGTACCGTCGCTCATTGTAACGTAGCTGTCGCAGGTGATGTAGTGACCCTTTTTGTTTTGTTTTTCGCAAACCGGCTTAACAAAGTCGAAAAGGGGCTCGTATTCCTTGTATTCAAGGTCTTTACCGGCCATTTTTTCAAGAATTTCATAAGGGGCGGTATCCTCAGTGGCAAGCTTGCCCAAAACCTTGTCGAGCAATGCTACTGCCATATAGTAGGTGTAGCCGTCGGCAGCCTTAACCTTGCAGTATTCGTCGGTGGGGTTTACACAAAGCGCAACGTTAGAGGGCAGAGTCCAGGGAGTGGTGGTCCAGGCCAGGAAGTAGGCATCCTCGCCCACAACCTTAAAGCGAACAACTGCGCTGCGCTCTTTAACGGTTTTATAGCCCTGTGCAACTTCGTGAGAGGAAAGGGGAGTGCCGCAGCGGGGGCAGTAGGGAACTATTTTAAAGCCCTTGTATAAAAGGTCTTTTTCGTAAATCTGCTTTAATGCCCACCATTCCGATTCAATAAAGTTGTTGTGGTAGGTAACGTAGGGGTCGTCCATATCGGCCCAGAAGCCAACGGTACGGGAGAAATCCTCCCACATACCCTTATATTTCCAAACGCTTTCCTTACAATGGTCGATAAAGGGGGCAATGCCATAATCTTCAATCTGCTCTTTACCGTCAAGGCCTAAAAGCTTTTCAACCTCTAATTCAACGGGAAGCCCGTGGGTATCCCAACCGGCCTTTCGGGGAACCATACAGCCCTTCATTGTGCGGTAGCGGGGAATCATATCCTTAATTACGCGGGTAAGAACGTGGCCGATATGAGGTTTGCCGTTTGCAGTGGGAGGGCCATCGTAAAATACGTAGGGCTCACCCTTGGCGCGGGATTCAATACTTGCTTTAAATATCTCTTCCTTTTCCCAGAACTCGGCGATTTCTCTTTCCTGTTCTACGAAATTTAAATTTGGTGATATGCTTTTATACATCTTTGCACATCCTCCTCAAAATATTTTAACTTAATAACCTATATATACTAACATATATAAATTAAAATTGCAAGTTTTAATTAACCGAATTAATAAAACGCAGGAAGGCTTTCTGCCCTTCCTCGGTGCGGTTATAAACGCCGGCGTGTTCAAGCACAGTTGCAAACACCTTGCCAATTTCGGTTTTCAGTATCTCTAACACGTTGTCGCAGGTAAAGGTATAGCGCCCTTTAAGCTCGTCTATCCAATCGGCGTGTTTTTGGATTTCAGGAATGGTTCGCAGGTCATCTCCGCTTAAAATTGCTTTGCAAAGAAGGGAAATTTCCCCCTTTAGCCTTGAGGGCAGAACCGCAAGCCCCATAACCTCTATAAGGCCGATGTTTTCCTTTTTAATGTGATGAAGCTCGGCGTGTGGGTGATAAACACCCAAGGGGTGCTCGGCGGTTGTAATGTTGTTTCTAAGCACCAAATCCAGCTCGTACTTGCCGTTTCTGAACCTTGCAATAGGGGTGATTGTGTTGTGTGGGGTGCCGTTGGTTTCGGCAAAAATAAAGGCCTCTGCATCGGTGTATCCGCGCCAGTTGTTAAGAATTTTTTCTGCCAAATCCACAAGCCTTTCGGTGCTTGCGCCTATAAGGCGGATAACCGACATAGGCCACTTCACAATGCCCGCCTCTATATCCTCGAAACCGCTGAAGCTAACGGCTTTCTCTATGGGCGCCTTGGCCATTGCAAAGGTATAGTTTCCGCCCTGAAAATGGTCGTGGCTGAGTATAGAGCCGCCCACAATTGGCAGATCGGCATTAGAGCCTAAAAAATAGTGAGGAAACTGGCTAACAAAGCTGAAAAGCTTTAAAAAGGCATCGCGGTTTATCGCCATAGGTGTATGCTGGGCATTAAACACAATGCAATGCTCGTTATAGTAAACGTAGGGGGAATACTGCAGCCGCCAATCCTGGTTGTTGATTTTTATGGGAATAATGCGGTGGTTGCATCTGGCAGGGTAGTTGCCCCTGCCGCTGTAGCCCTCGCTTTCGCGGCAAAGCATACATTTGGGATAGCCCGATTGGGGCGCGTTTTTGGCGGCGGCAATAGCCTTTGGGTCTTTTTCAGGTTTAGAAAGGTTAATGGTAATATCCAGCTCACCGTATTCGGTTTTCACCGCCCATTTCATATCTTTTTTTATTCTGTAGCGGCGAATGTAGTCGGAATTTTTGCTGAATTTATAGTAAAAATCAGTGGCCTTTTCGGGGCTGTCGGCATACAATTCGTTGAATTTTTTAATCACAGCCGAGGGTGGGGGAGTAATTAATCCCATAAGCTTTGTATCAAAAAGGTCGCGTTCGGTTATGTTGTTGTCGATAATCCCGTTTTCTACCGCATAATCAAGAAGCGAAGCAAGAATTGTTTCCAACTCTGCAGCCTCAACCTTTTGGGGTTCTTCGTATTCGTTAAGGTTTAGTGCGTCTAAAATTCTGTTAATGCAAAAAACCTCGTCTTCAGGGGGGATAAGCCCCCTTTTCAGTCCGTAATTTATAAGCTGACGTATGTACGTATTTACCAAGGCAAAAACCTCCAATCAAGTTACGTATATTATACTTCTTATCGGCTGCTATTTCAAGAAAAAATTGCGATTTGTTGACAAATTAAACCAAAAGGTTTAAAATACAGGTGGGTGATATTTATGATTTTTAAAAATGGTACGGTTCTGCTGGAGGATTTCAGCTTTTCTAAAACCGATGTGCGAATAGAAAATGGCAAAATTGCCGAAATTGGTAAAGACCTTACAGGCGACGAGGTTAAGGATATCGAAGGGCTTTATTTTCTTCCCGGACTTATTGATGAGCATTTTCACGGTGCAAACGGTTACGGAACCATAGGTGCCACTCCCGAGGATTTTATAAAAATCGCTGAGTTTGAGGCAACGCAAGGCGTAACCACCATTACTCCCGCCCTTAGCTCTTACCCAGACGAGGACGTATATTCCTGCATTGAAAGCATAAAGCAGGCAATGGGCACAGAAATAACCGGCTCAAGAATTCTGGGTCTGCATTTAGAAGGGCCATTCCTTTCTCACAACTACCGTGGTGCCCACAATCCCGATAACCTAAAAAATCCCACCGTTGAAAGGCTCCAGGGCTTTTTAAAGGCGGCCGAGGGTTGTGTAAAGGTGCTGACCTTAGCCCCCGAATTAGAGGGTGCAATCGAAACCATTAAATACGCCAAAAGTCAAGGTATAGCGGTTGAAATAGGCCACTCGGAAGCCAGCTTTGAGCAGGCGGTTGCAGGCATTGACGCAGGTGCCACCATATCTACCCATACCTTTAATGCAATGGTTCCCTTAAACCACCGAAACCCGGGAATTTTGGGCGCTGTGCTTACCGACGACAGGGTGCACTGCGAGGTTATGGCCGACCTTGGTCACGTGGCAGGTGCTGTTGTAAAGCTGATTTACAAAACCAAGGGTGTAGACCGTGTTAATATTGTTAGCGACTCCACCTGTTTTGCAGGCTATCCCGACGGTGAATATGCCGAAGCGGGCGCAAAATATATAGTAAAAGGCGGAATGGCCTATTTGGAAAACGGCACCATAACAGGCAGCGTTTATACTGTTTTAGATGGTGTTAAAAACTGCGTGGAAAAGCTGGGAATTCCTTTAGAGCACGCCGTTAAAATGGCCTCCTATAACCCTGCGGTTTCCCTTGGAATTGAAAATGAAACAGGAAGCATTAATGAGGGCAAGCGGGCAGATTTCTTCATTTTATCTAAGGATTTCAATGTTCTTGAAACCTATTGCGGCGGCAAAAAAGTACATTAATTTTGCCCATTTACCAAAAGGTTACAAAAATTTAGTGGATTTTTTTGTGAATATGTAGTATAATGCTATTTATAAAAAACCATTTTATGGTTATTAACGGCATATTTTTGCCGATAAAACGGATGGTAAACTGAATGAGTAAACCTGTTAGAGTTTTGCAATTCAGTCTTAGTGAGAGCATAGGCGGAATAGAAACACTACTCCGCAATCTTCATAAACAATTCGACCCTTCGGAAATCCAGTTCGATTTCGTTACCACCTACGATTCCCCTGTTTATGGGCAGGAGTTTTTAGAGTCGGGCTCGAAAATTTATAAGCTGCCTTCACAAAAGAACTTTATTGCATATTATTTCGCACTTAAAAAGCTAATTAAAGAAAACAATTATCATATTATCCACGTTAACAAAAACTCTTGTGCCGATATAACACCCTTTGTTATAGGTCACAAACTGAAAGTGCCAATGGTTATAGCCCACGCGCATAATACAAAATCAACCGTTGGTAAGCTGGCCGATATTGTAAGCTTCTTTAATCGCGGAAGAATGGATAAGTATTTGACTGCCGCCTTCGCCAGCTCCGAAGCGGCTGCCGAATGGATGTTTGGTAAAAAATACTGCCAAAGTCACGAGGTGCCCATTCTCAAAAACGGCATCGATATTTCCGATTTTTCTTACGACCCTGAAAAGCGAGACGATATTGAAAAGCGCCTTTCCTTAAGCAGAAAATTTGTGGTGGGTCACGTGGGTAAATTCTCCCGCCGTAAGAATCACGATTTTATGCTTGACATTTTTAAGATTATTCACGAGCGCCAGCCGAATTCGGTTTTAATGCTTGTGGGAACAGGCCCTTTAATGGCTGAAATTCAGCAAAAGGCCCAGCGTTTAGGGCTTAGGGATGCAGTTATGTTTATGGGCGCTCAGAATAATATTAACGAGTATTACGCAGCGATGGACGCCTTTCTTCTGCCATCTTTGGCCGAGGATTTACCTGTGGCCGCTATCGAGGCTCAGGCTTCGGGGCTTCCCTTGTTTGTTTCCGATACCATCGACAGCGAGTTGGAAATAACCGACAATGTTAAGTGGCTCAGCCTTCAGCAGCCTGCCGAAATTTGGGCAGATATGATACTTAATACCTGCGATTGCTTTCAACGAACTAATCAAGATGCCGCCCTTCGTGCCGCAGGCTACGATATAAGCGAAACCGCTGAAAAACTGAAAGCTCTTTACCTTTCTGCAGCAGAATAATTATAATAAAACCACCCTCAGATTTGATTTGTGCCGAATTAGCACAGGGTCAAATTGAGGGTGTTTTTAGCTTTTGTGAAAAAATTTAACAAAATATGTGAAAATTATTGACATTTGCATATTATGTGCTAAAATACATATAGTGGTTTTGTGAAAATAATTCACAAAATATTGTTGTTAGCAAATGCAAAAGAGGTGACGTAAATGCGGTTCAGCTTGCGAAAGAGCTACACCGTAACCGTAGACGGCGAGGGTGCCGAAACCTATGGTGTGGCGGTGTATAAACTGTCTCGCCGGGGTGAAGAAAACTGTATTTATGAAAATTGCGACATCACCTTCAACCGCCGAGAAATGCTTGGGTATATAGAGCTTTGGAACGAAACACAGCCATCGCTCTCTTGCCTAATAGACCTAATTGCAGATATTATAGAAAGCAATGCTTAAAGCAGGTGCCTAACCTTATCAGGAAAATCCAGATAATTGTCTATAGTAAGGTAGTTGAAGTCGGATTTGTAAACAGATTCATCGTTGCCGCCAAGTCCGTAGTCGTCGCCGATATATAAAACTTCGCTGTGAAGAAGTCCGTTTTCCTTGCAATAAAGGTTGAGGGCATAGTATTTGTTATAGGGCTTCGGAGCCATATCAAAGGAAGACGAGCCGCCTACAAACACAAAAAATTCAGGAAATGCCTCTGCTACCTCGTTATATATTTTTCTGCGTTTTGTACGGTCGGGGTCAAAGCAGAGCTTATCCTGAGGATTTGCTTTTGTGCCTAAAATCGGGAAGGTAACGCAGCCCGAGGGGTGAAATTCCACACAGTTGTCACTATAATCGGTAAACCCGTATTTAATTCTGAAGGCATTGATTTTCTTCTCAATTTCCTTGCGGTTTATGGCCACGGCTTCGTCCTTCAAAATATCGATATCACCGGTTTCTTTATTGTAAATTCCGTATTGCATACCGTAGTTGCCAATAATATCAATGGGAAAACGGTTAAGCTGATTAAAGATTCTTTCAACCTGCCCGGCACCCACCATAAGCAGCTTGTATTTTTCCGAAAGCTTTTCTAAAACACGGCGGGTATCCTCACTCAAGGGTGTTTTGTGCTGGGTAAGAGTGCCGTCTAAATCCATTGCAATTACCTTTATATTGTTCATCTTTTTATCTCCCAAAAATACCGCCTGTTAGAGGGCGGAAAATCTTCTAAAACGCCGTATTCCGGGTCGTAAAAAAGCCCCTCGAAATACAGCGACCAATGCCAGCATTTCGGGGTCTCCAGGCTAAGCAGCGCTATGGGCGGAAGCTGGGATTTTTCCTTTATCTCAATTCGTTCAGAGCTGTAGGAAATTTCCAAAACCTCCAGGGCGAATTTCATATCCCGAAGGGTGGTTTCCCGTTCGGTTTTAACTATAGCCACTATTTCCTCGTAAGTCTTTCCCGAAAGCATAGAGAGCACCGCCTGCCCACAGGCAAGGGGGTTGGGCTCGAAAAGATGCGTGGGCTTTGTTACCAAAGGCATTTTATTCCTCCAATTTTGCATAAAAACCACCCTCTTTTGACTTTAAGAAGGTGGTTTGTTTTATTAAAGCGCAGCCTTGATTTTTTCAATCATTTCAGCATATTCTTCCTCGCTCAGATACACCTTATCGGGGTTCATCTGGAAGGTGCCGCCCCATTCGTCGCCGCCCTCGTATTTGGGAACAAGGTGCATGTGCAGGTGGCAGCCTGTGTCACCGTAAGCGCCGTAGTTAACCTTTTTGGGCGAGAAGGCCTTGTGAAGTGCATTTGCGGCTTTGCAAACGTCGTCCATAAACAGGTCTCTTTCCTCTTTAGAAATGCTTATCATTTCGCTTACGTGGTCTTTGTAAGCAACTATAACGCGACCGGGTTTGGATTGTTCTTTAAAAAGAATTAACTGGCTCACTTTAAGGTCACAGATTTTAATACCGAATTTGTCGAGCAGCTCGCCGCCCATACAATATGCACAGTTGTTGTCTTTCATTTTTAAACCTCCAACGGAAATTAGTAATTTTATTTTAAAATTCAAACGGCGGTTTGTCAAGGGGGTGGTGTTGATTAAAATTTACAATTAAGTTTCAGGGTTAAGGCATACAGCCCTCTTGGCACGTAACCCGAAATTTTCTTGGGCTTGGAGCGCCCGAAAAACCTCAAAAATATTTTAGCACAAAACAACTCTTAAATCAACGGCAATAGCCGTTGTATATAATCAATTCCGAGAGGAATTGCATATCATCAAGACGAAGTCTTGTATATCATCATTGCGAAAGTTTTTTGATACACACCTAAAGGTGTGATGATATACAGTCCTTGCGGACTGATGAGATACAACGATAGCGTCGCTATCGTTGATGATATTCCACCTGCTTCGCAATGGATAAAAAATAAGACAGTCCAAAGACTGTCTTATTTTTGGCGGAGAAGGGGAGACTCGAACTCCCGCGCCGGGGTTTAGCCGACCTACGCCCTTAGCAGGGGCGCCTCGTCACCAACTTGAGTACTTCTCCATGGTAACTTGTTTTAAAATTATTTAAGATGGCGGAGAGAGTGGGATTCGAACCCACGGTACCCGTAAGGTACGACGGTTTTCAAGACCGTTCCGTTATGACCACTTCGGTATCTCTCCAAGTTTTCAGCCTTTAAATATTAACACAACCGCCGGGGTTTGTCAATAACTTTTTTATTTTTTTATTTTTATCTTGAAGTGGACGCCATAATATAGTATAATATTATAGATATTATATAACTTAGTGTTAATGGGTGAAACAGCATTGAATAATATTGCAAAAAACAACCACGACGAAGCGGTTTTAACCGAGCAGTTTTCCTATATGGAAAGGGTTAAAAAAATACTGCTTTCCCGATATAAAACCCCTCCCAAAGCCTTTATTCACACCTACGGCTGCCAGCAGAACGTCAGCGACAGCGAGCGTATGCAGGGGATGCTTCACGAAATGGGGTATGAATTTTGCTCTGCCCCCGAAGAAGCCGACCTGGTGCTTTTTAACACCTGTGCCGTTCGCGAACACGCCGAGGATAGGGTATGGGGCAATATAGGAGTTCTTAAAAAATATAAAAAAGCCCGCCCCGATATGATAATCGCGGTTTGCGGCTGTATGACCCAGCAACAGAAAAATGCCGACAGGCTTAAAAAAAGCTTCCCTTATGTTGATTTGGTTTTCGGCACCTACAGCCGTTGGAAGCTGCCCGAGTTTCTTTATAAACGATTAACAGGCGGCCCCAGGGTTTTCCATTTAGCAGAAAACGAAAACGATATTAAAGAGGGCTTTCCAATAAAGCGCGACGGCACCTTCAAGGCCTGGATTCCCATTATGTACGGCTGCAACAACTTCTGCACCTACTGCATAGTACCCTACGTTAGGGGTCGCGAGCGTTCCCGCTGCCCCGAGGATATTCTTTCCGAGGTTAAAGAAGTTGTGGAAAAGGGCTGCCGCGAAATAACCCTTTTGGGGCAGAACGTAAATTCCTACGGCAAGGGCGAAAGTCACGGCATAAACTTCGCCAAGCTTCTGCGGCTTATAAACCAGCTTCCGGGGGATTTCAGAATCAGGTTTATGACCTCTCACCCCAAGGATTGCACAAAGGAACTGTTAGATGCTATGCGGGATTGCCAAAAGGTATGCCGCCACCTGCACCTGCCTGTGCAGTCGGGCAGCGACAGAATTCTTAAAGAAATGAACCGCCACTACGGCCGAGAAGCCTATTTAAAGCTTATAAAATACGCCAAAGAAATTATGCCCGATATCGAAATTACAAGCGATATAATCGTGGGCTTCCCTGGTGAAACCTACAAGGATTTTTGCCACACGGTATCGCTGGTAAAAGAGGTAGGGTATCAAAGCCTGTTCACCTTTATCTACTCTCCCCGTAACGGCACCCCCGCCGCCGAAATGCCCGACCCCATAAGTCGCGAAGAAAAGGGCAAATGGTTCAGCGAGCTGTTAGAGGTTCAGGAAAAGCTGGGCAGCGAAATAACCGCCTCTCACATAGGGAAAACCTACCGCGTTCTTTGTGAAGACGAGGGCAGGCAACAGGGCTTTATTGCCGGCAGAACCTGCGGAAACACCGTTATTGAGTTTCCGGGCGATAAATCCCTTATAGGGAATTTTGTAACAGTTAAAGTAAACACACTCTCCTCTGTGCTTGAGGGCGAGATAACAGAATAATTTTTGGAGGAATTAAAAATGGATAAAATTTTAGAAGCAACAAGAGAACTTTGCAAGCTTATTCAGGCCGACGAAAGCTTTAAGGCCTACGTTGCCGCAAAAGAGGCCAACGATGCCGACGAGGATTTACAGAAGAAAATCGGTGAATTCAACCTTGTTCGTTTGTCTATGGACCAGGAGCTTTCAAAAGAAGATAAAGACGAAGAAAAAATTAAGTCTATGAACGAGCAGCTTCGCGCCGCCTATGCCGCCGTTGTTTCCACAAGCAGTATGGCAGATTTCCAGGTTGCAAAGCAGGAACTGGACAAGCTTGTTAACGGCGTTTACGGTGTAATCTCCCGCGCTCTCAATGGCGAAAATCCCGACGAGCTTGATTTTGTTCAGGGCTGCAGCGGAGATTGTAGCGGTTGCTCGGGCTGTCACTAAGTAATTAGCGTAAATCTTTTAACAGATTTCGGTTACTTCTGCCGCGCTTTGCGGCGGAAATCCAACAAAAAACCAAAAACCAGAAACGGACCGGTGTGAAAAATGGCTGAATTATCGCCAATGATGCGGCAATATTTAGAAATTAAAGAGCAGAATCCGGATACACTTCTTTTCTTCAGATTGGGCGACTTTTACGAAATGTTTTTCGACGATGCAAAAACCGCCTCGGAAGAATTGGATTTAGTGCTAACTGGCAGGGATTGTGGCTTAGAAGAGCGCGCCCCTATGTGCGGCGTGCCCTACCATAGCTGTGAATCCTACATTGCTCGCCTTATATCTAAAGGCTACAGAGTTGCAATATGCGAACAAACCGAAGACCCTGCCAAGGCAAAGGGTCTGGTTCGTCGCGAGGTTGTAAGCGTTGTAACCCCCGGTACGGTTATTGAAGACAGTATGCTGGACGAGGCACGAAACAACTACCTTTCCGCCCTGTATTATAACGAAGGCAGATGTGGTCTTTGCTTTGTAGATGCCTCAACCGGCCTTTTGCACTTAACCGAGCTCAGCGGCGACGAAACCGACCAGCGTGTTATCGGTGAGCTTGGCAGATTTATGCCCCGTGAAATGCTTTGCGAGGGCAGCTCTGAAACCCACCCCCAGGTGCTGGAATTTTTAGAAACACGTATTAAATGCCGCCTTACCGCCGCAGGAAGCGAAACCTTCTCTTACCTTGCCGCCAAAAACTGCATTTTAGACCATTTCAAGGTTATGTCTTTAGATGAATTGGGCCTTGCCGAAAATTCCCCTGCAGTTGTGGCTTTGGGTGCGGCGCTTATATACCTTTACGAAACCCGAAGAACCGGGCTTGACACTATTTCCGAAATAGACTTTTATTCCGATTCCCAGTATATGCGCCTTGACATAAGCGCAATGCGTAATTTAGAGCTTTGCGAAACTATGCGCGGCGGAGATAAACGCGGCTCGCTTTTGTGGGTTCTTGATAAAACCAAAACCGCAATGGGCAAGCGCCGGCTTCGTGGTATGGTAGAGCAACCGCTTATGAGCATGAACGACATCAACACAAGGCTTAACGCCGTTGAAGAGCTTTACAATTCCACCGTAATACGTGGCGAAATCCGTGAAGCCTTAAGCGGAATTAAAGATTTTGAACGCCTTATGTCCCGCATTATCTACGGAACTGCAGGTGCTCGCGAGCTTAACACCTTAAGGGATACCATAGCCTGCCTGCCGGCAATTCACGCTCAGCTCTCAAGCTGCGAATCAAAACTGCTTAAGAGTATTTTTAACGAAATCGATTTACTGGAAGATATTGCAAGCAGCATAACCGAAACCATCGCCGACGAGCCTGCCGCCTTAGTGCGCGAGGGCGGAATTATCCGCGAGGGCTTTTCGAAAGAGGTAGACGAGCTGCGACTTGACCTTAACGATGGAAAAAGCTTTATAACAAGGGTTGAAACCGCCGAGCGTGAGCGTACCGGAATTAAATCAATCAAGGTTCGCTACAATAAGGTCTTTGGTTACTATATCGAGGTTCCCAACAGCTTTAAGGGCGACGTTCCCGAGCATTACATACGCAAGCAAACCCTTACCAACTGCGAGCGCTACATCACCGACGAATTAAAAACTTTAGAAAGCCGCGTTCTTGGTGCCCGCGAGCAGGTGAACCGTTTGGAATACGAAATTTTTGACGCTCTTCGCAGCCGTGTTGCAGGCGAAAGGGTTCGCATAATGAAAACCGCCGACGCGGTTGCCCGCCTTGATGCAATTTGCTCTTTAAGTGAGGTTGCGGTTCGCAATAATTATAACCGACCCCGCCTTAACACCACAGGCAAATTATCAATTGGCGACGGCAGACACCCGGTGGTAGAGCTTATCAGCCGCACCCCCTTTGTACCTAACGACACCACCCTTGATTTAGGCGATAACCGCTGCGCAATTATTACAGGTCCCAATATGGCAGGTAAATCCACCTATATGCGCCAGGTTGCCCTTATAACAATTATGGCTCAGGTTGGCTCCTTTGTTCCTGCCACCAATGCCGACATCAGCATTTGCGACGCGGTTTACACAAGGGTTGGCGCTTCCGACGACCTTTCCGCAGGGCAATCCACCTTTATGGTGGAAATGAGTGAGGTTGCCTATATTCTTAAAAACGCCACCTCAAAAAGTCTGCTTATTCTCGACGAAATTGGTCGCGGCACCTCTACTTACGACGGTATGTCCATTGCCCGAGCCGTGCTGGAATACTGTGCCGAGCGTAAAAAGCTGGGTGCAAAAACCCTTTTTGCCACCCATTATCACGAGCTTACCTCTTTAGAAAACGAGATAAGCGGCATTAAAAACTATAACATCGCCGTTAAAAAACGCGGCGACGATATAACCTTCCTCCGCCGCATTGTAAGGGGCGGGGCAGACGATAGCTATGGAATTGAAGTTGCCAAGCTTTCGGGCATTCCCAACACAGTTATCAACCGTGCAAAGCAGATTCTTAAAAATATCGAGGCCGACGGCCTAAAGCTTCCGGTTGTTAAAGAACAGGAAGAGCCTACCGACCAGCTCTCCCTCCGTTCGATGGGAGCCGCCTCTATTTTAGAGGATATCAAGCTTATCGACGTTAACACCCTTACCCCCATTGAAGCAATGCAAACGCTTTACGAATTGTGCGACAAAGCAAAGAATATATAGGGTAGCAATCTTAAAATAGGTTGCGGTTTCTCTTGCTGGTTTTTCACATTTTTCTTGCGCTTATTCTTGCAAGGCACAAAGCCTTACTTCGAATTTCGCGCTTCGCCCTCTGTGAAAAATCGTCTAAGATAAACTCTTACCAATTTTAATCTTGCTACCCAAGGGCAGCAATCTTGAAATAGGTTGCGGTTTTGATGTAAATATTATTAATCCTTGAAAGGAGAAAAAGCTATGCCGAAAATTAATGTGCTTGATAAACAAACAGCCGAGCTTATTGCGGCAGGCGAGGTGGTAGAACGCCCTGCCTCGGCAATAAAAGAGCTGGTAGAAAACTCAATCGACGCAGGCGCCACCGCCATAACCGTTGAAATTGAAAGCGGCGGCATAGTTTTAATGCGAGTAACCGACAATGGCTGCGGAATAGCCCGTGAAGACGTACCAAAGGCTTTTCTGCGCCACGCCACAAGCAAAATCGCCACTCAGCGTGACCTTGACAGCATAGGTACCCTGGGCTTCCGCGGCGAGGCGCTGGCGGCAATCAGCTCGGTTTCAAGGGTAACAATGATAACCCGCCGCCCCGAAGACCAGGAGGGAACCCACTACAGCATCCACGGCGGTGAAGAGCAATTTTGCGACAGCATAGGCTGTGCCACCGGAACCATTATTGAAATCCGCGATTTGTTTTACAACACCCCCGCCAGAATGAAGTTTTTGAAAAAAGACGTAAAGGAGGGGGCAAACGTTGCCACAATTATCGACAGAATGGCCCTTTCTCACCCCGAAATCTCCTTTAAATTCATTCGCGACGGCAAGCAGCAGCTTGTAACCCAGGGCAACGGCAAGCTTTACGACGCAGTTTATTCGGTGCTGGGCCGAGATATTGCCCTTGGCACCTTGCCTATAGAATATTCCCATAACGGTGTAAGGGTCAGCGGCCTTATCTGCAAGCCCTTTAAGTGCCGCCCAAACCGAAACCTGCAACTGGTATTTTTAAACGGTAGATTCGTTAAATCTGCCACTGCAATGGCGGCCTTAGACGTGGGATATAAAAACTCCGCAATGGTGGGGAAATTCCCCTATTGCATACTTAACATTGAATTGCCCTACGAAATGGTAGACGTTAACGTGCATCCCGCAAAAACCGAGGTGCGCTTTTCCGACGAAAGCCGAGTGTTCGATGCAATACGTTTTGGCGTAAAAAACGCCTTGGCTGGCGACGATTCCCGACCTGCACTTAACACCGCCGCCGAAAAAAAGCAAATCAGAATGACGGCTCAGGAATTTATGCGGGAAATAGAGGGGGATAAGTACAGTATTTCCTCTAAAACTATAGGTGATAATATCGCTCTGCCGGTTAAAGAGCAGCCCTCTCCCATAGCACCGCCTAAAAGTGCTTACACTCCAAAGCCTGATTTTAGCTTTTCTTCCACCCTGACCTTTAAAGACACCAGCGGCGGCGAAGGTATCGTTTATAAAAAGGGTGTTGGAATTATCGACGCTATAGAGGAAGAGCCTATTGTAACGGCACCCCCCAAAGCTCAGCCTAAAAATCCTGTAAAGCCTCAGCCATTGGAAACGGAAATAGCCCCCGAGAAACCGCAGGAGATTAAGGCTCCGATAGTCACGGCCCGATTTATAGGCGAGGCCTTTAAAACCTACATTATTGCCGAGCTTGAGGGCAAGCTGATACTTATTGATAAGCACGCCGCCCACGAGAGAATAATTTACGAAAAGCTAAAAAAAGATGCAAGGGCAGAAAGTCAGATGTTGCTTTCTTCTGAAAACGTAACCCTGCCTAAGGAAGAATATGCAACCCTGCTGGAAAACCTGCCCTTACTCCAAGAAGCAGGATTTGATATTGAAGATTTTGGTGTGGGCACGGTTTTGGTAAGGGCTGTACCTTCACAGCTTTGTAACGAAGAGGTTTCGGCTATTTTAAGCGAAATTGCCGAAAGCCTTAGCACCCGCAATTCGATAGAAACCGAAAGATTGGATAATATATATCACACCGTTGCCTGCAAGGCGGCAACAAAGGCGGGCTATACTTCCAGCGAGCCTCAGCTTATAGAACTTATGAATCAGGTGCTAAGCAACCCTGATATACGCTATTGCCCCCACGGCAGACCCGTGGCGGTAGAAATGGACAAAAAGGCCATAGAAAAGCTGTTCGGCAGATTGGGTTAAACTAAGCAAATTTTAAAAAGAGGTGAAATGTATGGAATCGGCAAAGCAACGGCTTATAGTTGTAAGCGGCCCCACGGCCTGCGGAAAAACTTCTTTGGGAATAGCCTTGGCGAAGGTCTTCTCGGGTGAAATAGTATCGGCCGATTCTATGCAGATTTACCGCGGCATTCCAATTGCCACCGCCCAGCCGAGTGATACTGAAAAAAGCGGAATCCCCCATCATCTTATGGGCTTTTTAGACGTAGGCACACCCTTTTCGGTGGCGGATTATTGCGATATGGCTCACAGTGTTATAAAAGAGATTGGCTCTGCAGGCAAGCTCCCCATTATGGTGGGTGGCACAGGGCTTTATATCGATTCGGTGGCCGATGACGTTAAATTCAGCGATTGCGGCAGCACCGAAATTCGCGATAGGCTGCAGGAAGAATATAAAGAAGCAGGCATAGAGCCTATGTATCAAAAGCTTCTGCAGGTTGACCCTGTTGCTGCAGAAAAAATAGATAAAGAAAATATCAGAAGGGTTATAAGGGCGTTGGAGGTATTTTATGCCACAGGCATACCCTTCAGCCGCCACGTAGAGTTATCTAAGGCTCAGCCGTCACGTTATAAGGTTATAAGGCTTAATATCGCCTTTAAGGATAGAGAAAAGCTGTATAACCGCATAAATCAAAGGGTGGACAGAATGTTTTCGGCAGGGCTTCTGGGCGAGGCAATAATTCACCGCGAAAGAATGCAGAAAAACGGCGCGGGTCAGGCCATAGGCCACAAAGAGCTTTACCCTTATATAGATGGTGAAATAACATTAGCCGAAGCGGCTGAAAACCTTAAAAGGGCAACCCGCCGCTACGCCAAAAGGCAGATAACTTGGTTTTCACGGAACCAGAAAGCGCATACTCTCTATGCCGACTGTGAGGATATCTGCCAAAAAGCAAAATGTATTATAGAAAGTGAGGGGTTACAGGAATATGAGTCTTAGCGGAAAGAAAATTATAAAATGGGTTTCTGTGGCCCTGGTGCTTTTTATTGTATGCTTTCAGCTTTATCAAAGCTTTTACAATCCCATATCCACAGGCACCGTTATTCATTACGAAACCTATAATGGCATAAACATAAAGGCCGTTGCCGTGCGTGACGAAAGAATTCTTACTTCTAAAAAAGACGGTGTTATAAGCTATAATGTGGGCGAGGGCGGAAAGATAGAAAAGAACGGCGTTGTGGCCGAAATCTATTCCGATAACGACGAGGTGCTGCTGCGTGAAGAAATTGCCGCTTTAGAAGCTGCAATAGCAAACCTTGAAGAAATCAGCGGCTATAATAACACAGAAGCCGTGGATATAGATTTACTGGATTCTAAAATCGATAATGCTTTGCTGGGCTTTATAAACGAATCTGCAGGGAACGATATCAAAACTCCACAGTCGGCCTCGGAGCTTTTAAAGCTGCTTAACCGCAGGCAGATAGCAACAGGTGTTTCCACCGATTTTAATTCTTTGCTTAATAGCTATAAGGCAGAACTGGAAAGCCTGAACGCTAAGAAAAGCGACCCAAAGGCCTATGTTAAAAGCGAAGATTCGGGTTATTTTGTGTCGGGAGTAGACGGATACGAAAACAGGCTTAAAAGTAAAAATGTTGAAAAGCTTACAGCCGCAGATTTAAACAGCATAACCTCTGAAGAACCGAACTATAGCGGAACCGTAATAGGTAAAATTGTTTCCGATTACGAGTGGTATTTGGCGGCGGTGGTTTCTTTAGACGATAGCCTTAAGCTTACGGTGGGCAACGAAATGACCTTAATTACCGGCTTCGATTCCTGTCGAGAGCTGCCGGTTACGGTTAAAAGTGTAAACAAGGGAACTTCGGGTGATCAGGCGGTTGTTGTGTTTGCCTGCACCTATATGAACAGCGACCTTGCCACAATGCGCACCGCTAATATGACAATTGTACTTGAAAAATACAGCGGCCTTCAGATAAATTCAAAGGCGGTAAGGTTTAAAGACGGTCAGCGAGGGGTATATGTGCTTTCGGGTTCTGTAATTAACTTTGTGCCTATTGATGTTTTATATTCTACCGATAATTATAACATCTGTAAGGCAGAAAGCACAGGCGTTCGCTTAAAGCTGTACGACGAGGTTATTATAAAGGGGAAAAATCTTTATGATGGAAAGGTTATCGACTAACGAACTAAAAGAAAAAATCCAATATTTCGACCAAAATTTTTGTGACATAAGGGAAAGAGTTTCCGCCGCTGCTAACAAATCAGGAAGGGCGGCAGAAGATATTATTCTGCTGGCCGCCACAAAAACGGTGGATGTACAGGTTATTAACCACGCAATCAGAAGCGGCCTACAATATATGGGAGAAAACCGTGTGCAGGAATTTCTTTCAAAAAACGGTGAATTATTGCCTGTCCACAAGCATTTTATAGGCCATTTGCAAACCAATAAGGTAAAGGATATTGTGGGTAAGGTGGAGATGATAGAATCTGTAGATTCTTTAAAGCTTGCCCGCGAAATTTCAAAGTATAGCGAAAAGTATGGCGTTAAAACCGATATTTTAATAGAGGTAAACATTGGTGGCGAAGAAAATAAATCGGGTGTCAGCCCCGAAGGGTTGGAAGAATTAGTAAGGGAATCGGCAAAATTACCGGGTATTCAGGTTATGGGATTAATGGCAATTCCCCCAATTTGCGAAGATATTGCAGAACTTCGTAAATATTTTGCAAAAATGCGCAACTTATTTATTGACATACAGACCAAAAACATAGATAATAGTAATATAAGGTATCTGTCTATGGGAATGTCGGGAGATTTCGACATAGCTATAGAAGAGGGTGCCAATATAGTAAGAATAGGTTCATCACTCTTTGGCAAAAGAAATTATAATACAAAATAAAGTAAAGGAGATGTTATTATGGCATTTGGTGAATGGCTTAAAAACATTATCAGCGTACCTGTAGACGAGGAAGAGGAGGCAACAGCGCAGGCTCCCGAAGAGACTCCTGCCGAGAAACCTCGTAGTGAATCAAGGGTTCGTTCTTTCAGTCGAGATGCTGCTCCGTCAGCCTCCCGCCCTGTTAACGATATAAAGGTTGTTCTGGCAAAGCCCGAAACCTTCGAAGACGGTCGCTCAGTAGCAGATCATCTTAATGCAAAGCGCACAGTTGTGCTTAATCTTGAGGGTGTTAATAAGGATATTTGCCGCCGCCTTTTAGATTTTTTCAGCGGTGTGGCATACGCTAACGATGCCCAGGTAAAAAGGGTTGCCAACAGCACCTACATAATCACCCCAAAAACTGTTGACGTTATGGGAGATATGATTTTAGACGAGTTGGAAAGCAGCGGCCTTTACATTAATGTCTGATATCGATGTTATCACACGGGTGGAGGATTCTCTTCGCCTGTGTGAAATGCGTTCTATTCCAAAATTTGTGGGCTTTCTGTCTCCATCGCAAGTGGCCGAAGCAATGCCTATGCTTTCCCGAATACGAAGCGGCATTTTCGGCGGTTACGAAGGGGCAGAGCGCAGTTATATAGGCATTTTCCCCGAATGGTGCCTCCAAGAGCCTGAGCTTTACCCAATAAAGGCAATTACCTTTACCTACCGCCCGCAGGATACCCTTTGCCACAGGGATTTTTTGGGTGCCGTTTTGAATCTGGGGCTTCAGCGCTCGGCCGTTGGTGATATTTTAATAGAGCCGGGCAGGGCAGTAATGTTTCTGTCGTCGGATATTTCCGATTACGTAATTTCTCAGTTAGAAAAGGTAGGCAGGGTAGGTGTTACCCTTAGCGAGGGTTATTCCGGAATGCTCCCCGGCAGAGGCCAGATGGTTGAATGCAGCGCCACCGTTGCTTCATTGCGGTTGGATTGTGTTGTGGGTGCCCTTACGGGTAAAAGTCGCAATGGCTCCGCCGAGCTTATTTCGGCAGCGTTGGTTACGGTTAATTCCGTGGCTGCACTAAAGCCAACCTACACCGTAAAATCCGGCGATATCTTAAGCCTTCGCGGATATGGTAAGTTTGTTATTACAGCCTCTCACGAGCAATCTAAAAAAGGGCGCATTATACTTAGGTGGAAAAAATATAATTAAGTTATTTTTGGTGGGTCGCTTACCTTTAAAAGCGACGTTTTAAAAGTAAGAGGAAGGATATGGTGAATTAATATGACAGCAGATCAGGTACGTGGCGTTGTATTTCAGAATTCCGCAATAGGCGGTTATAAAAAATCAGACGTAGACCTGTTTTTAGAGGAGGTTGCAGTTTGCATCGAATCTATGACAGCGAAAATCCGCGCATTGGAGAAGGCAAAGTTCGATGCAGGCCAGAAGGGCGAAGAGCTTAAGCCCGAGCCGGTTGTAATCAAGCCTGAAGTAAGCACTGAAGAAAAGGTAGAAGAAAAGGTAGAGCCTAAGCCCGAAGCAGTTTCCGGCGGCGTTGGCATCTCCAATAACGGCCTTCAGACCCTGCTTATTCGCGCACAGAAGCTGGCCGAGCAGATTGAAGCCGAGGCTCGCCAGGCGGCAGAAGAGCTGCTTAATAAATCGGCCGAAGATGCAAAGGATATTATTGCCCGTGCCGACAGTCAGGCTGAAGATACTATAGAAAAGGCAAATGCAATACTTGCCGAAGCAGAGCGTAAAGAGGCATCTATCAGTGCCGCCGCCCGTGCCGAGGCCGAGAATATAATTAACGAAGCCGTTGCTCGCTCCGGCCAGATGCTTACCTCTACAAGAGAGCAGCTTAAGGCAGAGCAGGAGATGTGTGAAAAGCTCCGTATCGAGTTTTCACAGGTTCGCAACGTTATTGTGGGCTTCTATGAAGAGCAGTTGCAGGAGCTTCGTAAAATCGACCTTGACAGTGTACGTGTTGTTGCCCCTGAATCGGCACAAACCGAACCCAAGGTTGAAGATATAGAGCTGAATCTTTCCTCCGCTGAACAAGGTGCAGAAGCCGCTGAAGAGGCAGAAGTCCCCGCTGCAGAAGAAGCTTTTGAGGAAGTAGCAGAACAGCCCGAAATTGAATTGGATTTAGCCGGTTTTCAGGAATAATTAATCGGAGGATTTGCAGCAGTGTCGTTAATCATTCCGGCAATAGTAAGCTTGTTTATGCTAATTGCCGACCAAGTTACAAAAGCAGCGGTGGTGGCTTATTTTGCCGGTTCCGCTCGCGAGGTGTCCGTAATCCCCGGTGTGTTAAGCTTTTGCCACGTTGAAAACGATGGAGCAGGCTTTAGCATACTTTCGGGCAACACCTGGTTTTTAATAATATTCACCACCCTTGCAATGGCGCTGGTGGCCTATATGCTTTTAAGCAGAAAGTTCAAAAGCAAGCTTTCCGATTGGGGCTTTATGCTGATACTTTCGGGTGGTTTGGGCAATTTTATCGACCGAATTGCAAGAAAAGGCCTGGTAGTAGATTTTATAAAAACCGATTTTATGGATTTTCCTGTGTTTAACGTGGCGGATATATGCGTAACTATAGGCGCAGCGTTTATAATGCTTTATTTCTTGTTGGACACAATTAAAGAGTACAAGCTTAAAAAAGGCAGTGGCGATAATGGAGAAGCGTGAAATTTCGGTTACCCTTGGCGGCGAGAGGTTAGATAGCTTTCTCTCCGGCATTTCAGAAAACCTTACCCGAAGTGCCATTACCACACTTATTGAAAAGGGCAATGTGCTTGTGAACGGTGCCCCTAAAAAGAAAAACCACAAATTAAAACAGGGAGACATTATCTCCCTTACCATTCCCGACCCAACACCTTTAGACGTTGAGGCCGAGGATATTCCCCTTGAGGTGCTGTATGAAGATAGTCACCTACTTATTGTAAATAAGCCTAAAGGTATGGTTGTTCACCCCGCCGCGGGAAACTACAACCATACCCTTGTTAATGCCTTGCTGCACCATTGCGGCAGCAGCCTTTCGGGCATAAACGGAGTGCTGCGCCCCGGCATAGTTCACAGAATTGATAAAGACACCAGCGGCCTTTTAATGGTGGCAAAAAACGATGCGGCACACAGGGCTTTGGCGGAACAGATAAAGGAGCATTCCTTTACCCGTGAATACGAGGCTGTGGTGCGGGGCAACCTAAAAACCGATAGTGGTACAGTAAACGCACCTATTGGCCGTCACCCACAAAAGCGAAAGCAAATGGCGGTGGTGTATAACAATTCTAAAGAGGCAATCACCCACTATAGCGTAATTGCAAGATATAAGGGCTTTACCCACGTAAAGCTTAGGCTTGAAACGGGAAGAACCCATCAGATACGTGTTCATATGGCCCATCTCGGGCACCCTGTTGCAGGTGATACGGTTTATGGCGGTGCAAAAAACACCTATGGGCTTGAAGGGCAGTGCCTTCACGCAAGAAAGGTGGGCTTTATTCACCCTGAAAGCCGTGAATATATGGAATTTACAAGCGAATTACCTCGGTATTTCACCGAGTTTTTAAGAAAGCAGGAGTTGTTGTAATGGGCATTTTTTCAGGTTACCTTTTGGTTTCGGATATAGATGGCACTTTATATCACGAAGGTAAAATTCCTCCCGCTAATTTAGAAGCTATTGAGTACTTTAAGTCCCAGGGTGGTATGTTTTCCATCGCCACGGGCAGAGGCATCAGAATAGCAAAGAAAATTTGCCAAGAGGCCAGAGTAAACGCCCCTGTAATTACCACCAACGGTGGTATTATATACGATAGCACTGAGGATAAAATTCTTCACGCCACCTATCTTACCGACGCCGCCTGCCAGCTTATAAAAGAGGCGGTACGTCGATACCCTCGGCTTGGCGGTATGGTAACGGTAGACGACGAGGTGCTTACCTTGAACGACACACCCGACGTTCAGGCGGTGCGCAAGTACGATGGTATAGATTGTATACCGATAGAAAGTTGCGACAAAAAATGGCAAAAAATTCTTTACGTTCTTGACGATATAGAGCATCTTGAAGAGATAAAGCGTTATCTCGACGAGGTCAAGCTCCCCGAGGTAAGATATGTTGCCAGCGCACCAAATTTTTACGAGGTACTGCCGGCAGGTATTAACAAGGCCACAAACCTTAAAAAGCTTGCAGAGCTAATTCCAACAAAAATTAGCAAAATATTCGCAATAGGCGATTATTATAACGATATCGAAATGGTAAAGGCGGCGGATGTCGGCGCAGTTACCGCAGAGGCTCCCGATGATTTGAAAGAGGTGGCAGATTACGTTTCTGTCAGTGTTACAGAGGGTGCCGTAGCAGATTTTATTTATTATTTAAAGAACAATACACAAGGAAAGGATGATTGTAATGGATAATGCAACAAAGTTGTCCTTGCAAAAAACTGCATGTAAGGTAAGAATGGGTGTAATCTCAGGTACCTTTAATGCAAAATCGGGTCACCCCGGCGGCTCACTCTCAATAGCCGAAATACTTACATATTTGTATTTCAAAGAGATGAAGGTAGACCCCCAAAATCCCCAAAAATCCGACCGCGACAGATTTGTGCTTTCAAAAGGTCACGCTGCCCCCGGTCTTTATTCTGTTCTGGCACAGCGCGGTTATTTCGACGTGGCAGAGCTTAACACCCTTCGCAAGCCCGATTCTCGGCTTCAGGGTCATCCCGATATGAAGCACATTCCCGGTGTTGATATGTCCTCAGGCTCTTTGGGTCAGGGTATTTCTGCCGCCTGCGGTATGGCACTTTCGGCCAAACATTTTGGCGATGACTTTAGGGTTTACACCATTGTTGGCGATGGCGAGGCCGAGGAAGGTCAGGTTTGGGAGGCTGCTATGTTTGCCGCCGCTAAAAAGCTTGATAACCTTGTTTGCTTTATCGATTACAACGGCCTTCAGATTGACGGCAGCGTTGAAGAGGTTAACAATCCTGCCCCCTTCGAGGATAAGTTCAAGGCCTTTGGTTGGAACGTTGTTACAATAAACGGTCACGATTTCGACGAAATTGAGGCAGCTTTAGCCAACGCTAAGGCCACCAAGGGTATGCCCACCGCAATTATTGCCAACACAGTTAAGGGCAAGGACGTTTCTTTTATGGAAAATCAGGTTAGCTGGCACGGTGCTGCTCCCAACGCCGAACAGGCAGAGCAGGCTATGGCCGAGCTTAACGCAATTCTTACCGAATTGGAGGGCAAATAAATGGCAGAAGTAATTAAAATGGCTACCCGCGATGCTTATGGTAAAGCCTTGGTTGAAGCGGGCAAAGTAAACGAAGATTTTATTGTTTTGGATGCCGACCTTGCCGCCGCCACCAAAACCGGTATGTTTAAAAAGGAATTTCCCGAACGCTTTTACGATTGCGGTATTGCCGAAAGCAATATGATAAGCATTGCCGCAGGTGTTGCCGCTACAGGTAAGCGTGTTTTTGCAAGCTCCTTTGCAATGTTTGCCGCAGGCCGCGCTTTCGAGCAGGTTCGCAATTCTATAGGCTACCCTCACTTAAAGGTTATCATCGGCGCCACCCACGCAGGAATTTCGGTTGGTGAAGATGGCGCCACCCACCAGTGTAACGAGGATATCGCCTTAATGCGCACAATCCCCGGTATGACGGTTATTAACCCTGCCGACGCCACCGAAGCCCGCGCTGCTGTGCTTGCCGCTTTAGAGCTTGACGGCCCTGCATACATTCGCTTTGGCAGACTTGCCGTTCCCGTTATTTTCGACGAAAGCTATAGCTTTGAAATTGGCAAGGGTGTAGAGCTTCGCCAGGGCAACGACGTAACAATCGTTGCAACAGGCCTTATGGTTAACGAGGCCCTGCAGGCTTACGATTTACTCAAGGCAGAGGGTATCAATGCCCGCATTATCAATATTCACACCATCAAGCCTCTTGACGAGGAAATTATAATCAAGGCCGCTAAGGAAACAGGCGCTATAGTTACCGCCGAAGAGCATTCGGTTATCGGTGGCTTAGGCTCTGCAGTTTGCGACGTTACTGCCGAAAACTGCCCCGTTCCCGTAGTAAAGGTTGGCGTTTACGATAGCTTTGGTAAATCCGGTGCTGCCGACGTACTCCTTGACGAGTTCGGGCTCCGCGCAAAGAATATTGCCGAAGCCGCCAAAAAGGCAATGGCAAAGAAATAACAATATAAAAAGTCACGATTCACTTGAATCGTGACTTTTTTACTTATAGCAGTTTTTAATTCATTTTTGTAATCAATTCGGCAACCTCTTCCGGGCTGGTTAGTATGTAGTCGGCTCCTGCGGTTTTCAGTTCTTCCTCGCTGCCAAAGCCGTAGGTAACACCTATCGATTCCATACCGAAGTGGCGAGCACCCTCAATATCGTGGTGGCGGTCGCCAATCATAATGGCTTCATTAATATCGGTTATGTTTTCGCGGCGGATTATTTCTTTAATAACGTCAGTTTTAGAGTGGATTCCGCCCTTTAAATCTGCCCCAACTAAGGTGTCGAAGTATTGTGTCAGTCCGAATTTTTCTATAATTTTTTCGGAAAAGATTATAGGCTTCGCCGTGGCAAGAATAACCCTTTTCCCGCTGCTTTTAATTTTTTGTAGCATTTCGGTGGCACCGCTGTAAAGGGTGTTTTCAAAAAGACCGATTTTGCTGTATCTTTCGCGGTATTTAGCCACGGTTTCCTCGGCCTCGGCTTTAGTGAGGTTTGCGTATTCCATAAATGCCTCTACAAGGGGAGGACCAATAAACTTTTGCAGGGTTTCGGGCGGCAGTTCAATCCCACGGGGGGCTAAAGCGTATTTTATGCACCTTATAATCCCTTCGGAATTATCCGAAATTGTTCCATCTAAATCGAACAGAATATATTTTTTATTCATTTGCTTCACCCTTTAATTTGTTTTTCTTACGTTGGCGTTTTTTTTGGCACCATCCCGCCTCTGCCGCAATTTGGTTTATCTCGGCGCCCAAAAAGAAAATATACATACAGAAGTAAAGCCAAAGCAATAGGAAAACCGCCGTAGCAAGACCGCCGTAGATGTAGGAAATATTTGAAAAATAGCCAATATATATAGAATATAAAAATGAAAATCCATACCAGCAGGCAGCCGTAACGGCCGCCCCGGGGAATTCATATATCGGCCTGCTTTTGTGGTTTGGAATGAAGGTATAAAACAGGTCGGATATAACAAGTATTATAAAGAAGGCAAGCACCTGGCGAATAAAGTGGAAAAGCGGAGCAAACCGCTTAACAAAAGGTAGATGGTTCTGCAACACCGTTATAATGGCACCGCCAAAAACCATAAGCACCAAGGTTACAATAATAAGAATAATAAACAGTAGTGTGTAAACAAGGGAAATGCCCCGAAGCTGAAAATAGTTTCGGGTTTCTTTATAGTTGTAAACGCGATTAAGCCCTATAGTAATTGAATAAAAACAGCTTGAAGCCGACCATAGCAGGGTTATGGCGGTAAGAGAAATTGCACCGCTTCCGAAGCGATTAAATATTTCTTTTACACTTTCTGTTATAACATCGTTAAGTGGCTTGGGGGCAAGCTGGGCCATTAAATTCAGTATATGATCTTCGGTAATAGGGGTGTATTTAATGGCGGCAAGCATCAGCATTATCAGCGGAAAAACAGAAATAACAATAAATAACGCCGAGTGCCCCGAATAGGCACCTACAGAATCCTTTTGGGCGCGACCAAACAACTTTTTCAAAAAGCCATAGGTGGCCTTTAAGTATTTCATTTGCAGCACCTCCACATTTATTATATATTATTAGCAATAAATTCTCAATACCCACAAAGAAACTTATTGAATCCCGAATTAAACATAAAAGCTGTGAACCAATCGATTCACAGCTTTTGTGTTTATCTAAAAATCTTTACCATTGCAAATGCGCAAACCTCGGGGTCATCTTTAAGGCTTGCCTTTACACAATGAACATCACCCGGGCGGGTGAGAGCATCCTGAGTGAATACACCGTCGGCAGAAATTGTGCAGGGAACACCGTCGGAAGCCACAACCTCCCAAAGAATTTCGCCCTGGCAGTCAATGGCTTCGGCCAGGAACTTAAAGCTTTCACCAGGGTTAATTGTAACGTTACAGGTGTTAAGCTTAAGCTGTTTTACAGCAGGCATTGTGGTGTAGCAAATCAGTTGATAATCGCTGTCGATTGTGTCGCAAAGTGTATCGTCAACCTCGATTTCTTTAACCACGGGAGGAATCAGCATATTGCCGTCGAGCTTGCATTCGGGCTCTTTGTATACGTGTTTGTAGAAGGTTTTGCCAATGTTCTTTGAGAACTTAACCTCAAGGGATTTGGAAGATTTCTCGGCATTGCTTTCTACAAAAACTGTATAATTGCCGTCTGGGGTCATAATGGTTTCAATTCTTATATTCTCGTCGGGGTTGTAGGTTTCAAAAACCTTTGAATGGCGGGGCATATAGCGGGTGAACAGACAGAAATCGTAGAAAGAAAAGTTTTCGGTCCATGCGTCACCGTCTTGATAAGCGGGTAACCACCAGAAGCCGCGGCTTTCGATGGCGTGGCGGGAACAACCAAGAGGAAGCCAGGTGGGGTCGGTCATTTTAACACCCTGCAAACACCAGTAAAGGCCACCGCGCAAACCCGAATGAATCAAAGACATTACGTATTCAACGTTGCTTCTCTTCCAAATAGGGGGAGTGTATATTGCAAACTCGGAAGCGATAGCACCAACCTTGCCTGAATGCTTGGCAACATCGTTGAAATATTGAAGTCTTTCTTCGTAGGTCAGCTTGTAACGATGGAAGGTGTTAAGGGCGTTAAGATCGCCGCACTTATCCATCATATAATCGATCCATTCCAGTTCAACTTCGTTGGTGCCGGATTCTTCGGCAAGCCAGTAGTCAACATATTTATCGGCACCGCGGGCTTTAAGCTCTTTATCTACAAGGCGAAGCATATGCTCCCACATCTCTTTAGATTTGCCCATATAGCCGCAGAAGTCGCTGGCCATATATTCGGCGGTGTCGCCGTAGTTAGATTCGTTATAGAAGGTAAGGTGTTTAAGGCAGGTGTAGCCCTTTTCCTCGCAAAGATATTTAACGGTTTCGGCACAGCATTTTGCAAAGCCCTCGAAATTGCGGGGAGCAGAGGCAGATTTACCGGCACCGCCCATTTTGTGGGCACCGGAAGAGGGAATTGAGAACCAATCGTAAATCTCGGTAGATGCCTTCCAACCGAAGTTGAATTCAATTTCAATTCCAGCGGCCTCGTAAGCGTCCATATAGGGCAGGAACTGGCGCATTTTATCGCTCTGGAAATTGCATTTACCGGCGTGGTAATCCTCTTCGTTGGTAACAACCCAGTCAACCTGGAACCATACGCGAAGTGCGGCGGGCTGAGATTTATTAATTCTGTGGCAGTAAACGGGCCAGTAAACGTTGCGGAAGCCTTCTTGCCTTGATTCGGGCATAAGTGCCATAGGCAGGTCGTTGGCACCAATGCCGATAAAGTCTTCGGTTTTAACATTGTCCAGATCAACTGTGGCATCAAAATGGTAGCAATACGCGCCGAGCTGCTGAATTGTTGCGCCCTTTTGCAGCCTAATGCCAATGTATTTTTTGGGGTCGGCAAGCGAGTATATAAGGGCTGATTCCTGACGCCCTTCGGTGTCGCAGGGCAAAAGCTCGCCTGCAGCAGGGCAATCGAAAAGGCAATCTACAGCATCTGAGGTGTAAACCGACAAGCCATCAAAAACGCCTGCAACAAAAATGCGGTCGGCATTTTTTTCAGGTGCAATAATAACATCGCTGCCCCCCAGGGTAACGGCGTAATCATTATCGAAAACCGCACCGTCTATCAGATTACAGGCACAGCCCTTGCTGCCTTCGGGCAGGGTGATGTGGGAAACCGATAGAATATTCTTATCAGTATATTTCTTAACAAAAGCCCTTTGCTCGGTGATTAAGTCGCAGAATGCGGCAAAATTTGCAAGGCGTGTGATGTCGTCGTTCATATTTGCCTTAAGCATCCTAAAGCCTACGAATTGACCCTTAAGACCTTCGCATTTAAAGAAAGCCTCAGAGGAACGAGAAACACCGTTTTTACAAATATCTTCGTTATCTACTGCCACCACAAGGCTTTTTTCTGTGAACATATCGGCTTCGTTTTCGGCAACATGAAGCTCGTAATTTTTTAACATATATGTACCGTTTGAGCCGCCATGCCAATAGCCTGCGGTAAACAGACCGTTGATATCAACCACACGTCCAAGGTCATAAAGCAGAGTGAAGTTTTCGGAAAAAATATCAATATGCTCATCCATTTCTCCGGTGAAGGGAAGGGTGATAAGCTGATATGCGTTTTCGTCTACCTTGCCTTTCCAGTTCTTGTATTCGGGGTGTGAGCCATTTTCGGAACACCACACCTTAGGAGTAATGCCATCCAGCAGATTTTCTCCAAGCATCGGAATTATATCCGCACCCTGATGCTCGGTTAATTTTGTTACTTTACACATTTTATGCACCTCATTTATGCATTTTTCTTTATTGTAACATATAAATAATAAAAAGCAACAGTTTTTTGTATTTTTCGAAGGTATTTTTGTGCATAAAAAAGATGACACAAAAACGGAGCGCTCGCTTAGGGATAAAATGCCTTAAAAAGTAAATTTTTGCGGCCTAATGTGTTAAAAAGCCGTGGTATACGTCAGTATCACCACGGCTTTTTGCCTTTTATTCCACTAAAAATCTATCTTTTTTAGGTGCAGGGCAGTTTTGTAAGAATAAATTTGTTTCGATTTCGAAGTTGCGAAAACGCAGTAATACTTTGTGTCTTACAAGTTTTTGGAACCAGAAAGCGTACAAATTTATCTGAAAAACCAATTTGTCCCTTAGTGAACGCTCCGAATAGTGCCATCTTTTCTGTAAAATATTCAGATTATGAGAATTTAACCAGTGAGAAGCTGCAAACCGTGGGGTCGGTTTTAAGGCTCGCTTTGATGCAGTGAACATCACCTACACGTGTAAGCTCCGCTGCCGATACAACACCGTCGCTTGATAAATTACAGGGAACACCGTCACTGGCGGCAAGCTCCCAAACCACTTCGCCTTCGCAATCAACGAGAGAAGCTTCTAACTTGAATTCTTCTTCAAGGGGCAGGGTGAATTTTGTTTGGTTAAGCTTTAACTGCTTGTAGGGGGGCAGGGTGGTATAACAAATCAGTTGATATTCTGTGCCGATAGTATCCCTTAAGGTATCGCCAACCATCAATTCCTTTTCGGTGTGGGGTATGGTCATATTGCCGTCGGGCTTGTTAATATCGGGGTTGTAAACGTGCTTATAGAAGGTTTTATCAATATTATCTGAGAATTTAACCTCTACCGATTTCGGGAATTTAGAAGCCTTGCTTTCAACAAATACGGTGTAATCTCCGTTGGGAGATACAACTGTTTCTATTCTAATGTCTTCGTCGGGGCTGTAGGTTTCTAAAACGTTTGAATGTCGGGGGATATAGCGGGTGAAAAGGCTGAATTCATAAAACTGGCGGTTTTCCATCCATTTTTCTTCCTCGTAAGGGGGATTGAACCAGAATCCGCCGCCCTTTCCGAGATACAACCAGGTAGGGTCGGTCATTTTAACGGTCTGTATGCACCAGTAAAGAGCACCGCGAAGACCTGAATGAAGCACCGACATTACATATTCAATGTTGCTTTGCTGCCAACAGGGAGGAGTATATACTGCAAACTCTGTAGCGGCGGCACCAACATCGCCTGCGCGCTTTAATACTTCATTAAAATAATTAAGGCGGTCTTTATAGTTTCTGGCATAGCGATGGAAGGTATTAAGGGTATTGAACTCGCGGCAGTTATCCATCATATATTCAATCCATTCAAGCTCAATAGCGTCGGGACCGGATTCCTCTGCCAGCCAATATTTTACGTATTTTTTAAGGTCCTGAGCCTGAAGCTCTTTGTCGACCGTGCGAAGCATAACCTCCCACATTTCTTTAGCGCGGCCGGGGTATCCGCCGAAGTCACTGGAGCCAACTCCTGTGAAAGGGTTGTCGCCATAGTTGGCTTCGTTGTAAAAGCTCAAATATTTAATACACTTGTAGCCCTTTTCCTCACAAAGATATTTAATGGTTGAGGCACAGCATTTTGCGAAGCCCTCGAAATTTTTGGGAGCCGATGCAGATCTGCCGCTACCGCCGTTCTTCTGGGGTCCCTGAGAGGGAATTGAGTACCATTCGTAAATTTCGGTAGATACCTTCCATCCAAAGTTGAATTCAACCTCTATTCCTGCCTCTTCGTAAAGGTCTAAGTATTTTAAGAAGGCACGCATTTTGTCACTTCTAAAGTTACAGATACCCTGACGGTAGTCCTCTTCTTCGGTGACAACCCAGTCAACCTGGAACCAAACGCGAAGCACCGAGGGGTTGCCCTTTTTGAATCTGTGCTGATATATGGGCCAATGAACGTTTCTGAAGCCCATCATACGTGATTCAGGCATCCAGGCCATAGGAATATCGTTGGCGCCGATGCCGATAAAATCCCTGGTTTTTACTTTAGCAAGGTCTACAAGGGCTGTGCGAATATATGAATAAAGCCCCAATTGCTCTAAAACTGCACCATCGCAGAATTTTATACCTATGTATTTCTTGGAAACTTTGAATTTATAAATAAAACAGTTTTCCCGTTTACCCTCGGTATCGATTTCGGTTAGTTCGCCCTTGTCGGGGTTTTCGAAAAGGTTATCGCGGCTGTCAGAGGTGTAAACCTCTAACCCGTCAATAAAGCCAACTGCGGCAAGGTATTCAACCTGTTCTTTGGTCTCCAGCACAACCTCGCCTTTAGAAAGGGTTACGGCATTTTGCGGAATAAATACCTCTCCGTTAACAAGAGAAGCAGCGTTGCCCTTGCTGCCCTCGGGCAGGGTTATGCTTGCGGCATCAAGCAGATTATCTCCAACTGTCTTTTTCATAAACAATCGTTGTGCCGCAATTTCATTGTTATATACGCCTATGCGGGCAAGCCTTGTTATGTTATCGGTAACGTTGGCTTTAAGCATTTTGAAGCCAAAAAATCTTCCGGCAACATCTTCGCAATTGAAGAAAACTTCAGCCTGACGGGGTGCGTCTTTTACAGAAATTTCTGTGTTATCAACCGCCACAATAAGGCTCTTTTCGGTGTATAATTCTTCACGTGTGTCAGCAATGTGAAGCTCGTATTTACCAAGCATATACACACCGCTGTTGTTTTTAAACCAAAAGCCGGAAACAAAAAGTCTGTCTATAGGCAACACTTCGCCGATATCGTAAGTAATTGTAAAGTTTTCTGAAAAAATGTCGATATGGTCGGGCTCACCAAATTCCCAATCTTTTGTAAGCACACGATATGCTGCGGCATCGTACTCACCCTGGGATTTGTATTCGGGATGTCCGCCATTTTCGCTGATTATTTCGGGCTCAATGCCTTGAAGCAAATTGGCGCCCGCCATACCAAGAGCATCTACTCCCTGATATTCGGTGATTTTTGTGATTTTTTTCATTTTTATGCACCTCGTCTGTGGCTTTTTCTTTACTCTACCATCAAAACCTTTAAATTGCAACCTATTATTTGCATAATATCAAGGCAATTTTTTGTAAATATTTAAGAACTATTATGTTTGTAAATTTTTAGTGTATTCTTTAACGTAGTTTTTTGGGGTAGCGCCAGTATACCTTTTAAAGGCGTAGCAAAAGTAGCTTTGGGAAGAAAAGCCGCATTCGTAGGAAATGTCGCTAAGCGGCTTGCTTGTGGTTAAAAGTAGCTGAATAGAGGCGTTTATGCGCCTTTCTTCAACATATTCTCTTAGCGTTTTCCGCATACAAGCTTTAAAAACATTGTGAAAATATACAGGGCTGAAGGAAAAGCGTTTCGCCATAGCTTCAAGGCTTAAATCTTCGGTTAAATTTTCTTTTATATATTTAATCGCACTGCGAACAATTTCTGCCTGTTTAGACTCTGTTCCGTCGAACTCCGGCTCGTCGGCGGAGTCGCTTTTAATTCGGTAAATCAGCTTTAACAGAAGGCTTTCCAGCATAATTTTTGCATCAACTGACTGTTTGTAAAAATATTTACACAGGTCTTTGAATATTTCCATATATTCCGCTTCGTTTGGCGCAGTTATGGTGTCGGGCAGATGGGTTAAGATATCGCGCAGCCGGGGATTTTCGGTTTCAAAATGAACATAGTAGCATTTTAGAATATTGGTGGTAAAGCGTGTTTGCCCCGGCTTTGCACAAATAATTGTATTCTTGCGAATGGGTATAGCCTTTGAATTAACGTGTGCCGTGCCGCCGTTTTCAACGCAAAGGTTGATTTCGTACATAAGAACTTCCCGTTTTTTTGCGGTATTTGCGGGGTCGTTGGTGGTACTGTACAGGCCAATATGGTCAATTTCCGAAAAAATCATTTTCTCACCTACAATAAGATTTCTAAAAAAATCAGTAAATTATGTATATATTTTCTACATAATGGTATGGTAACATCAATTTAGTAAAATGTCAATCCGACAAAGGAGAAATTGCAGTGAACAAGGTGAATGTAAAAAAGCATAAGCAAATTATCCCTACCTATATTCCTAAAAAGGCCAACGACCTGCCGATGTTTTTTGAAAACAAGCCCTATCAAGGGGCCAGCGGCAGGCTTTATCCCATACCCTATTCCGACGGAATAACCGACGAGAAAAAGGATGTGGAATACGAAGTTTTCACTTTAGAGAATGAATATATCAAAACCCAGGTGCTGCCCGAAATCGGCGGCAAAATTTTAAGGGGCTACGATAAGGTTGGTCAGCACGATTTTATATACTATAACCAGGTTATAAAGCCCGCGCTTGTGGGATTGGCAGGTGCTTGGATTTCGGGTGGTATTGAGTTCAACTGGCCTCAGCACCATCGCCCCACCACCTATATGCCGCTGGAGGCGGTTATTGAAGAAAATCCCGACGGTGGCAAAACCGTATGGACGGGTGAGGTAGAGCCATTTAACAGAATGAAGGGTATGGCAGGCATTACCCTCGATAAGGGCAGAAGCTACATAAAGGCCAAAATCCGCGTATACAACCGCACCGCTTTCCCTCAGGTGTTTATGTGGTGGGCAAATCTTGCAGTGCCTGTAAACGACCAATACAGAACTGTTTTTCCGCCCGACTGCGAGTGGGTGAACGACCACGACCGCAGGGCAATTTTGGAATGGCCCATAGCAAAGGGTGTTTATAAAACTGCCCGACCCTACGATTTTGGCGATGGCACCGACCTTTCCCATTACAGCGCAGTAAAGGTTCCCTCTTCTTACCTTATTTCCCAGGGTCAGAGTGATATGGACTTTATCGCAGGCTACGACCTGGGAATAAACAAGGGAATTGCCACCGTTGCCAACCACCACATTTCCCCGGGTAAAAAAATGTGGCATTGGGGCATTGGCGATTTTGGTGATATGTGGTGCAACAACCTTACCGACGAGAACGGACCTTATATAGAGCTTATGACCGGCGTATATACCGACAACCAGCCCGACTTCACCTGGATTGCTCCTTACGAAACCCGCGAGTTCGAGCAATATTGGTACCCCATTCGCGATATTGGAGAGGTTAAAAACGCCTCTGTCGATGCCGCAGTGAATATGGAAAAGCGTGAAGACGGCCTGTTCTTCGGCTTCAACGTAACGGGTGCTTTCCCCAACGCCACCGTTCGTGTTTCGGCGAAAAACCAGGTTTTATTTACTGAAAACTGCGATATGACTCCCGATGTTTCCTATATAAAAACCATAGATATAGGCAAGGTTGAATTTAACGATATAACAGTTTCTCTTATTTCCGCCGAAGGCAAGGTGCTGGTATCTTATACACCCTACGTCAGAGGTCAGAAAAAGCCTATCGAGCCTCGACTTCCCGTTAAACGTCCCTGCGAAATAGAAACGGTTGAAGAGCTTTACATCAACGGCTATCATTTAGAGCAGTATAAGCAGCATAACTATAGGCCGCAAGATTATTATCTTGAGGGTATCCGCCGCGATTCGGGGGATATTCGCTGCAACACATCAATGGCGCGCATCTGCCTTAAAAATGGTGAATTCAGTAAGTGTCTTGACTATTGTGACGTAGCCATCAAGCGCCTTACCTCCCGTAACGAGCACCCTACCGATACCGAAGCCTTCTACCTTAAGGGCCTGGCTTTAGAATATCTCGGCCGCGACAAAGAGGCTTATGATATTCTTTATAAGGCGGCCTGGAACTACACCCACAGAAGTGTCGCAATGTTCGAGCTTGCCTGCCTTGATTGTAAGCTGGGAGATTATACCGCAGCTTTGGAAAAATTAGACGAATCTATAGGCCTTAATCGTGGACATACCAAGGCACGGAACTTAAAAACCGCAATTCTTCGCAGGTTTAATATATCCGCCGCCGAGAAGTTGGCCGAAGCAGGTGCCAAAGACGATCTGCTGGACCTTTTCGCGCTGGTGGAATACTCCCACTTCACCAATAACAGAGATTCAATAAAGCAATTCGCCCAAAAGCCCGAAAACATTATTGATATAGCAGTCGATTATATGAAGGCAGGCTTTACCGAAGATGCCCTTTATGTGCTTGATATGTATAGGGGTGAATATCCTCTTGTTGAATATTATAAAGCATATCTTGAAAGGGACACAGCCTTAATTAAAAAGGCCGAGGCTTTAGATACCGGATACTGCTTCCCCTCAAGGCTTGAGGATATCGCAGTGCTTAGCTATGCTATAGAACACGACAGCTCCGCCGCCAATGCCTGCTACTATTTAGGCTCCCTTTATTACGACCGTTTCCGTTATGAAGAAGCGGCAAATATCTGGGAAAAGGGAATAGCCCGAGATAGTAAAATGGGCAAAATCTGGCGTAACCTTGCCCTTTATTACTTCGATAAGGCGGGTGAGCCGGAAAAGGCTAAAAAGTGTTTGGAAAATGCCCTTAAATATAAAAACGACCCAAGGCTGTTGCTTGAGTACGAACAATTACTCAAAAATATGAACTACACACCCGAAGAAAGACTTGAGGTTTACGAAAAGTATCCTGAACTTCTTGCTGAACGTGACGATTGTTATCTTGATAAGCTTACCTTGATTTCCCAAACGGGAGATTTTGAAAAAGCAATCGAAATGGCAAGGGTTAAGCGCTTCCACATTTACGAGGGCGGCGAGGGTAAGCTTACCAAACAGCACGCCTGGATGCACACCCTTTACGGCAAAGAACTTATGGAAAGCGGTCAATATAAAAAGGCTGAGGAGATTTTATATAACGGCGTAAATATGCCAAAATCCTACGGCGAAGCAAAAACCTTCTTTAATCAAGAGGCCCACATTTTCTATTATCTTGGTCTGCTTTTCGAAAAGCAAAAGGATACAAAAAATGCAGAAAAAGCCTTCCGTGAAGCGGCTGTATACAAAGCTGCGGTTTCTGAAATATCGCTTTTCCGTGCCTTGGCTCTTAAAAAGCTGGGAGACGAAGCAGAAGCACAAAAGGTTCTTGACGAAATGCTGGCGGTGGCCGAAAACTTTATAATTAATAAAGACCTTAGAACCTACTATGGTGTTGGTTCACCTTCGCCCATGCCCTTTGAATATAACATAGAGAAGAACAACCTTACCGACGGTTATATTCTTAAGGCCTATGCTCTTTTAGGCTACGGCAAAGAAAAAGAGGCTGTAGAGGCTTTAGAAGAAGCCCGAAAGCTTAACCCTTATGATTTCAGAATTTTTGCCTTCGACAGTATAAAATAATTAAAAAAGACTGTTCCGTGGAACAGTCTTTTTTGCTTGTTATTCAGCTTCAATAAGCGCAATTGTGTAGGTTTTAGGGTCGGATTTTAGGCTTACCTTAACTGCGTGCTTGTCGCCCGGGCGGGTAATTTCGGGGAATTGGAACAGGCCGTTTTGGTCGATAGTACCCTTTTCGCCCTCGCTTGCCACAATTTCCCAATTGAGCTCTCCTTCGCAATCCAGCAGCTCGGCTTCGAACTTAAAGCTGCCACCAAGGGGTGCTTTCTGGTAGGTGGAGTTAAGATTTATCTGCTTGAATGGGGGGATAGTGGTGTAGCAAACCAGTTGATAATCGGTGTCGAGTGTGTCAACAAGTGTATCGTCAACCGCAATTTCTTTAATTACGGGAGGTACCGTAAGGTTGCCGTCCAGCTTAACCTCACTCTCTTTATAGACGTGCTTGCGGAAGGGTTTGTTTATGGCATTTCCAAAATTAACCTCAATAGTTTTTTGGAATTTTGAAGCGTTACTCTCCACAAACACGGTATATTCACCGCCCTGGGTTTCAATAACCTCAATTCTTGTGTCCTCGTCGGGGGAATAGGTTTCAAGCACCTTGGAATGTCGGGGCAAATAGTGGGTGAACAGGCTGAATTCGTGGCAGGGGTAGGTTTCGGTCCAATCCTCCTCGTAAGGGGGAAGGAACCAGTTAGAACGCTTGTTGCCCTTAAGGTAAAGCCAGGTGGGGTCGGTAAGCATAACACCCTGCAGTATCCAGTAAAGACCTCCGCGAAGCCCCGAACGCAGCATAGACATTACGTATTCAATGTTGCTCTGGTTCCAGTTGGGTTCCGAGTACACCGCAAATTCCGTGGCGGCGGCACCAACCTCGCCAGCATACCGAAGGAATTCCTTGAACATTTCGATTCGGTCGTTATATTTATTGGCATAGCGGTGGAATCCGTTAAGGGAATTGAATTCGCGGCAGTTTTTCATCATATAATCAATCCAGCCGATAACCGCCTCGTCGGAGCCTGATTCCTCTGCCAGCCAGTAGTCAACGTATTTTGTAAGACCCTGTGCCTTTAGCTCTTTATCTACCGCGCGGAGCATTACTTCCCACATTTCCTTTGATTTTCCGCGGTAGCCCAAAAAGTCGCCGCCGTCGAAATCGTGGTCGTCGCCGTAGTTGGACTCGTTGTAAAAGCTCAGGTGCTTAATGCAGGTGTAGCCACGTACCTCGCAAAGCTCGCGAATTGTGGCGGCGCAGCATTTTGCAAAGCCTTCGAAATCCTTGGGGGCAGAGGCGGCTTTGGTAAGCCAGCTTTTTTTACCCGAGCCGGTGGTGGGAAGGGAATACCATTCCTGAATTTCGGTGGAAACCTTCCAGCCGAAGTCCAGTTCAACCTCAATTCCTGCCGCCTCGTAAGCGTCCATATATTTGTAAAATGCCCGCATTTTGTCGCTTTCGAAATTGCAATTACCCGCCTTGTAATCCTCTTCATTGGTAACCACCCAGTCGGGCTGGAACCAAATTCTGAGAACCGAGGGCTGGGCCTTGTTCATTCTGTAAGCGTAAATCGGCCAATGAACGTTGCGGAATCCCTTTTGGCGAGATTCGGGCATCCAGGCCATAGGAATATCGTTGGCGCCAATGCCGATAAAATCTTTAGTTCTTACATTGTTTAAATCTACCCTGGCCTCGCGCTTGTAGGTATAAAGGCCTAACTGCTCTAAAACTGCACCGCGGGTTAGTTTAATTCCTATGTATTTCTTAGCACCACCTATTTTGCAAAGGTAGCAGCTTTCGGGGTGGGGTGCTGTATCAATCGCGGTAATTTCGCAGTTGATTTCATTGTTCCAAAGAGTTTCAACTATATTTGCAGAAAATATTTTCGGAGCCGCCACAAGACCTGTTACGGTTAGATATTCTGCCGCCTTTTCGCACTCAATAACAATTTTGTCACCGCCAAGAGTAACGGCATCTTGTTGGTCGAAAACCGAGCCGTTGGTAAGGGTCGAGGCAGAGCCTTTACTGCCTGCAGGCAGGGTTATGGCTTCTGCTTTCAGAAAATTGTTATCAATAATTTTATCCAAAAACAGCTTTTGTTCGCTGATTTTATCGTTATAAACGCCAAGGTGGGCAAGCCTTGTAATCTCGTCGCTAACACAGGCCTTAATCATTTTAAAGCCGAAGTACCTGCCGCGAAGCCCTTCGCATTTGAAATATGCCTCCGACTGACGGGGGGTGCTTTTAATGGCAATGGGGCGGTTATCCACACGGGTAACAAGGCTTTTTTCGGTGTAAAGGTCGCTTTCGGTTTCGGCCAGGTGCAGCTCGTATTCAGCCAACATATAAATGCCGCCGTTTCCGTACCAACAGCCCGAGGTGAATATGCCGTTAATCTCTATACTTTCACCTAAATCGTAGGTCATTGTAAAATCTTCTGAAAAGATGTCGATATGCTCGGTAAGATCGCCTGTATAGGGGGCGGTAACCAGCTTGTAGGCTTCTTTATCGTATTTGGTTTTCCAGTTTTTGTATTCGGGGTGACCGCCTGTTTCCTTGCACACAACGGTGGGCTCGATACCCTGCAGCAGGTTGTAGCCTATATATTTGTACGCGTGGTGGGCTTGACAGTCGGTGAATTTGGTTACGTTCATAAGTTGCACCTCGTTTGTGGCTTTTTCTTTATTTTACCATCAGATGCAGAAAAAACAATAGATAATATTATTATTTTTTGCATTATTCTAACTTTTTAAACGATTTATAAGGAAATATTTTCATAAGTAAAGCGTAGCCTCCTAAAAGGCTACGCTTTATGGCTTAATCGGTTCTAACTTCTTCAATTTGTTTGATTTTAGATTTAAAGTCTGTTAGCTTAAAGGATTTTTGATTTACAAAATCGGTATGTCCGGCAATTTTTTTCTCCTCAAAGTAACCGTTCGGAAGATATCTTTCGTAAACCTCACCTGTTTTTTTGAAAATGGTCTCGAATTCATTTCTTGGATAGTAGGTACCTTTGTAGTTTTCGTTTTCGCCTAAACAAAGAACATAACACTCCTTTTCAGTTGGCAGTGGAGCACCGCTGACGGTGCGTTTTATAAAGGTTGTAGCCCGTTTTTCTTCAGGAATAGAAGCAAACTTTTCGGCATTGTCTTTTAATTTTATATTTTCCTCTACTGATATGTATCCGCCAAAGAATAAAACAGTGATGAGGGAGTTGGCTTTTATGTCGCCTTTCAGACTATCTTCAACCAGAAAATCCACTACAGTATAGCTCAATTCACCAATGGTAGTGTAATAGACTTTTTCAGCACAGCCACTTACTATGTAATCGGATTTTTCTATGATTTCTTCGTATGTGCGAAATCTTGTCATAAACGAAGGAGAACTGTTAACTTCTATAACCGCATTTTCGTCGAGCATAGATATATCGACTGAAGCGAAATTTTTTGTTTTGTCATCTACATCAAGCTTTGTGATATTGTCAATTTCGCTACCGATAGATGAACTAAGATATTGAGTATGTCGGTCATTTTTGGCACAACCGCAGACGGTAAAAAACATGCTTAGAATTATTAACATAGCTAATAGTTTTGTGATGTTGAACATAAGCGACCTCCTATTAATAAAGGTGATTGATGATGTTGCAGTCGATTTTAGAGGGGCGATTTCTATAGTTTCCGTCTTCAAAAATGTGAAATCGGAATCTACCCGGTAATAACGTTTGTTGCCATAATTACCGACTCCGGCAGTTAACTTTTTGTTGTTGAAGGTTATGTATCCGTGAGCGCAGAACTCATATTACGCATTTGAAGAAGGGGTAATTGCATATGTAGTGCTACCAACACATAGGCAAATGCAGAAAACTAAAAAACATAGCATTAACTTTAACTTCACTTTTAACAACTTCTAAATTAAATTCGTAAATCAATTCACAATTATATTATATGTTATAACTATATTTACGTCAAGAAGTTTTGCACGATTTATGCAAAATGCTGAAAAACAGTTATTGAGTAGCATTATTTTTATGTTGACTAAAAGGCAAGTTAAATGTATAATACTACATTGGTAAAGGAGTAAGTTAAATGGAATTAAAAGAAAACAAAATGGGCGTTATGCCTGTAAATAAATTATTACTTAATATGTCGCTTCCCATAATGCTTTCTATGCTGGTTATGGCCCTTTATAATGTGGTAGACAGCATCTTTGTTGCAAGAATAAGCGAGCAGGCGTTAACCGCTGTTTCAACGGCTTTTCCACTGCAAAATCTTATGATAGCGGTGGCAACGGGTACCGGTGTTGGCCTTAATGCCCTTATCTCTAAAAGCCTTGGAGAAAAGAAGTATGGCAAGGCCGCGGCCTTGGCCGAAAACGGCCTGTTTTTGGCCCTGTGCAGCTATATTGTGTTTCTTGTTGTGGGCATTTTCTTTGTTCGCCCTTTCTTTGAATCGCAAACCACAAATTCCGAAATTATAGAATACGGTGTTAGGTACGGCACCATTGTTACCACCCTTTCCTTTGGTGTATTCGGCCAGGTGGCCTTTGAAAGAATAATGCAGTCCACAGGCAAAACCATATATACTATGATTACCCAGATGGTGGGCGCGGTTATAAATATGATTTTCGACCCGCTGTTTATTTTCACCTTCAAAATGGGTGTTTCAGGCGCCGCCTATGCCACGGTGCTTGGTCAGATTGTGGCAATGGTTGTGGCCTGCCTGCTTAACCATCACAAAAACCTTGAAATTAAGATTGTTTTAAGAAAATTTCGCCCCTCAATAAAGCTTATTGGAAGAATTTATGCCATTGGTGTGCCCTCAATAATAATGGCCTCCATCGGCTCGGTTATGTATTACGGAGTGAATAAAATACTTATGGCTATGAGCGAAACTGCAGGTGCAGTTTTCGGTGTTTACTTCAAATTGCAAAGCTTTGTATTTATGCCGGTCTTCGGCCTTAATAACGGTATAATCCCCATAATCGGTTATAACTACGGCGCAGGTAACCGCAAAAGAATTATGAAAGCTTATAAGCTGGGCTTAATGTATGCAATTGGGGTTATGACCGTTGGCTTCCTTATTTTCCAGGTTGCTTCCCCCTTGCTGCTGAGAATATTCAGCGCTTCTGAGCACATGCTGGAAATCGGCGTGCCGGCCCTTAGAATTATAAGCTGCTGCTTTATTTTTGCGGCGGTGGGAATTGTTACAAGCTCGCTTTTCCAGGCCTTCGGCAAGGGAGTGGCTTCTATGGTAACTTCAATTGCCCGCCAGCTTGTGGTACTTCTGCCTGCCGCATATCTGCTGTCCCTTACGGGCAAAATCAACAACGTGTGGTGGGCCTTCCCCATAGCAGAGGGCGCCTCACTTATACTGATACTGGTGCTGTTCTACTTTATTTACCACAAGCTTATAAAACCCATTCCCGACGGGAGAGAATAATAAATCAAAACCTCGGCACAAAATTTTGTAGGGCTGTACAATTAATGGTAAGAAAAAAGCTGTGTAGAAATTTTCTACACAGCTTTTACTTTTATCTTCCAACTTTCTGCCTGCAATTAATTGCAGCCTATGCTGCTATGCGCAAAAGAGGGAATTAAAGAAAAAACAAGCGCTCGAAAGCCGCTAATTGTTAATTCTTACCCGTCTGCAGAGAAAGCAACTCCGAAAAGTTGTATATATAATAATCGGCAACCGCTTTGATTTCTTCTGCATAATCTTTTGAGGAATCATCGTAAACGCCGCAAACCTTCATACCAGCAGTTTTAGCGGTCATATCTGCGCCCAAATTATCGTCAAGAAACCAAACATCTTCAACATTTTTGTTAAGCCTTTTTGCCGCCATAACATAAATTTCGGGATTTGCTTTTGTTGTGTTAAAATCGTCGCAAGACCATACATTGTCAAACAAATCGTAAATGCCGAGCCGTTTCAAGCAGGCATCCAATGTGATATGCGGACTTGCCGTTAACACATTCAAACGATCCCCTCTGTTTTTGAGTTCTGTTAATACAGATATAACATTTTCCTTTGCGGGGATTGTATTGTAGTACGCCTCCATCATATAGTTCTTCATTAAATCTATAAGTTCTTCTTTGGATTTATTGACACCCAGCGTATTTATGTAATATTCCGCTGTACCGTTTATTCCAAGAGGTGTTATTGTTTTTATTATATCGTTACTGTACGAAATATTATTTTCATTTAGTATTCTAAGCATTGCAGATATGTACGTTGGCATAGAATCCACTAAAGTTCCATCAAAATCAAAAAGAAAAGTACCCATACTATTATCTCCTTTTGTTTTATTATACCAAACCTTGCACAAAAAGAAAAGGTTTGCGCAAAAAGAAATCCGCCCGAATTGCTTCGGGCGGATCGGTTTGCTTTATAAAGTCAGCAATTACTTGCTTTTTTTGATGGCAGCCTGTGGTGCTGACAGCCAAAGAGGGAAATTACTTATTTATAAACTTAACGGCTGTTCCGTATACAATTACTTCTGCGGCACCCTGCATAACCGCAGAAGATGCATAGCGGATGTTAATGACTGCGTCTGCACCTAATTCTTCTGCTTCCGCAACCATTCTTTTTGTTGCAAGAGCGCGTGCTTCATTCATCATTTCATTATAAGCTTTGAGTTCTCCGCCTACCAAAGTTTTAAAACTTTGCGCTATATCTTTACCAATGTTTTTAGACCGGATTGTACTTCCTTTTACAAGAGATAAGGTTTCCAGTTCTTTTCCACTAATGTAATCAGTATTTACTAATATCATCTTCTTCACCTTTCTTTATTTCATTTATTCTTTCTATGCAGACATAAATCATAATTCCCGAAAAAACAAGCGGGATAATACCCAAAACATATTTCCAAAAACCACCAAGAAAAGAAATCAAAAATCCGAAATACGCAATATAATACAGTATCATAATGACTGTAATGATAATCGGAGCAATCATTTTCCTTTTGTGTGAATTCAACCTTTGCACCACCATAAATTCTATTTGGTTCATTATATCATAAATTGGCTGAGCATCGGCTCAGCGGCACCGTCAGGTGTCTCGGCGCAGCCGCTTTTTTAGCCATTCAATGTTCTCCGAAATTCTCCAAATCTTTGATTTGGTTAGTATTTCGTGAGGTTATTATATCATATATTAGCCATAAGCACAATATGTTTAATAAAAATCGCCCTGCCGATTTCTCGGCAAGGCGATAAGTTTTGCTTTATAAATCTAATTACTTAGATTCCTTGATGGCAGCCTGTGGTGCTATCAGCAAAAGTGGGAAATTAGCAACCAAAAAAAGTACATACGGTTTTATCTTGCTTGATTTTTTCAAAATCAAAACGCAATGTATCCTCATATCTGTTTTTACAAAACTCTTCAATTTCATTTATGATACTTTGAAGGGATGAATCGTCTTGAATGGTATATTGATTAACCGTTTCATTTTTAGAGTTAAAATGGTGAACTATTTCATAAATAGTGTATTTTTCATTATTCTTTTGAATAAGGATATGGCCCTCCATAGGGCCTCCGTCCCAAATCTCTATGAGATTTAATACATCATTCTTGTTGGGCAGATACTGTAAAATGGACATTCGTGCTTCGCTGACACCAATACGGTCATAAGCTTCTTTAATTTTCATAAACTCACCTCACATATTTATTTTAGCATAACTAAAACTTTTTTGCAACAGATACAAAAATCCCCACCGATTGCTCGATGGGGATAAATTGTTTTATTAAGTCAGCAATTATTTGCTTTCCTTAATTGCAGCCTGTGGTGCAATACATCGGGCTAATGATGAAAATATTATATCGACTTTGCGGTACGACTTTTATGGGGATTGTGTTTTATCTGATACCAAAATTCTCGATAACGTAGTCCATATCCTTGTCGCCGCGGCCGGAAAGGTTGATAAGCACCGAGCCGTGCTCCATAGTTTTTGCCAGCTTCATACCGTAGGCAACGGCGTGGGAGCTTTCGATTGCGGGGATTATACCCTCAAGGCGTGAAAGCTTGAAGAAGGCGTCGATGGTTTCTTCGTCGTCGATAACGTCGTACTTAACCCTGCCTATATCCTGCAGGAATGCGTGCTCAGGGCCGCTGGAGGGGTAGTCAAGACCGCTGGCAACCGAGTAAACGGGTGCGGGCTGGCCGTTTTCGTCTTTAAGCATTATGCTGTTGAAGCCGTGCATAACACCCTCGGTGCCATACTTAAGGCTGGCGGCGTGGTCGCCAAGCTTGGGTCCGCGACCGAGAGGCTCGATTCCGTAAATGTCAACGGGGTCGTTAAGGAAGCCTGCAAAAAGGCCGGCAGCGTTAGAACCGCCGCCCACACAGGCAACAATGGCGTTGGGCAGGTGACCTGTCATTTCCACAAACTGCTCGCGGGCTTCAATACCAACAACGCTCTGGAAGTCGCGCACCATCATGGGGAAGGGGTGAGGGCCGAGAACAGAGCCTATGCAATAAATACAATCCTTATATTCGCGGCTATAGGCGTCGAAGGCGGCGTCTACAGCTTCCTTAAGGGTGGCAAGGCCGTGGGTAACCTCTATAACGTTGGCACCCAAAATTTTCATTCTTGCAACGTTGGGAGCCTGCTTTTTAATATCAACAGAGCCCATATAGATATCACACTCAAGGCCGAAGTAGGCAGCGGCGGTGGCAAGGGCCACACCATGCTGACCTGCGCCTGTTTCGGCAATAACCTTTTTCTTGCCCATATATTTTGCCAAAAGCGCTTCACCCATACAGTGGTTAAGCTTGTGGGCGCCGGAATGGTTCAGGTCTTCACGCTTGGCATAAAGCTGAACCTTGCCGCCCAAGGCATCGGAAAGCCTTTCAAGGTGTGAAACGGGGGTGGGTCTGCCCTGAAATTCCTTGCGGATTCTTCTAAGCTCGGCAATAAATTTTCTTGACTGACAAATCGAATAATAAGCCTCGGTAATTTCGGCCATAGCATTTTTAAGCTTTTCGTCTATAAAGCAGCCGCCGTATTTGCCGAAGTAACCGTCTTTATCGGGGTAGTTGTTAAAATAAGTATCGAAATCTACATTTCCTAATTTCATAATAAAAACTCCTTAAAAATACAAAAGTTAAATGGTTGTGGGTTTATTGTCAGCCACGCCATCGTTCCTTTAATATAAACATAAAATTCCTCCCGTCAAATAAAAAAGCCCTGTTCCATGTGTAAATCCATGGGACAAGACTGTGAATACATTCCTGCGGTGCCACCCAAATTGACGGAAATCCGCCCGCTTATGTTCCGTACAACAATACGGCTCGCCTTTGTAACAGGTGCGAAACCCGTCGACTGCTACTCGAGCTTTGGCTCTTTCGGTCGCCCTCATAAGTCCATTCACAAAAGCTACACCTGCCGGACTTTCACCACCGCCGACTCTCTGAAAGGTAAAATCTTTCGCTACTTACTCTTAATCATAGGTTTGATTCTTATTAATTGGATTTTATCACCGGAGCCGCAGTTTGTCAAGTGCTTTTTATACCCAATATACTTAAAAAGGGCACAATTGTTACAAATTCGTTAATTTCGAAACGCAACTCCTTGTAATTTTTTTGATACGTGGTATAATTAAATAAAGTATGTTTTGTTTTTAAGGGGGGATTTTGTGCTTCCATCATCAAAGGTTATTAAGAATACAGCCCGAAAGCAGTTAAAAAACAACTGGACGCAGGCAATTATCGCAGTGTCGGTTTTACTGCTGGCGGTTATACTTGCCGCAGTGTGGGGAAGTATGGCTTTAGCACTTCTCAGCGGAATCAAAATGGTTAACGGTCTGTTCTCTTCCGCGGCGTGGTTTTTGGCCACAGCCTTTGGCACAACAATCTCTTTAAGCATAATTATTCCGCTTATGCAAGGGGTAGTGCGTTGGTTCTGGTTTTTAGGCCTTGAAAAAGAACTACCCTTAAGCGAAGCCTTCTATTATTTTTCCGAGTGGTCGCTTTTTTCAAAATCCCTTATTTTAGGTCTACGTTTTTTAGGCAGAGTTATTCTTACCTTTTTTATTTGCAGCCTTCCCGCAGCGGCCGTATTTAGCGCTGCCGAAAGTGAAGATGCCAACGCCCTTCTTTTAAGGGTGCTAGCCATACTGTTGCTTTTGCTTGGCAGCCTGATTACGGTCAGGGCGGCGCTGAGTTACTGCCTTGCTCCCATAGCTCTTGTAATAAACGAAGAGTTGCAACCACACGATGCAATTGAAATTTCTAAAAGCATTGTTTCTGCAAATAAAGGGGCTTGCTTTTTTGTGGCACTTTCCTTTTTGGGCTACGGCTTGATTTCAATTTTGGGAATAACCTTAATATACACCCTGCCTTTTGTATTTGTTTCCTATTCTGTTTTTGTTAGATTTTTGATTACAGGGCATCGTTTCGAGGCAGCAAGATATGGTATAAAACCTTTGATTTAAAAAAATTAAAAAAATTTTCAAAAAAGTGTTGACAATCTAATTTCTTTGTGTTAATATATCAAATGTTCCGCAAGGAGCAGAAATAGTTGGTGTGTATTGCAGTGAGGGTCCACCTGTTCCCATCCCGAACACAGAAGTTAAGCTCACTAGTGCCGAAAATACTTGGGTGGCGACGCCCTGGGAAGATAGGGAAACGCCAACACTTTAGCGATTATCCGTATGGGTAATCGCTTTTTTATTGCTTTGCAAGAAAAATTTTACCAAGTGTGTAATAGGCACTTGTTTTTTTTGGAATATTATTATATAATAATTAAGTATGTAACATATTATCTCACCGAAAGGATGTTAATTATATGGGAGAGTATACAATTTTAGACATTTTGCGCATTGTGCTTAAGCGGATATGGTTAATATTGGTTGTTGGTGCACTATGCGGTTCAATAGCTTTTATGTATTGTAAAATGCTTGCGGTACCAACATATTCCGCCAATGCTTCTATTATTGGTAGTAATGGTAACATTGCGGCCGACCTGGATATGGATTTTACAGAGGGAACAACAGACACCTCAATTAAATCTAACGACCTGGCGGCGTCACTATCACTTACCGATACATACGTGTACGTTCTTACAAAAATGCCTTCGGAATGTCAGGAATTTGTAGACCGTATAACCGAAGCCGACCTGGTAAAGATTTTTAACAGCTCAAGTGTAGATATCGTTGCCCGTGAAGACACACTTATAATTGATATCGGCGTTGTTTCTACCGACCCGGAGGCCGCAAAGCAGATTGCTAATATCTATTCTGAATGTGCTCCCGATTTTATTGCAGAATATAACATCGGTATGGTAAAGCCCCTTGCAACAGCCCGCAAAGCTGTGCAGGTTTCCCCCAGAACTGTTGTTTCCACATTGCTTGCTACCGTTCTCGGTGTAGCAATCACCTGTATAATTATTATTTACATTGCAATAAGCGATAAAACAATTAACGGTGAAGAAGATATTAAGAATAACTACGATATTCCGCTTCTCGGCTCGGTGCCCGATTTCCAATCTACAGTAAGGGGAGGTAAGCAACATGGCTAAAAAGGTTAAAGAAAACACCTACACTAATATTGTCGACGCAGGCACCACTAACGAGCAGGGCAAGGCCCATGTACCTTTTGCCATTGTAGAGGCGTATAAAACAATCCGTGCAAACCTTTTGTTTTTAATGTCTGGCTCTAAATCAAAAAGCATTGTTATTTCTTCCTCTAACGTGGGCGAAGGTAAATCTACCACTGCCGTTAACCTGGCAATTGCTTTTGCGCAGTTGGGTAGCAAGGTATTGCTTATAGATGCTGATATGCGTCGCCCTTCAATCTACAAAAAGATGAAGCTTTCCAACCAAAAGGGTCTTTCCTCTGTTTTGGTTGGCTTTTGCGAAACTTCCGAGGCAATTGAAGAAATTAATCCTTATTTCGATATTATGACCTCCGGCCCTGTTCCTCCCAACCCTTCCGAGCTTTTAGGAAGCGATAAAATGAGTGAGCTTTTAGAAGAGCTTGCCCAGAAATACGACTATATATTTATAGACACTCCCCCCGTTAACGTTGTTTCCGATGCATTGGTGCTTGCACCTAAAACCGAGGGCGTGGTTTATGTTGTGCACGATTCTGTTACCACTCACGACGAATTCCAAAAGGCCTTAAGCAGCGTGGAATTCGCCGATGTAAGAATGTTGGGCGTTATTCTTAACGGCACTAACAAAAGAAAAAGCAGATATCGCTACCTCACAGGAAGATACTACTATAAATATTATTATTCTTACTACGGTTACAGATCAAGAAGTAAGGATAAAGATAAATAATAAGGGGCTATTAGCTTGACTGACATTCACACTCACATATTACCGAATGTTGACGACGGAGCGCGCAGTATGGAGGAGTCCCTTGCGCTGCTCAAATTGCTTGCGGCACAAGGGGTTAGCTCCCTTATTGCCACTCCGCATTTTTATGCCATAAACTGTGTAAATTTTAAAGAGCATTTAGAGCGTGTAAATTCCGCTTTTAATGCCCTTGAATCGTTGCGGCAACAAGGGATGCCGCATATTTATCTCGGGCACGAGGTACACTATTTCAAAGGCATTTCCAATTCCGATGATATTGGCAATCTAACCCTTAACAACACGAATTATTTATTGCTTGAGCTTCCTTATGCAGACATCAGCTCCTATATAGCAGACGAGATTATTGACCTGCGGCTTAACCGTGGAATAACACCTGTTTTAGCCCATATAGAGAGGTATTTAAGCCGCCGCGGTATGGTTTCTGTATTCGACACTATTAAAGAGGGCTATGCTCTGGCGCATATTAATTGCGATTCCTTGCTGGACGGCAAGCTGCGTAAGCTTTGCTTCAATATGATAAAAGATGGGTTGATATCCTTTATGGCAAGCGATACCCATTCTTTGGAGATGCGCCCGCCCCATATGGACGAGGCAGCAGCAATTCTGCAAAAAAAATTCGGCCCCGAGTTGCTTGAAAGCTTCGAACAAAATGCTCGTCGGCTGATTTCCCCTTAAGTATACCGATTGGAGGTTTGTTTATGATTAGCAAATCTACATTAAAAAAAGACAGCTTGTTAATTATAGATTTAATTGTAATGCTGGTAATACAGGCCGTAAGCGTTATGCTTATAAGCGATGCAACCGGCCTTGAGGCTTTCGACCTTTACACCGTTCTGCACATAGTCGGCTTTGCCCTTGTTAACCTTTTAGGTATGGTGGCATTCGGCATTTACGGCGTTATATGGCGCTATGCCAGATTTATGGATCTGCTTAAATGCGGACTCGGTATTCTATCCGGCTCTATAGTTTTCTGCTTCTACTCAATAGTTACCGACTGTAAAGAGCCCTTTGGCTTTGAATTCAGCCTTATTGGTATGTCCTTTTCCTGCGTGGTTATAGTAGGCATAAGGCTTATATACCGCATAGTTTACGAAACAATGAACCGAGCCAATATTAAAAGCATTGGCAAAAATCGTACACTTATAATCGGTGCAGGTGTTTGCGGCAGGTCGGTGCTTTCCGAAATGAACGGAACCGATACACCTTACCAACCGGTATGCATTGTAGACGACAACCCCTCTAAAATCGGCAGAAGTGTAGAAGGATTAAAAATCAACGGCCCAATACCGCTGGTGCCCGAGCTTTGCCGTAAACTTAAGGTCGATACAATTCTTTTTGCAATACCTTCTTGCGATGCAGGCGTCCGCAACAACATTCTTAAAATGTGCGGTGAAACGGGTTGCGAGGTAAAAATTGTTCCTAATATTACTGATTTGGTGCAGGAAACCAACATTCTTCACCAGGTTAAGGATATCAAAATTGAAGATTTGCTTGGTCGTGAGGTTGTTGATTTCGGCAACGAAGATGTTGCAAACTTTGTGCGAAACGAGGTTATTCTTGTTACCGGCGGTGGTGGTTCCATCGGCTCTGAGCTTTGCCGCCAGATTGCAATGTATGCCCCCGAAAAAATAGTTATTGTTGATATTTACGAAAACAACGCTTACGATATCCAGCAGGAGCTGTTACGCAATAAGTTTAAAAATATAGCTGTAGAAATTTCTTCTGTAAGAGATTTCAATAAAATGGACAAGCTTTTCCGCAAGCATAACCCAACAATCGTATTCCACGCGGCGGCACATAAGCACGTTCCCTTGATGGAAGACAATCCGGAAGAGGCAATAAAAAATAATTGTATAGGCACGCTCAACATTGCAATGCTAAGCGACCGATACAACGTTAAAAAGATGGTGCTTATTTCCACCGATAAGGCGGTTAATCCCACCAATGTTATGGGCGCTTCAAAGCGCTGTTGCGAAATGATAATGCAGTATATGGCACAGCAATCCACCACTACCGACTTTGTTGCGGTAAGGTTTGGTAACGTGCTGGGTTCCAACGGTTCGGTTATTCCGCTGTTCCGCCGCCAGATTGAGGCAGGCGGCCCGGTAACCGTAACCCACCCCGATATTATCCGTTATTTTATGACCATCCCCGAAGCCGTGTCACTTGTGCTTGAAGCAGGTATGATGGCCGGCGGAGGTGATATATTTGTTCTTGATATGGGCTCGCCGGTTAAAATAACAACCCTGGCAGAAAACCTTATCAGAATTTACGGCTACGAGCCACATAAGGATATGCAGATTATCTTCACCGGTCTCCGCCCCGGAGAAAAGCTGTTCGAAGAACTGCTTATGGACGAAGAAGGTCTGCGTTCCACCGCTTCCGAAAAGATATTTATTGGCCAGCAGATATCGATAAACCCCAAAGAATTTATCGAAAAGCTATCAGCTCTTAAAGAGGCGGCGCAAGCCAATAATCGCGACCTGGTGGTAGAGCGCTTGGCAGATTTAGTTCCAACCTACACCCCCAAAAAACAAGAAAATCAATAATATATGGAGGAATTTAAAATGATTATTACAAAGGATATGTACATTGGCGACGTTCTGGATATGGACGAGGGTACTGCTCCCTTCTTTTTCGAGATGGGTATGCATTGTCTGGGATGTCCCTCTGCCAGAGGCGAAACAATCGAAGAGGCTTGTATGGTTCACGGCACCGATTGCGACGCTTTAATCAAAAAAATTAACGATTATCTTGCCGCAAAATAATGCATAATCTAAGCCGAAGGCTGCAAATGGTATTAAGGTCGGTGCCCCGAAATTCCGCTGTGGCGGATATCGGCACCGACCATGCTTTTTTACCCATCGCATTAATTTCTTACGGTATTGCAAGCAGGGTAATTGCTTGTGACGTGGCAGAAGGGCCTTTGGCCGTAGCCGAAAGGAATGTGAAAAAATCGGGTGTTAAAGGAATAGAGCTACGCCTGTCCGATGGGCTGCAAAGGGTGCAACCTCACGAAGTAGATGTTGTAACCATTGCAGGTATGGGGGGCGACCTTATTGCAAGAATCCTTACAGCGGCAGAGTGGGTTAAGAATCCAAAAAAGCGCCTTATATTGCAGGCAATGACCTCGGCCGATTCCTTAAGGGACTATCTTTTTTCCGAGGGATTTGACATTATTGAGGAGTCAGCCGTTACAGACAGCGGCAGGGTTTATTCGGTTATTACTGCTGAATTTTCAGGGAAGGTTAAGGTTCCGAAAGAATCGGAACGGCTTATAGGCGGCCTTGTGAACGACCCTTCTGCAGACGCTACCCAATATATTGAAATTCAGCTAAAGCGCATAGAAAAATGTGCCCGAAGCATTAAAAATGTAAGCCGCAAGGCTCAGGAATACATAGCGGCTGAAACTGCAGCAGCAGAATTGCGCGAAATTTTGAAAGACCGAAACAATTAGAAACGAGGTGAAGTAAATGGCATTAGACGGAATTTTTCTGCACAATTTAATTGAAGAGCTTAATATACAGCTTGAAGGCACCCGTGTTGAAAAGGTTTTTCAGCCTGCCCGTGACGAAATAGTGCTGTTGCTTCGCCGTGCAGGTTTTGCAGGCAGACTTATAATAAGTGCAGCCCCGAAAAGTGCCCGGTTGCATTTAACAGAAAACGCTCCCGAAAATCCACCTCAGGCACCTATGTTTTGCATGCTGTTGCGCAAGCACTTGGGGGGCGCCAAGCTTTTGGGAATTTCGCAGCCGGGCTTCGAGCGCGTGGCAAAGCTTAGCTTCGAATCCCGCAACGAAATGGGCGACACGGTTTATCCTCAAGTTTATGTAGAGCTTATAACCGGAAGCCCCAATATTATTTTTACCGATTCCGAAGGTATAATTGTAGATTCGGTTCGCCGTTCCGATATCGAAAAGAATACCCGTATGGTTCAGCCCGGCGCACGCTACACCCTTCCAAAAAGCCAAGATAAGCTTAGCTTTAAGGAAACAGATGTGGCTGCCGGATTTAAAAAACTTGGTTTATTTGCTAATCGCCCTATTCACGAAGCAATACTGAATACCTTTGACGGCGTTTCGCCTTTAGTTGCTCGCGAAATTGCCTTTGCCGCCGAAGCCGATTTAGATGCAACCGTTGGCAGTACCACCGAAAAGAAACTGCGCTGGGCGCTGGAAAGACTGTGGGGTTACGGAAACAGCGGCGAGCCTTATATTCTGTATCGCAAGGGTTCTCCATACGATTTCAGCTATATGCCCATTAACCAGTACGGTGCTGAAGTGACCTGTAAAAAGGTTGAAAGCTTTTCAAAGCTGTTAGATATTTTTTATATTAACCGCGGCAGAGAAGAGCGTATGCGCCAGCAATCTCAGGATATTTTAAAGCTGCTTACCAACCTTTCCTCTCGCGTAGCAAGAAAGCTGGCGGCCAGACGTAGCGACCTTAAAAAGTGCGCCGATAGAGAAAAGTATCGCATTTACGGCGAGCTTATAAAGGCTAATATTTACGCCATAAACCGTGGTGATAATGTGGCTCGGGTTGTGAATTATTATAGCGACAATGGTGAAGAAATCAGTATTCCTCTGAATGTGGCCTTAAGCCCGGCTGATAATGCACAAAAATATTTTAAGGATTATAAAAAATACTGTGTTGCTGAAAAAACTTTGCAGGATTTAATTTCCGACAGCGAACAAGAGGCAAGGTATATCGATTCGGTTTTCGATGCCCTTTCCCGCGCTGAAACGGCTGCCGACCTTTCGGCTATACGAGACGAGCTGGCAATGTCGGGCTATATAAAAAGACCTGCCAACCTAAAGAAAAACAAGGGTGCGGTATCGAAACCTCTCCGTTTTGTTTCTACCGATGGTTTTACAATTCTTGTGGGAAAGAACAATCTGCAGAACGATGAGCTAACCCTTAAAACTGCTTCGAAAAACGATATGTGGTTTCACACAAAGAATATACACGGCTCCCACGCCATATTGTTTTTAGAGGGTAAAGAGCCAACTGAAACGGCAATAACCGAAGCGGCGGGTCTTGCTGCATATTTTTCGAAAGCCCGCGAAAGCAGCAGTGTTCCTGTGGATTATACACTGGTTAAAAATGTGAAAAAGCCTACCGGTGCCAGGCCGGGAATGGTTATTTACACCACTAATCAAACAGTTTTTGTTACGCCGCAAGCCGAGCTTTGCGAGAAATTAAGGGGGTAGAATATATGAATATTGGCGTATCAACGGCAAGCCTTTACCCCAATCTTTTAGAAGAGTCTTTAGAGTTTCTTGGTAAAAGTGGGGTAAAATATACCGAGATTTTTCTGAACACATTCAGCGAAATGTCCTCTGATTTTATTGCAAAGCTTCGCGAAATACGAGATTACTATGGCATAAAAATTACCGCACTTCATCCCTTTACCTCGGGTTACGAGCCTTTCTTTCTTTTTCAAAACTACGCCCGAAGGGTTGAAGATGGATTTGGACTTTACAAAAAATTCTTTAATATAGCCGCCGCTTTAGGTGCTGAAAATTTTGTGTTGCACGGCGATAAAATTGGCGGAAAAATCAGCGATTCCGAATATTTCGAGCGTTTTGGCCGTCTGGCGGAACTGGCAAGCTTTGAGGGTGTACTTCTTACCCAAGAGAATGTTAATGCTTTTAAAGCTTCAAGCCCCGATTTTATACGCAGAATGATAGATACTTTGGGTAATCGCGCAATGTTCACCTTCGATGTTAAACAGGCCGTACGCTCCGGCTACAGCCCTTGGGAGGTATACGATGCAATGCGGGGTCACATAGCCCATATACATTTAAGCGACCATTCCGTGGCTTCCGATTGCCTGCTTCCGGGCGAGGGCGAATTTGCTTTCCAAAAGCTTTTCAGAATAGCCTTGGCCGACGGTTTCGACGGCACCGCCCTAATCGAGGTTTACAGCAACGCCTATAAAGACCCCGATGCTTTAGCCGTTGCCTGCAATTATCTTAAAGATGAGTTAAATAATGTATTATAAAAAAAACAAGGTGCTATGGAAACTTCATAAGGAAGTCTCCCCAGCACCTTGCTTTTTAGTATTGCGTATAACCGAAAATATCTTCTGCGAACCAAACCTTTGGCACCTTAAAGGTTTTGCCGTTAAGGTAGTTAAGAATACCCGCATCGGTGGTGAAATTAAAGTGTAGGCGGTAGGAATACAGCGCGTGGTGGCGAAATCCCTGCTTTCGGTCGGCAGTACCTATTTTGCTGTATTTTCCGTCACCCAACAAGGGGTGGCCAATTGAAGCCATATGGGCCCTTATTTGGTGGGTTCTGCCGGTTAGTAGCTCTACTTCAATAAGTGAATTACCGCCGCTGCTTTTAAGCACCTTGTATTTTGTGCGAATAAGTCGGTTATCTTCCGATTTGTTTTTCTGAACAAACACAATGTTTTTATCTTGGTCTTTTTCAAGATAGCCTTCAAGAATTGCCTCTTTCACCTTTGGCGTACCGTGAACGGCGGCAAGGTAGAATTTGTCTATTTCGCGATACTTTATTTTGTCGCACAGCACCTTTAATGCCTCGGCATTTTTGGCCGCCATAACAATTCCGCCGGTGTTGCGGTCTATTCTGTTTGCAAGGGCGGGGGCAAAGCTGTTTTCGGCTTCGGGATTATATTCACCCTTTTCGTATAAATAGCGCTGCATTCTTGAAACAAGGGTGTCGCCCCATTCGTTTTTGTCGGGGTGAACAAGCAAACCCTGACGCTTGTTAAGCAGCATTATATTTTCATCTTCGTAAATTATATCAATGTTGGCAGAGGCACTCATAAAATCGTACTTCTTTTCCTTTTCGGCAAAGAACTCGTCGTTTATGTATGCCTCTACAAGTGCGCCCTCAGTAAGCCTTGTGGAAATCTCGGCTCGTTTACCGTTAACCTTAATGCGTTTCAGACGTATGTATTTGTAAAGCAAGGCTTTAGGCAGCAGGGGAGCCACCTTAGTAATGAACTTGTCAAGCCTCAGGCCGGCATCGTTTTTTCCAATAGTAAAGCTTTTCATAATTCGATCCTTTAAAAAGTATTCTTTCAGAAGTATAAATTACTTCGTTAAATACAATTATACCACAAAATGGGGCTTTTCAAAAGGAAAATTATGTTATATAATAAATATATATGATTTAATAGGGTGAAATTGAGTGGCTAACAATACAAATAATCATTGCGGACACAGGCAAAGGGTTAAAGACAGATTCCGTAAAGAAAAGTCTTTCGATTCTTTTGCGCCGCACAATATTTTGGAGTATTTGCTATTTTTCTCTATACCTCAGGGCGATACCAACGATCTTGCCCACACATTAATAGAGCATTTCGGCTCGCTACACGCAGTTTTAGAGGCTCCGCCCGAGCAGCTTGTTAAGGTAAAGGGAATAGGCGAACACACGGCAGATCTTATATCAATGATTTTGCCGCTGTCCAGAGCCTATGCAAATAGTAAAAACAGCACAGGCATAATATTGGATACAACCGAAAAGCAGATAGATTTTTTATTAGCCAGATACCTTGGCTACACCAGCGAGGTTTTCAGCATTGCATGCTTAGATAACCGAAACAATCTGCTGTCTTACCATATTATTTCCAAGGGTGCTAAAGATTCAGTAGCAATAGATATAAGGTCGGTTATAGAGATTCTTATGCGTACCGGAGCCTCTGCTATGATAATGGCTCACAATCATCCGGGTGGCTTTGCTCTGCCTTCTACCTACGATGTGGTGGCCACCAGACAAATGATTAAGGCCTGCTCGAACATCGGCATTGTAATGAAAGACCATTTTATTATTTCCGCCGGAGAATGTATTTCTATGCGGGAATCAGGCGAGTATCAATATCTTTTCAGAAAGGTGATTGAATATGAAGAAAATTAATTTGAAAAACGCAGAAAGCAGCCTGTCTGTGGATATTTTAGGTGCACAGCTCGGCTCTTGGAAAATCGGCGATCTTGAATATATATGGCAGCGTAATCCTAATTTTTGGGGCGGTAGCGCACCCATTTTGTTCCCTATAATCGGCGAGCTTAAAGGGCCGGGCAAAACAACCGTTATAAACGGAAAACCCTATAAAATGTCGATTCACGGATTTGTAGCCGGTATGGATTTTAAGGTGGTAAAGCAGTCGGAAAACGCCGTAACTCTTAGGGTTGAAGCCACCGAAGAAACCCTTGAAAAGTATCCCTTTAAATTTGCTCTTGAAACCGAGTATAGGCTTTCAGATAACGGTTTCAGCCAAAGCTTCAGGGTTATTAATAACGGTAAAGAAGATATGCCCTATTTTGTTGGCGCTCACCCCGGCTTCAATTTACCCTTGTTCGAGGGCGATAGCTTCGAGGATTACACCGTTGAGTTTGAAAAGGAAGAAAAGGACGAGGCTTATCGTATAGATGAAGAGGGTCTTGTAGACGATAGCCGTTTTGACAATATTTTCCAAAATGGCAGAAAAATCCCGCTTGACCACAGCATTTTTAATACGGGTGCTCTTATATTCCAGCAAATGAATTCCCGCAGCGTTAAGCTTTATAACAAAGAGGGTAGGGGAATCAGAATGGATTATCCCGATTTCAGTTATTTTGGAATTTGGCAAATGCCAAACATTAAACCCCATTATCTTTGCCTTGAACCCTGGACGGGTATGAACGATTGCTACAGCGAAGACGGTGTATATACCCATAAAAGAGGTGTAACAATATTGAAACCCGGCGAAGAAAGGGTTCACACCTTCACCGTTACAACACTTTGATTGAGGTAATATAATTGAAAGAATTCGAAGTAAAAACTAAAATTTTCTTTGGCGAGAGCGCTCTTGACCGATTAAAGGAACTAACTTACAGCAGGCTTTTTGTTATAGCCGACCCCTTCGTAGTATCGGGTGGCCTTATTAACCAGGTAACCTCTCGGCTTGACGAAAAGGGAATTGATTACGAAATTTATACCGACGTTATACCCGACCCACCTGTTGAAAAGGTTATTTCGGGTGTAACCGAAATTCTTAAATACAGCCCCGATTGTATTGTGGCCATTGGTGGCGGCAGTGCGTTGGATTTATCAAAATCCATTAGAAAATTCGCACAGCGTATTAATGCCGATTTTAACCCCCATTTGGTGGCTATTCCCACAACCAGCGGTACGGGTAGCGAGGTAACCCCATTTTCGGTTATTACCGACCCCGAAGCCGGAACAAAATACCCCTTGGCCTCTTATGATATGGTTCCCGACGAGGCAATTTTAGACGAAGAGCTGGTTAAAAGCGTACCTGCATCTATTACGGCAGATACGGGTATGGACGTTATGACCCACGCAATTGAAGCTTATGTAAGCCTTAACAACAACGAATTTTCGGGTGCGTTGGCCGAAAAGGCGGTTGAAATATGCGGTCAGTTCCTTATCCGTTCTTATAACGACAATAACGACTCTCACGCTCGCCGCAAAATGCATATAGCCTCTTGTCTGGCAGGGCTTGCCTTCAGCTCGGCTTCTTTAGGTCTTAACCACGGTATGGCCCATCAGTTAGGCGCGCAGTTCCACATTCCCCACGGCAGGGCTAATGCTATATTGCTGCCCCATATAATCCAGTACAACAGTAATATTTTTAAAAATTCTCGTAGCCGCAAGGAGTACGAGCCCTGCGTTCAGAAATACTGCAATATGGCGCGTATTTTAGGTGTTTATAACCTTAACGAAATCACCACAATTCACGCCTTGATAAGCTATATGCGTTTTATGTGCACAGAGATGAACATTCCTCTTTCCATTTCCGAAATGGGCGGTATCAGCGAAAGTGAATATAAATCCAGAATATCGGTTATGGCCGAGGCTGCACTGCGCGACGGCACCACCGCCACCAATCCCCGCACACCTACAAAGGAAGATATAATGGCGATTTATCAAAAGCTTTGGTAATTTATTTACAGGTTAATAACAGATTATAAAAACCGCAGTCTGAAAACTGCGGTTTTTTGTAGCTAAATTTGACAAATACATAGGTTATGGTATATAATTATGCTGTATTGTTATGGATATCTTCATAATAAATATTATAGAAGGTTCCGCGACCGAAGGAGGTCACAAATATGATATGTAAATATTGCGGTTGCAACACAGAAGAAAAAGATGGTATCTGCAAGGCTTGTAGCTACAAATTAAAGGTTGACCCAAATCAAGGGGGAGATATATTCAGCTCTTCCGGAGCAGAAAAACCTCAGGAGTCTACCATTGCCATAACTATTCCCGAGCAACCGAAGGTTGAGTTTCCGGTTATACCCGAAACCAAAGAAGAACTTCCAAGCGGTGCACCCACTCGTACAGGTGAAAAGGTTAAAGGGGCAAAAAGTAAGGGCTTTTTTATAATTGCAAGCATTATAGCGGTTGCATTAATTGTTGCCGGCTTATATTTTGGCGGAGTTTTCAAAACCAATGTAATGAAAATTGAAGACCATTTAAAAGATGGAAATTATACCGCAGCCCAGTCTATGTTCCGTGAAAACTTCACCTCAGAGGGCAGCAATTCCTTAAATAAAATGCTTAAAAACCGCCTTACAGAAGTTTATAAGGAATATTGTGATGGTGAAAGAGAATATAAAAGCGCTTTAGAAGAGGTTGCAGTTATTGAAAAAATGGGCGTAACCGAACTTAAGGCACAGGTAAAAAAAGCCAAGGAAGACATATCCAAAATGAAGGAATCTAAGGATAGCTTCAAAAGTGGCGAGGAATACTATTCTAAAAAGAACTATCCCCTTTGCATTAAAGAGTACGCAAAGGTTATTAAAGAGGATTCTAATTACAGCATAGCGCAGGATCATTATCAGCAGGCAGCCTCGAACTACAGAAACACCGTGTTTCAAGAGTCGGATAGGCTCAGGGCCGAAGGCAACATAAACGGCGCAATAAAATTGTTGGAGGATGCCTTAAAGGTGTTGGGTAAAGATTCCCGTATATCCGATAGGCTTAAAAAATACCAAAAATCCGTAGTAACCACCGACCGCAACGAGCTGCTTACCAATGCAGATGAATATGCGGTAAACAATAACTATGCGGCCGCCATAAACGTTCTGCTTGATGCGATGGAAAATAATAAAAGCTACGAAGAAGACGAAGAAATTGAAGAGGCTATAAAAGAATATCGTAAAGATTACGAGAAGTATTTTAAAAGTAAAATGGATGAGTATATAGAAGCTGAACAGTTTGAAGAGGCAGGCGAGCTGCTTAAAGAGGCCGGTAAGGTAATTCCCGACAGCAAGGTTTTCTTAGAGCAAGACGAAGAGCTGGATAATAAACTGCCAACCTATCTTGATAAAATTAAGCACGACTCTGCCTCTGATTGGAAATTCGGCAAGGGCGACGCTGTAGATACTTTTGGAATCAGCCATTCAACCGACACAAACTATATTAAACTGAGTGCCAAATCCTCGGCAATTTACGAGTTAGACAAGGAAGATTCTGATGAAGATTCCGACGATGAAGGTTATAAAAACTTTAAATTCAGCGTGGTAGCCGCCGATGATATTGACCCGTCGGTTAAATGCAAGGTAAAGATAGTTGCCCGCAAGGGTGGAGATTACATTATGCGCGAAGCCGATATTTCCGCCAGACACGAAGCACAAGAGATTGTTGTGGATATTGAAGATTTTAACTCCATAGAAATTTCTGTGGTGGGCGAGGGCGCATCAATAATTATGTATAATGCCCGCCTTTGCAAAAATTGATAATATTGAAAGAGTTGTATATTAATGTTTGATAATTTGAATTCAAAAAGGGTATTTCAAATATTTTTTGAAATATGCAACATTCCCCACGGCTCGGGTAATTGCAGCAAAATTGCCGATTATTGCGAAAGCTTTGCTAGGGCACGTTCTTTGGAATATAAAAGAGATAAGCACCACAACCTGGTAATTTACAAACCCGGAATAGGTGAGGCTTTGGCTGTGCAGGCTCACACAGATATGGTTTGCGAAAAAACCGACGAAAGGGAAATAGATTTTTTAACCGACCCGATAATCCCAAAAATTAACGGCGATTATATTACCGCCGAAGGCACAACCTTAGGTGCCGATAACGGCATTGGTGTTGCAATGTGTCTGGCCCTTTTAGAGGCCAAGGTGGAAATTCCCTTGGTAATTGTGCTTACCGCCGACGAGGAAATTGGCCTTTTGGGTGCCAATGGAATAGACCGAAGCTGGATTACCGCCTCGAAGCTTATCAACCTGGATAGCGAGGAACAGGGAGTTATCACTGTGGGTTGCGCCAGCGGTGCCACGGCAGAGGTTAAAATGCCCCTTGATTTAATTCCCGAAAAGGGAAAGCTTGTAACCCTTACGGTATCCGGGCTTGCAGGTGGTCACTCGGGTGTGGATATTAATAAGGGCAGGCTTAATGCGGTTAAACTATTGGCGGCGGTTTTGTCCAAAATCGATGGCATACAGCTTGCCGAAATCAGCGGTGGAACAAAAGATAACGTAATACCGCGCAAAGCCGTGGCAAAATTCTTTATAAACTGCAGTACCGAATCGTTAGATAGTGCAATTGAGTTGGTAATTGCCGAGGCCGGAAAAACCGAAGCTACAACATCTATAGAATACACCGTTTGCGATGGCAGTGAAAAGGCTTTAACCGAAACCGACAGCAGCCGAGTGGTGAACATTTTAAATCAATTCCCCTCGGGAGTTATGTCTATGTCCCCCGAGGTTGAAGGAATGGTGGAAAGCTCCCTAAACCTTTCAATAGTAGGAATAGATAATGGATTTTATGCAGGCGCTATGGTGCGCAGCTCTAAAAATTCAGCCGCGGAAAAAATATTCAACCAAATTCACAAGGTTGCTTTAGAATATGGCGCAGAAAGTAACTGCAGCATTTCCTTCCCCGCTTGGGAATATCGCCAAAATTCCAAGCTTCAGGCGGTTGCCGAGGAAAGCTACAGGCAGTTATTCGAAAAAGACCCCGAAATTCAGATTATCCACGCTGGGCTGGAGTGTGGCGTGCTGGGCAACGGAATAGAAGGGTTAGAGAGCATCTCTATCGGCCCCAACCTTTGGGATGTGCATACAGTAGAAGAAAAGCTGTCTATATCTTCCACCGAAAACGTGTGGCTGTATGTTTTAAAAATAATTGAAAATTTACAAAAATAAACAAAAACCAAGGTGCTGTAATCACCTTGGTTTTTTAATATCTGTTTATTTACTTCCCTGGTGGAAAACGTCGGCCACCTCGCTTATGGTCATATAAGCGTTGGGATCAATCTCGTGAACAATAGCCCGCATTCGTGAAATTTGAAAACGGTTTACAACAAAATAGATAACCGTTTTTTCGGCGCCTGAATAACCGCCCTCGGCAGCAATTTTCGTGGTTCCGGTTTCGAAAACCTCCATAAGCTCTTCACTAACTTCTTTAGGCTTGTCGGTAATTATCATAACACTTTTTGAACGGTCAAGACCTTCTACAATAAAGTCAACCGTTTTAAGCGCCGCCATATAGGTAACTATGGAATAAAGCGGCAAAATCCAACTGTCGGCAAGTATTCCGCAAACAATATACAAAATAAGGTTGTACACCATCACAAAAGAGCCAACGCTTATATTCAGTTTCTTTGCGAAAATAACTGCCATAACCTCTATGCCGTCTATAGCACCGCCGTAACGAATGGTAAGGCCGCTGCCAATACCCGAAATCAGTCCGCCAAACAGGCCGCAAAGAAACAGGTCGTTTTGTGCCAAAGGCGAAGCAATGCTTACGTCAATCGGGAACACGTCTGTTATCAGCCAGGCACTCACGGAATACACCGCAACGGTGAAAATAGAATATATTGTAAAGTTTATTCCCTGCTTTTTTAGGCCGTATAAAAACAGCGGTACGTTAAGAATTATAAGAAATGCTGAAAGTGACATATAAGGCTCGGTTAACTGACCCAGCAGCATTGAGGTGCCGGAAATTCCACTGTCGTAAAGCTTTACGGGGTATAGAAACAGGGTAACGCCGATTGCGTTTATTCCCCCCGCAATAAGCAGAAGTAAAAAATTCTGCCATCTTAGCTTTTTTGTTGGATTAATCATTATTTTGTTCCTTGTATTCTTTAGAAATAGCTTCCTCTTCGCGGCGAACCACCGAGGTGAACCAGCAATAAAGTGCCTCGCCCAGCTCTTGATACACAGGGTCGCCATCGTGAGAGCAAAGCATAGCGAAGGTTTGACCTATGCGGCGCTCAACCTCGCTTCCGCGGCGGAAGGCAAGGTAATAGAAGGAAAGGGCGCCATTGTCGGTAGCACCTGCGTAAAGCTCTGGGTGATTTGTTTTTAAAAAGCCGAAAAAGGCAGATTTTGCAGCGGCAGCGTAGTCGCTGTTCTCGCAAAAATTTTCAAACCCCGACAATGCAGAAAAGGACAGCAGAATTTGCCTTTGCAAAAGCATTTCTTCACTGTCAATATCGGCACCAGGGCCTTGCTTAAGCAAAGCCGCCACAAAGCGCTCTGCGATTTTGCGACCCAACTCTGTACCCATACGCACGCTTAAGGAATCCACCTTCATAGAGGATTTCTGTATGTGCAATTCAACATCCTTCGATGGCTTGTTGCCTGCAATTTTAATATCTCTGTCGTCGTTCAAAGCTAATCACCTTGCTTAGAGTTTTTGTAATTTTTCAAAGCCTGTGCCAACTGGTCGGGGCAGGAGGTGCTTTTAAAACCGCATCTTATGCCTTCAAGGCGCTCTATAACCTCGTCTACCGACATACCCTTAACCAACTGACCGATACCTTTTAGGTTGCCGTTGCAGCCACCGTGAAAGGATACGTTTACAAGCTTGTCGTTTTCGATTTCCAAATCGATTACGCGGGAGCAAGTCCCATTAGTTTTATATGTGTAATTCATAAGATTTATGCCTCGTTTCATTTTGCCTTAAAGGTAACTTTAGAAAATTTGTCTTTCATATAAACGCTTACGTCGTTAAATACCTCGTGAAAGCTGCAAATTCCTTTTGGGTGGGTGCAACCGTCGCCGCCTCGCTGACATTGGCTGATTTCCAAAGGTCCGCAAACAAGTTCCACAACCTGCAAAAGCGTAAGTTGGTCGGCCGGAACGGCTAAGGTATAGCCGCCGTTTGCACCCTTAAAGGATTTTACAATACCACCGTTCACAAGACGGTGAAGAATTTTTAGCGTAAACCTTGGGGTGACTCCGGTTTTGGCGGCAATGGTTTTGGCATCCAGCCGTTTATCGCTTTCGGCCAGGCAAGAGGCTATTCGAATGGCATAATCTGTTTCAAGATTCAATAACATTACTACACCTTATTTATCTTTAAATTTATTGCTTCTAACCGGGTGGCGAAGCTTTCTTAAGGCCTTGGCCTCTATCTGACGGATACGCTCACGAGTAACCTCGAATTTTGTACCAACCTCTTCCAAAGTGTGGCACCTACCGTCCTGCAGGCCGAAGCGCAGGCGGATAACCTGTTCTTCGCGGGGCAACAGGGTTTTAAGAACTGCATCGATATCTGCATTTGTGATTGATTTAAGTGCAGCCTCGTCGGGAGCTAAGGCGTCTTCGTCGCGGATAAAGTCCTGAAGGCGGCTATCTTCTTCCGGGCCGATGGGGGTTTCCATAGAAACAGGCTCTTGGGCCACACGCATAATTTCGCGCACACGCTCTACCGGAAGCTCCATCTTTTCGGCAATCATATCTTCTGTGGGTTCCTTGCCGTTTTCGTGAAGAAGCTGACTCTGAACTTTTTTAAGTCTGTTAATGGTTTCAACCATATGCACGGGTATACGAATGGTTCTTGCCTGGTCGGCAATGGCACGGGTTATGGCCTGCCTTATCCACCAGGTAGCATAGGTAGAGAATTTAAATCCTTTTGAATGGTCGAACTTTTCAACCGCTTTAATAAGGCCAACGTTACCTTCTTGAATAAGGTCGAGGAAGTGCATACCTCTGCCTACGTAACGCTTTGCAATACTAACAACCAAACGAAGGTTGGCTTCGGTTAAGCGCTTTTTGGCAAACTCGTTACCATCGCTTATAAGCACGGCAAGCTCTACCTCTTCGTCGGAAGAAAGCAGGGGAACACGACCGATTTCTTTAAGGTAAACCTTAACCGGGTCATCAAGGGATATATTGTCTGCAACGCTTGTGTCAATATTTTCGGTTTCGATTTCTTCCATTTTAAGCGCTTCCACAGAGGGGTCGTCGAAATCGATATCAAGCAGTTCCGGGTCGTTGGCAAGGGCGTCTAAATCCTCGGGAATCTCTTCAAGCTCCTCTTCTTCAAGCTCGGCTCGGGTAGGCTCCTTAACGTCGTCTAATCTTGAGTCGATAGTATCCTTCTTTTTCTTTTCCATATTCATATACCTCACTTTTTGCTTTCCGCAATTTTTTTAATTCTGGATGCCCACTCATCCAGCGATAAATTGCCGGAATCGGATAGAGTGTTGCTTTTTTCCTCTTTTAAAACCTTTATACAATCCATCAGCGCTTTGGCGGCATTTTCCCCTTTAACCATACGGTTTTGGTATTCGGCAACTCTGCCGCATTCTTTGGGGGTGAAATCTTCGCCCAGCATTGCCACGTCGAAGGTAAGGCCATTATGTATAACCTCTGTTACTCTTTTGTATACTCTGTTATTAAAGCTTGTTACAAATGAGTCTTCGCCTATTTCGGCTTCTGCTGTTTTTACAAGGTCGGGATTGTATATCAGAATGGAGATAATCTCCTCTTCTGCTTTTGCAGCCCGCAGGTTTCGTTGCCGTTCGGGATTTACGTCTGCGGTGCTGATTTTAGGCTGTATAAGCTCTTTGATTTTTTTGCTGCTCTGTGTTCGCCGCAGTTGTTTGGTTTTGTTTTTAACCTCGGTAAGTATCGCAGTTTTTGAAATGCCAAACCTTTCCGAAAGCTGCCCTGCGTATAGGTCGATTGCAATATCGTCTTGAAGCGATGCCAGCACGGCTGTGCATTTTTTAAGGTACTCAAGCCGCCCGTTATCGGTAGAAACGTCAATTCCCTTTGCCGCCTCAATAAGCTTGTACTCGGTGCTGTTCATTGCTGAACTTACCAAATCCTGAAAAGCGGTGGTGGCGGTTTTGCCGCTGTTTTTAATAAATTCGTCGGGGTCTTTGCCGTCGGGGATTCTGAGCACCTTTGTGGGAAGTCCCGATTTTGAAAGAATGCCCAGTGCCCGTTCGGTGGCTTTCTGCCCGGCTGCATCTGCATCAAGGCATAGGGTGATTTCGGAGGTGTAGCGAGAAAGCAGCAGTGCGTGTTCGTCTGTAAAGGCGGTGCCCAGGGCCGCAACGGCGTTGGTTATGCCTGCTTGATGTAAGGCAATAACGTCCATATAGCCTTCTGCTAATATTATGCTCTTGCTACAACTGTTTTTTGCAAAATTAAGCGCATATAGGTTTTGGCTTTTCTTAAAAACAGGTGTGTCGCTGGTGTTAATGTATTTGGCGCCCTTTTTATCATCTCCGGGAAGTGCCCTTCCGCCGAAGGCTATAACGTTACCTCTAAGGTCGATAATTGGGAACATTGCACGGTTGCGAAAACGGTCGTAATATCCGCCACGCTGACCACGCATTATAACGTTGGCCTGTAGCATTTCGTCTTCCCTGTAGCCTTTAGCCCTAAGGTGCTTAAGCAGGGTGTCCCACCCTTCGGGTGCGGCGCCAAGGCCGAAATGCTTTATTGTTTCGGGCTTTAGCTTTCTTGACAAGAAGTAATCCAAAACCGGCTTGCCGGCAGGGGAAAGCAGGTTGCTGTGGTAGAACCTTGCCGTTTCGCGGTTAATTTCAAGAATTCGCTTTTTTAGCTTTGAAAAGCTGTTGTCGTAGCCGGTTTCGGGAAGCTGCATTCCGCATTTGTCGGCAAGCAGCTTAACGGCTTCTGCAAAATCTAAATTTTCAATCTGCCTTATAAAGGTTATAGGTCCACCACCTGCACCACAGCCGAAGCAGTAGTAAGAGTTGGTGTCGCTAAAAACGGTAAAGGAACCGGTTTTTTCGTTATGGAAGGGGCAAAGCCCAACCATTCTGTTGCCGCGCTGACGCAGATTCACATAGCCCGAAATAAGGTCGCCAATATCTATGCGAGAGTTTAAATCGGCTAAAAATTCATCGGGTATTCTGAATGGCATTTAAAACGGCTCCTTTCTTAAAAAAATAATAATGCTTTATATGTGCCAGGATTTTGGAATAAATATATCCTCGTAAAAGTTAACGGCATAGGTGTCGGTCATACCTGCGATATAGTCTACAACGGCGCGCTCAACGCCCTCTTCACTTAAAATATGGCGGTATTCTTGGGGCAACAGCTCCGGCCTTTTTACAAAGTGGCTGTAAAGCCCCTCAATAATTCCCGAAACCTTTTGCTCTTCCGATTTTGCCTTGGGGTTAAGATAAACCGATTGAAAAAGAAAGGTGTGAAGCTTTAAAAACATCTCGTAGTCTTCTTCGGCCATTCTTATGTTGTCAAGGCTGTTGGTTATAAGCGACATAACCATAGAGTTGATTCTGTGGCTTTTGGTTTGCCCGAAGTGCTCTCGAATTTCCGAAGGGATATCATTTTCGGTAATAACTCCGGCACGTACAGCGTCGTCGATATCGTGGTTAATATAGGCTATTTTATCGCAAATGCGAACGATTCTGCCTTCTAAGGTTATGGCCTCGTCACCCTTAGTATGGCACTTTATACCGTCTAAGGTGTTAGAGGTAAGGTTAAGGCCTTTACCGCCCTTTTCCAGCCTGCGGCAAACCCTTACGCTATGGTCGTAGTGGCGAAAACCACCCTGGAAAATTGCATCTAATGCTCTTTCACCTGCGTGGCCAAAGGGGGTATGTCCTAAATCGTGCCCCAGCGCGATTGCCTCGCAAAGGTCCTCGTTAAGCCTGAGCGCACGGGCAACGGTTCGAGAAATTTGCGAAACCTCTAAAGTGTGGGTAAGGCGTGTACGGTAGTGGTCACCTTCGGGGGAGAGAAAAACCTGAGTTTTGTGCTTAAGCCTTCTGAAAGAGCTGCTGTGTATAATTCTGTCGCGGTCGCGTTGATAAGCGGTGCGCAGGTTGCAAGGAGTTTCGGGCCACTCCCTTTCACCGGGTTGGTCGCTGAAGGCGGCAAGGGGGGATAAAGTAAGGTGTTCTTGCCGTTCTGTACGTTCTCTTATGCTTTTCATAAACACACGCCCTTTCGTAAAATAAGGTAATTTTCGACCCTTCTGTTACTGTATACGCAAAAAAATCGAAAAACCCTTTAAATTTTTAAAAAATATTTAGAATTAATCAATATTTGCGTACCTGCTGCCGATTTCTTTTACCAAAATTCTTCCGCAGAAGGTTTCTTTAAGTTTTTCCTTTATGTTTTCAAGCAGCGTGGCTTCAATAGCAAAGCTGATTGTTACCTTTTCGGCAAAATCTGTATTTTCTACACTACATTTGCCATTTTCCAGCGTTCTTATAACATTGTCGTAGTCGGGGTAATCACAGTTTATTTCACAAATTGTACAGGGGCGCATGGTAATAACCTGTGCCGCACGAAGTCCATCTATAGCGGCGCCCGAATATGCCCTTACAAGCCCACCTGTGCCAAGCAGCACACCACCAAAATAGCGGGTAACCACCACAAGGCAGTCTACAATTCCTTGCTTGCGCATAACGTCAAGCACAGGCACGCCTGCGGTGCCCGAGGGCTCGCCATCGTCGGTATAGCGGCAAATATTACCCTGACGGATTATATAGGCATAAACATTGTGCCGTGCATCCCAATATTCTTTTTTTAGTTTTGCAATTATATCCAGCGCATCCTTTTCGCTGCTTACGGGATAGACGTTGGCAATAAAGCGAGAACGCTTTTCTGTAAGCTCTGCCGTGGCCTGATTTTTAACGGTAATGTATGGCATAAAACACCGCCTTGTTTTAAAAAATAAAGGTTATATAAGAAAAAGGCGCAGTCGCTTTAAGCGACTGCGACGAATTATTTCTGCATCTGGAAGCGCTTGTTGAATCTATCAACACGACCGCCTGTATCAACCAGCTTCTGTTTGCCGGTGAAGAACGGATGACATTTTGAACAAATATCCAAACGAATGTCTTTTTTAGTTGAACGAGTTTCAAACTCCGCTCCGCAAGCACACTTTACAATTACAGTTTCATACTGCGGATGAATTCCCTTTTTCACGACTGTCACCCCTTTTCAAAGATTTGTAACGCATTGATTATAGCATAAACTTTTGGCAATTGCAAGTATTATTTTTTAAAATATTGAATTTATTTTTTCTCTTATTCCGTGGTAAAGCTCTACCACCTTGAACTTAACCCTGTGCTTTCCGGGATTTGTTACCACTTTTTCACTTTTATCGCTTAAAGCCTTGTCGAAATCTGTGGCGGCGCCAAGGCAGATTTCCGGGAACAGCACACACCACCAGTTTTTACCCTCGCCCCTACCTATTTTAATTTTAAGAGCGTCGTAATTTCCTGCGGGAAGGGTAAAGGTTTCATATTCCTTGGTGGGAAAACTGCAAAGGGTTACTTCTCCAGAAACGGTGTAGCTGTAGCCATTTTCGGTAACGACCCTTTGTGCTTCTTCTAAAATGTAATCCAGATGCGCGTTAACCTCTGTGATGGCCTCTTCCTTGGTTTCGGCATTTTGCCACAGCTCTTTTTCCAACTCTAAAACCCTATCTCTAACCTTAAGTTTTAATTTTTGGTCGGCTTCCGAGTCGGAATTTGCCACTATGTGCAAACGTAATACCTCTTTTTCTATTTCGCGGCAGGAGGCATCAAAGCCCATAAAGGAAAGCAGCACCGAGAAAATTAAACCCGCAGCAATTGATAATGTAAAGGTTTTTCTTTTATTCATAAAAATACTCCTGTAACAATTAGTCAGCAGGAGTATTGGTAAAGTTTTCAGATTTTATACATCAGGGCAGAAATTCCACACCTTTATTTTTTGGCGTGCATAAGTAAACCTGGGGATAATTCTTTTGAAGAGCCTCTGCAGCGGCTTTTCCTTTGCCGGCGGGGAAGATACCAAAAACAGTAGGTCCGCTTCCGGTAAGCTCTGCTGCTAAAGCTCCAAGGGATAGCAGTTTAGATTTCTGAGTGTTTATATTATCTTGCCAAGCTGCTGAAAAGCAGTTGCATATATATTTGGAAAGCTGTGACAGTTCTCCGCTTTCCAAAGCTATAATGGCGGCCGCGGTATCGGGGTGGAGTATATTTTTTGATTTATCTAATCTACTGTAAAGTGCGGCTGTAGATGCCTTAGTGCCGTGCTTTACAAGCACAATATCGCATTTTGGACAGGGGGATAAGGGCCTTAAAATATCGCCTATTCCCGAACCTAATTGAGTGCCGCCGGCCATACAAAAGGGAACATCAGCTCCAAGGTGAGCGGCGATGCTGTACAGCTCGGAATCGGTTAAAATGTTTTTATAGGTTTTATTAAGCAACAGTAGTACCGCAGCGGCATCTGCGCTGCCACCGCCCAATCCTGCCGCCGCCGGAATGTTTTTTTCTATTTCAATTCTAACACCGTCGAATATGCCGGCCTTTTTAAAGAAAAGCTCGGTGGCGGTATAGCAGATATTGTCTTTTCCATCGGGAACGGCTTCACTGGAACAAATAACCGAAATTTCCGTGGTTCCGCTTTCAAGGCTTATGGTGTCGTGAAGCGAGAGAGATTGAAAAATCGTTTCAATATTGTGGTAACCGTTGGGAAGCAAACCCAGAATATCAAGGGTTAAATTTAGTTTTGCATAGGCTTTTGCCGTCGTTTTCATCATAATTCTCCAAAAACTTTTTTAAATATTGTAACATATTATAGTGCAAAAGTACAGTTTTTGTGTTATAATTAATTAAAATTTATTATTTGGAGTAATTATTATGAAAGCAGTTATCACAGTTGTAGGTAAAGATACGGTTGGAATTCTTGCCACAGTTGCCACCGAATGTGCAAAATTGAGCGCAAATATTATCGACGTATCTCAAACAATTTTACAGGATATGTTCTGTATGATTATGATGTGTGATGTAACCGAGGTTACAGTGCCCTTCAGCGAGTTTTCCGATGCAGTAAAGGCCTGCGGAACAGATAAGGGCTTATCTATCCACGTTATGCACGAGGATATCTTCAATTCAATGCACAGAGTATAGGTGAAAAATATGAGTATGCTTAACACTAAAGATATTCTTGAAACAATTAAAATGATTGACGAAGAGCATCTGGATATCCGCACAGTTACTATGGGCATTTCGTTGCTTGATTGTATAGACCCGGATATTGATTTGGCCTGTAACAAGGTATACGAAAAGATTACCAGATGTGCCGGTAAGCTGGTTTCCACCTGCGAGGAAATAGAAAGCCAGTATGGTATTCCTATTATAAACAAGCGCATCTCTGTAACCCCTATTGCAATTATTGCTGCAGCCTGCAAAAGCCCTGAGGTTGTAAAATTCGCACTTAGCCTTGAAAAGGCAGCCAGAACCGTTGGGGTGAACTTTATAGGCGGCTATTCCGCTTTGGTACAGAAAGGTTTTTCGGCAGGTGACAAAGAATTGATTGCTTCCATTCCCGAGGCTTTAAGTGTCACCGACCATATATGCTCTTCTGTTAACATAGGCTCCACCAAAAGCGGCCTTAATATGGACGCTGTGGAAATGATGGGACATATTGTAAAGGAAACTGCATTGCGTACTGCCGACCGTGACTGTATCGGCGCGGCAAAGCTTGTTATTTTTTGCAACGCTCCCGAAGATAACCCCTTTATGGCAGGTGCTTTCCACGGCGTGGGCGAGCCCGATTGCGTAATAAATGTAGGCGTTTCGGGTCCCGGTGTTGTAAGGGCTGCCCTTACCCGTTCCGAGGGTATGGATTTATCAGAGGTGGCCGACCTTATAAAAAGAACTGCCTTTAAAATCACCCGTATGGGTCAGTTGGTGGCAAGGGAGGCTTCGCAACGCCTTGGAGTACCCTTTGGAATAGTAGACCTTTCCTTGGCGCCCACCCCCGCCGTTGGCGATTCGGTTGCCCATATCTTAGAAGAAATCGGGCTTGAATGCTGCGGTGCTTGCGGCACAACCGCTGCCCTGGCAATGCTTAACGATGCGGTTAAAAAAGGCGGAGTTATGGCCTCATCTCACGTTGGCGGTCTTTCGGGTGCTTTTATTCCTGTAACCGAAGACGCCGGTATGATAGATGCCGCAAGAAACGGCACCCTTATTTTAGAAAAGCTTGAGGCTATGACGGCGGTTTGCTCGGTCGGCCTTGATATGATTAATATTCCCGGTGATACCCCCGACGAGGTTATTTCGGCAATTATTGCCGACGAGGCGGCAATTGGTATGGTTAACTCTAAAACCACCGCAGTTCGCCTTATTCCTGCCATCGGCAAGGGAGTAGGGGAAGAGCTTAATTTCGGCGGCCTCCTCGGCGGTGGCCCTGTAATGAAGGTCAACACAGCCTCTCCCTTAAAAATGATTAAGCGCGGCGGCAGAATTCCCGCCCCAATGCACAGCCTTAAAAACTAATGCTTTATATTCTGGCGCTCCCTGTTTTTTGTGGGGCGCCGGATTTTTTATGCATAGTACAAACTTGATTTTGTATTTTTTAATCTTTTTTTGTAAAAACGGTTGAAAATGGTTTGCGGCTATGTTAATCTAAAACTATAAATAATATATGTAAGGGAGACTCTGTATGAAAAGAATTTTAAGCTTGATACTCACAGCATTTTTAGTATTGGCAGTATTACCCCTTGGTATGTTCACAGCCTATGCTGATGTTAATGTATCCGAAGACGCTACCGGCGGCTATGGCGACAATAGCTCCGAAGTAGAAGACACCCTTGAAGATATCAATGCGGAGGTTACCGTGCAAGACGACATTACAGCAGTAGATGGCCTTGCCGAAATTATTGCCGACGAAACCAAGAACATCATTCTTGGTTGGGGCAACACCGCAACTAAGGGAGAACCCTTGGCGTTATGCACCACCTACACCAGCGGTACAACCGTTGATAAGGTGTTCCAGACGTCAGCCGCAAACGTGGCTAATATGACAAACGGTACTTTCAATGAAAGTCACAGTGATTTTAGCGGTGGACATCGATGGTTCGATTCCAATAAGGAATACGTTGAAGGTTATATTGATATGACCTTTAATTTTCCGGTTGCCGCCAGCGTTACTAACCTGCTTTTTGCCAACACCAAAGAATCCACCGACCGTATGATTTGGGAATATCAGGTTTTTGCAGGCGACGAGCTTGCCACACTTTATACCGACGCAAACCTTCTTTATCACTATAACAAGGATTGCGCCGCCACTCCTACCGACGGTCAGTATATAACCTTCGGAAAAACCATAGAGGCAAAATATTTTGGTATCCGTATTCTTAACGGCTGTAATCCCAACAGTGCTGATAGTAACAGAGGTTATGCCTACCCCCGTATCCGCGAGGTAGCCCTTATTGGCTCCTGTGTGATTCCCGACGAATATAAGGCTACTGCCTCAAAATGGATTCAGCCCTGTATCGACGCTCTCGACACCGACTATAACCTTCTTAACGGTGCCGACTACGTAGCAGGCACAGGTGAACCCGGCACCATTACAACGGCAGGCTTTGATGGAACCAAGGCGGTTACCGTAGGCATCCGTTCCTATAATTCTGCCCAAAACGACCTGGTAGACCACACTCTTACAGGCGTTCACGCCGATATTCACGGTGTTAAATTTATGGATGGCAGCGGAAATTATATTGAGGGTGCATACTCCACCATCAGCGTTGCCCTTCAACACGAGGCAATCATCGATAAGGTTTTCCTGTCTCACGCTGTAAATAACAACTCAGGTCTTCGTACCTATGAATATGAAATATATGCAGGCGACTCCCTCGACACCCTTTATAATGTGGAAAATAAGAAATGGTACTTCCTTAACGAAAACGCAGTTCAGAATCAGGTTTACGAATTCCCCGAGCCAATAACTGCAAAGTATGTGGGAATTAAGGTTCTTAAGGGTGTAATGCCCAACTGCACAGCTCAGGGCAGCTCTTACGTTCGTATGGCCGAAATTGCCGTTTTCGGTAAATATAACACCGATTATTTCGACTACTCCGTAACCTCCGGTGAAGCAGGTCTTATCACCGCAAAGGGCAATACCTACAAGAACAGAAGTCTGACCTTCTCTGCACCTCTTTGTAAAGACGGCTATACCTTCCGCGGCTGGAAGGTAAACGGCGAGACTGCAGAGGATTATGTAGAGGATATTTACGAAAACTATACCGAGCTTACTTTAAAAATAACCGAAAAAACCGATATTGAAGCAGTTTACACCGCCGACGACAGCGAGTTCACAAGCAACGATAGGTTCACTTTATCTGCCGATAAAACCCAAATTCGCGTTCCCATAAACAGCGTGCTCTACGACCTGCGCTATGGCTTTGAGCAGTTCCCCGCAAACATTTCTGCAAAACGCGGTGATACTCCGCTTCAGGATAAAAACTTCATTAAAAAAGGCGACACCCTTATTCTTTCCTCTAAAGGAGAGGAAAAGCAGAAGCTGTCGGTTGTTATCGCAGGCGATTGCAATTATGATGGTAACCTAACCGTTTCAGACGCGGTTAGCGGTATAGATACAATTTTGCGTGGTACCGCCACTTCGGATCAGTTCTTTTCACTTGACCTGAACAACAGTTCCAGCATCACGGTTAGCGATATTGTTAATATAAGAAATACCATACTCACTACCCCCACCGAAGAAACCGACTACGAAAACGTTACCATTCCTATGGCCGACCTCAGTTATAAAACTCAGGGCAGATATCTGAAAAATACCGACGGAAGCCTTACATTCGACTGGACTGCTTCTGGCTTTAGCTTCAATGCTGACCTTTACGGTGATATAGTGCTTAACATAAACCAAGTTCATAACGATGCGCGCGAGTACACAGCAGTTATCGATGGCGTTGAGCATACAATAAGAATCACCGGCAGCGGCACAAAGGACATTATTATAGCCCGTGGACTTTCCTCGGGGGTTCATTCCATCGGTTTCTACAAGCAGTGTGAGGGCGGTCAGAAAATAACCGTCAATAGCGTTAAAATCAACGGCAAGGTGTTAGAAGCCGATGCCGAAGCCGATCTGCTTATCGAGTTTATCGGTGACTCCATCACCTGCGGTGCAGGTAATATGCTGGAAAACGGCAAAGAAACAGGTGTTGCCTATACCCAGGATGGCTACAACGCTTACGGCACTGTAACTGCAAGACTTCTTGGCGCCGATTGGTCTAACATTTCTGTAAGCGGCTCCTCGCTTATCGACGACCGCAACAGAGAAGCCTCCCGTAACCATATGCCCACCGAGTATAAAAACGCTGTAAAGGGCAGCAATCCTAAGGCAACCGATACCCCTGCTTGGGATTTTGCAGCCAATAGAAATGCCGATATCGTGGTTATAAATCTTGGTACAAACGATAACGGATTTATACACCTCTATTCGGGTGTAAATACCAGTTCCAAAACGGAGTATTTCAAGAATCTTGCTATTGATTTTGCTCACCAGATTATTGAAGCCAACGGCGAAGACGTTAAGATTGTCTTTGCCTTCGGTCTTATGACTTCCGACCCCAATTTCGCAGATGCAGCCTATCAGCAGGCGGTAACCGAGCTTGCCGCAGAGGGCTATACAAATGCCTTCTACTGCCGCTTACCCACCGACAATACCGGCGGCTACGCTCACCCAACCGTTGCAGGTGACTGGGCCGCTGCAAGAGTTCTTTCGGAATTCATTAAAACCGAAGTGTTAAAATAACAATCATTAAAGCATCGACTAACCGGTCGATGCTTTATGTTTTATGCAAGACTTTTATCATTTCCGATTAAACTGCTCGGTTTTTATTGCGTTTATACACAGTGTTTGGTATCATAAAATTAGTAGAATATACAAAAGAGGTGTAATAATGAGAAAATTATATAAAAAGACGTTAAGTGTTGCGCTGGCCTTTTTGTTGCTTGTGGTTTCTCTACCATTTCAGGCGGGGGCAACTGGTGTTACTTTTACCGACAGTATGGCAACCGACAGCACCTATCTTAACCCCTGTATCGAGGCTCTGGACACAAGCTATAACCTGCTGAATTCCAGCTATACTATTGGCTCGGAAGATGCTCCCGGCGCAATTATATGCTCGGGAATGATGGAAGGCGCTCCAACCAAGATTACCGTTAACTCAACCAACAGCGAAAACGACCTTGTAAACCACAGCCTTGAGGATGTGCATGCCGACATCAAGGGTGTTACATTTTCTAATGGTTCGGCCTTTAAATCCAACACTTATGTTGACATCAGCATAGCCCTAATGTACGAAGCAACAATCGAAAAGTTTTTTATTGCTCATTCTTTAAGGCCGCATCTTGTAACCTCCGAGTTTGAGTTGTATACTTCTCAATCTTTAAGCACTCTTTATAATTCCGAAAACCGCAGGTGGCATTATACCAACAGCACCTCTGCTAGATGTCAGGTTTATCTTTTCTCCCAGCCTGTAACCGCAAAATACGTGGGTATACGCATACTGAAAAGCACACCCCAACCTACCTCTGTGGGTGCTGCCTCCTCTAATGCCCGACTGGCTGAAATAGCCCTGTTCGGAGAGTATAATATTAAAAAGTTCAACTATACCATAAAGTCCGAAGGAACAGATTTTATTGATGTTTCCGATATTGCCTATAGCGGAAAAACTATTGAGTTGTCTGCTCCTTTAACCAAAGACGGATACACCTTCCGCGGTTGGACTATTAACGGAGAGCCACTTGAATACACCGTTAATAAATTTGACAACCTTACCGAAGCTACGGTTACAATAACCGAGGATTCGGATATAAAGGCTATATATACCCCTGATGATAGCGAGTTTTCAGGCAACGCTGTATACGGTATATCGCCCGATAAATCCAAGGTACGCGTGCCGCAGCATCAGGTTGTTTATGAAGTAAGGTACGGTATGAATCAACAGCCTGTCAATATATCTGCATTACGTGGCACTGCCCTGTTAGAAGATAAGGATATACTGAAAAAGGGTGATAGCCTTCAGCTTTTCTCAGGCGGCGTTCTCAAACAAACCGCAGAGGTAGTAATAGCCGGAGATTTTGATGATAACGGCACCGTTGAAGTAACCGATATCGTTTCGGGTTTAGGGGCTATGTTAAACGGTGTTTTTAGCGAAACAGAAAGCTTCCTTTTCGATGCTAATAACAGCGGAACAATTACAGTATCCGACATTGTAGCGGCAAGAGATACCGTTCTTAATACCCCCGATACCATAATCGACTATTCAGCCAAAACAGTTGGTATGAAGGATGCCAAATATAAGAAAATGGGCAGAACCATTGTGGGCAGCGACGGATCACTTTATGCAGAGTTGACCGCGGCGGGCTTTAGCTTCAATGCCGATTGCTACGGCGACGTTACCCTTACCATTCAGCAAACCCATAACGACAGAAGATATTATACCGTTATTGTGGATGGTGTAGAGAGCGATGTTTTTGCCATTGGTGGTCTAAAGCAAGAAATTACAATCGCAAGAGGTCTTTCGTCCGAACCGCATACAATTGAGTTTTATAAGCAGAGCGAAGGCGGCTATGGTTTTACAATATATGATATTTCCATAAACGGCGAAATGATGGATGCTCCTAAAGATAACGATTTACTAATAGAATTTGTAGGTGACTCAATCACCTGCGGCTTGGGAAATCTTGTGAAAAACGGCGATCAAATGTCCGGACATTCTCAAAACGGATATAAAGCCTATGGCACTCAAACCGCAGTAATGCTTTCTGCCGATTGGTCTAATATATCTCAAAGCGGCTCAGCCCTTGTAAATATCAGCGGAATGCCCAACGCCCATATGCCCACCAGGTATAAGCAGGTGGTTGCGAGCAAAACCGACCTTTGGGATTTCTCGGCCAACCGAAATGCAGACATTGTTGTTGTAAATCTCGGCACTAACGATTACGGACTTCTCCATCGTTCCGGATACACCACCGACGCCGCAAAGAAAGAAATATTCGGTGCCGCGGCTTACGATTTTGCAAAGCAAATCATCGAAGCCAACGGCAAGGATGTTAAAATAGTTTTTGCTTTTGGTTTGATGACAGCCAACCCCAACTTTGTAGACGCATGTTATAAAGAAACCATAAATAAGCTTAAAACAACAGACGGTTTCACCAACGCATACTACTGCCGTCTGCCCACCGATAATACCGGTGGAGACAGCCATCCCACCGTTGAGGGTGACTGGGCTGCCGCAAAAGTTCTTTCCGAATTTATCAAAACTGAGGTTTTAAAATAATTAAATTCAGCAAAGGGATAGCCCAATTTGGACTATCCCTTTTTATATAATGGGGCGCTTCGGTTATTCTGTGGGCGTAGCCGCGGCCCGCCGCCGAATGGCAAATTTTTGTTACCTTCGCCGCCCCTCAAAATTAGTTTATGCATCACGCTGAAATTTTGTTAAAAGAAAAAGCAATCAAGCCCGAAAAGGCCTGATTGCTTTTATGGTATATAGTAAAATTTACTGAAGATCGGATTTTCTTATAAACAGAACGCCCAGGGTATTTCTTCCGCAGTGAGCCGAAACGGTGCAGCCGGCGCGGGTGGTTAAAACCTCTTTAAAGGGCAGGGTGGCTTTTACCATATCCATTACATTGTTAACTGTTTCGTCGTCGCAGCCTCCGTGGGTAACAAACACACGGTCAAGGTCTATATCATCTTGATCGGCTAATCTGTCGGCAACGTAGTCTTTAAGAATTAATTCAAACTTGCCGCGATATTTTTTACCAACACCCATAGCGCCGCTTTTTACCTCAATACAAGGTTTAAGCTTTAAAACGTTGGCACCAAGAGCTGCCAGGGTTGAACAGCGGCCGCCCTTGTGAAGGTAGGTAAGGCTGTCGATAACAAAAGAAGCATCCACCTTAGTGCGAAGTGTTTCAATAACCTCGATAATTTCTGCGGCAGATTTACCGGCCATTGCAAGCTCGGCAGCTTTAAGAACAAGAAGTCCGGAGCCGGTTGAAAGGTTGGCGCTGTCTACAGCATAAACTCCTTCCATTTCTTCTGCGGCAAGGCGTGCATTGTTGTAGGTGGTAGACATAGAGGCGGAAATATTGAAGTGTATAAGCTCTTCGTATTCACCCTTTTGCTCTTCCCAAAAGTCTGTGTAATCGGCAATATTTGCGGCGGCAGATTTGGCCAATCTACCGGTATTATCGTAAAAAGCGTAAACGTCGTCGGGGGCTATATCCACACCGTCGCGATAGAACTTATCGTCTAAAGTAACAAAAAGCGGGCAAATGCCAATGTTGTATTTTTCAATAAGCTTGGGGCTTAAATCGCAGGTGCTGTCGCTGGTGATTTTAACCTTTATTTGCATAGCAGAAAATACCTCCTGAGGGCAAATCAAAATATATTACGAATAGTAGTATAACACATAATTATAAAATTCTCAATGCTTTTTTAGTAAGTAATTGTCGGAAAATATTAATTTTTTGTCATTTGATTGACTAAGGAAATTTTAAGAGGTATAATTTTTACAGATTTTAACGAGGTGATTTTATGGATAAACAATATAAAAACAATCTCATTCGCCAAATTGCCCGCGAGGGTATGGTGCTGCTTAAAAACGATAATGCTGCTCTGCCTTTAAAGAAAGGGCAGAAGGTTGCCGCCTTCGGCAGTACCTTTTATTTCTGCTTTAAGGGAGGCGCCGGCTCCGGAGACGTTATGGGAATATTCCCCGTGCAGCCCTCGGAAGCCATAAAAAACACCGAGGTGGTTTTAGATGAAACCGTTGCGGAATTTTATGAAAAATTTAATGAGGATAGATTCGAACCTACCCTGCGTAATTATAACAGAGTCTGGAATAAGTCCTCCTGGGTGCCCAGCTTAGAAGAGCCCGACCTTCCCGCAGGTTTTGTGTCTGCCGCCGCAGAGCGTAACGACGTGGCAATAGTGAACATCGCCAGAAACGAGGGTGAAAATTTCGACGTAAAGCTGGTGCAGGGCGAATTCTACCTTACAGATAAAGAAATTGCACTTATAGAAGAGGTGCGCAGTTCCTTTAAAACCGTTGTTCTGCTTCTTAACACCTACGGCGTAATGGACGTAGGATTTATGGAAAAGTACAATTTCGATGCCATTCTTTACACCTCTATGGGCGGAACTGAAATGGGTAACGCCGTGGCAGATATTCTTACGGGTGCCGAATCACCCTCCGGTAAGCTTGCCTCTACCTGGGCACCAATCGATACCTATCCCACACACGAGGGCTTTGATGGCAAGTACATACCTTATAAAGAAGGTATTTACGTAGGCTACAGATATTACGATTCCTTCGGTGTTAAGCCCACCTATTCCTTCGGCTTCGGCCTTTCCTATACTGAATTTGACACCGAATTTATCGGTTGCAATTTGAATGGTACCAAGGTTACCCTTAAAGCTACTGTTCAAAATATCGGTCAAGTGGCGGGTAAAGAGGTTGTTCAGTTGTATGTCAGCGAGCCGGCAGGCGAGCTTAACAAGGCTTATCAGCAGTTGGTGGCCTTTAAGAAAACAAAAGAATTAAATGTGGGCGAAACAGAAGATATTACCCTTTGCTTCGACCTTTGCGATTTCGCCTCTTATAAGGAGGCCACCGCCGAATATATATTAGAAAAGGGTGTATATACTCTTCGCCTTGGTAATTCCTCAATAAACACCAAAATCGCCGCAAGAATTTCATTGGATAACACAGCAGTTACCCTTAAAACCGTTAATCGCTGTGCTTTACAAGACGAGCTTCAGCTTATTTACCCCAAGGCTATGGATAACCAATCGGGTGAATGCTACCAAAACGTTGCAGAGCTTTCTCTTGCCGCCGCAGATATAAATACCGTAATCGTATCTCAGCCCACCGACCCTGTAGAGCTTCCAAAAGGGGAATTCTGTACATTAACCGAAGTTCGCAACGGCGAAAAAACCATGGAAGAATTTGTTTCGCAGTTTACCGACGAACAGTTGGCAGATATTCTTAACGGCGTAACGGTAGATACCATAAACAATCCAAATGTGGGTACAATGTCAAGAACCGTTCCCGGTGCCGCAGGTGAAACCTGGTTTAGCGAGGAGTATAAAATTCCGCCCTGCGTGAATGCCGACGGACCCGCAGGTGTTCGGTTGGTGGGCCACGTTTACGATATAAACGACGTTGCCGAAGACTCCGAAATTAGCTTAAGTATGTCGCCTTTCCCGGTTGAAACCTGCCTTGCAAACACTTGGGAGCCTCGTCTTGCAAAACTTATGGGCGAAGTGGTGTCCGATGATATGACAAGGGCGGGATTGAGTGGTTGGCTCGCTCCTGCTCTCAATATTCACCGCAACCCTCTTTGTGGCAGAAATTTTGAATATTTTTCTGAAGATGCATTCGTAACAGGCGAAATGGCGGCGGCACTGACCTTGGGTATTCAGGTTAACCCCGACGGCACACCCAGCGGCCATTATGCCACGGTTAAGCACTTTGCTGCAAATAACGCCGAGCTACACCGTCTGGAATGTAACAGCGTTGTTTCGGAAAGAGCTTTGCGTGAAATATATCTTCGCGGTTTCGAGATTGCAATTAAAAAGGCAAAGCCTTTGGCGTTAATGAACTCTTACAATATCGTCAACGGCACCTATGCCGCCGATAATTACGATTTGAACACAGGTATTCTTCGTGCTGAATGGGGCTTCGACGGCTGTGTTATGACCGACTGGAGCACCTGGAACACCGCCTTCTTAATGTCTAAGGCCGGCTGCGACCTTGTAATGCCCGGCTGCAAAAATAAGGACTATTTGGAAGGACTTCGTGATGGCAGAATAAGCCGAGCCGATGCTCAGAAATGTGCCGTGAACGTTATGAATCTGGTTTTAAGAACAACTAAATAAGCGTACTTTGTATAATTATACCGTCGAACCTAGGCTCGGCGGTATTTTTATGTATTAAAACAATTTCCTAAAATAATTGAAAGTAGTAAATTTTTGATAAAAAAGCCCTTGACAAACCTTATACGTGAATGTATAATTAAACATAACTTATTTTAAAGGAAAAAGGAGTTGTACAGCCGTGAGAAATAATTTTTCTAAATTTTATTTTTATTATTTTACCACCACGGACTATCTGTACACTGCTTGTTAATTCCTTTAGGTTTTAAATAAAGTACAGACAGCCCGCATTTCCGTATTGTTTTTTTTAGCAATTCAGGGATTGTGGGTTTTTTGTATTAATGAGGTGTTTTATATGTTAAATGAAAAAATGATGGGTCTCGGAAAAAAGAGTTCCGTAATTCGCGAAATTTTCGAGTACAGCAAAAAACGCAAGGCCGAAATCGGTGCCGATAAGGTGTTCGATTTCAGCATAGGTAATCCCAGTGTTCCCGCCCCCCGCGAGGTAGGGGAAATTATAAAGGATTTGGTTGATAATACCGACCCTGTTCTTCTTCACGGCTACACCTCCGCCCCCGGCGATATGGGTGTTCGCACCGCTATTGCAGAAAACATCAATAGCGAGCACAATGCCGCTGTTCGCCCCGAGCTTATATATATGACCTGCGGTGCTGCGGCCTCCCTTACAATTTCTCTTAATGCCCTTTGTAACACCGGCGACGAGGTTATTATAATTGCACCCTTCTTCCCGGAATACCGCGTGTTTATTGAAAAGGCAGGGGCGGTGCCAGTAGTTGTAAAATCTAAAGCCGGGGATTTAAGCCTTGATGCTGAGGCTGTGGCAAACTCCATAACTCCCAAAACCAAAGCCATTATAATTAACTCTCCCAACAACCCCTCGGGCGTTATTATAAGCGAGAAGGAGCTGAAAGAGCTTTCGGATATACTTAACTCTAAGCAAAAGGAATTGGGCACAGATATTTATATAATTGCCGACGAGCCCTATCGCAAGCTGGTTTATACCGATAAAAAGGTACCCTTTGTTACCAATTTTTACAATAACACTCTGGTTTGCTATTCCTTCAGTAAGGCCTTGTCGCTGCCGGGCGAAAGAATTGGCTACGTGCTGGTTTCCCCCACCTGTAAGGAGGCAGGCGACGTTTATGCCGCTGTTTGCGGTGCAGGTCGCGCCTTAGGCTTTGTTTGCGCCCCCAGTATGTGGCAGTTCTTAGTGGCAAAGTGTCTGGATATGACTGCAGATACCGAGGTTTATCGTGTAAATCGTAATCTACTGCTCAGCAATCTTTCCGAAATGGGCTACGAAATGGCAAGCCCCGACGGTGCTTTCTACATTTTTATGAAATCGCTGGAGGAGGATGCCTACGCATTTTGCGAAAAGGCAAAAAAATACGAGCTGCTGCTTGTACCCAGCGACGACTTCGGTTACCCCGGCTACGTCAGAATAGCCTATTGTGTAACCACCGAACAAATTAAGGCATCACTTCCTGCTTTCAGGGAACTGATTAAAGAATATAAAGGAAACTAAAATGGATAAATTGGAAAATGCCCGCAAACGAGTGGACGAAATTGATAAAGAAATGGCCGAGCTTTTTTGCCGCCGTATGGAGGCCATAAAAGAGGTAGCCGCAATAAAGCGCGAAATGGGGCTTCCGGTTGTAAGCGAGCAAAGGGAAGCAGATGTTCTGCACCGAAATAAAAAGCTTATCAAAAACGAAGAATTTGGCTCTTATTACGTAAACTTTTTAAAAAGCACTATGGACCTTTCCAAAAGGTATCAGCACAGGCTTTTACACGGAGTAAGGGTTGCCTATAGCGGAGTTCCCGGTGCCTTTGCCAACATTGCCGCAAAGCGGATTTTTCCCGATGCCGACCACGTTGCCTACGACGGTTTCCAGGAAGCCTACGATTCGGTGGTCAGTGGCGAATGTGACTGTGCCGTGCTGCCCATTGAAAATAGCTATGCCGGCGATGTTACCCAGGTTATGGATATGACCTTTTTCGGTTCTCTTTATATAAACGGTGTTTACGACCTTGAAATTATGCAAAATCTTTTGGGACTTGAAAGCGCTTCGGTTAAGGATATCAAAACCGTTGTAAGTCATCCTCAGGCATTGGCACAAAGTGCCGACTATATTCGCGCCCATGGCTTCGAAAAGAGAGAGGCCTTTAATACGGCGGTTGCCGCAATGCAGGTGGTAGAGAATAATGACCCCAGCGTTGCCGCAATTGCCAGCGAGGAAACCGCAAAGCTTTACGGACTTAAGGTGTTGGAAAGGGCTATTAACCAAAGCTCAAAAAATACAACCCGCTTTGCCGTGTTCTCAAGGGTGAAAAACAGTTCCCTTAACCACAAGCAGTTTATTATGTATTTTACCGTTAAGAACGAGGCCGGCTCTCTCAGCAAAGCAATTTCAATTTTGGGTGAATACGGCTTTAACCTTAGAGCCTTAAAAAGCCGCCCCACAAAGCACCTTAGCTGGGAGTATTACTTCTATGTTGAGGGCGAAGGGGATATTGCCGGCGAAGCTGGCAGACCGGTTCGCGATGCGCTTATGAAGGAGTGCAGTAATTTAAAGATTGTGGGCACTTACGAAAAGGAAATCTCACTTCGTTAGGAAAGAGGAAATAACGTGATAATTCCTGTAAATTTACAAAGCAACAGCTACAATATATATATGGAACGTGGCGGCATAAAAAGAGCAGGGGAATACCTTAATCTTAACCGCAAAGTTTTGCTTGTTACCGACAGCGGCGTACCCATAGAATACGCCAAAATATTAGAGGCACAATGCAAAGAACCCACCCTTTGTGTTATACCCCAGGGAGAGGCTTCGAAATGCCTTGAGCAATGGAGCCATCTTCTTCGGGTTATCACAGAAAAGGGCTTCACTCGAAGCGATTGTGTTGTAGCAGTCGGGGGTGGTGTTGTTGGCGACCTTTCGGGCTTCGTTGCCGCGGCCTATATGCGTGGTATCGATTTTTACAATATCCCCACCACGGTGCTAAGCCAGGTTGACTCTTCAATCGGCGGCAAGGTGGCAATTGATTTCGAAGGGTATAAAAACATAGTTGGGGCTTTCCATCAGCCAAAGGCAGTTATTGTAGACCCCGACACCTTAAAAACCCTGCCGCAGCGCCAGATAACCAACGGACTTATTGAGGCGCTTAAAATGTCTATGACCTTCGACGCCGAAATTTTTTCACTTTTTGAAAATGGCGAAATCGGCGAGAATATCGATAAAATTATTGAAGGCTCGCTGGGTATGAAAAAAGCCGTTGTAGAGCAGGACGAAAAGGAAGCAGGGCTTCGCAAGGTGCTTAACTTTGGTCATACCGTTGGCCACGCAATAGAAAGTAATTGCCGTTTAGCCGAGCTTTACCACGGCGAATGTGTGGGGCTTGGAATGCTTGCAATGTGCAAGGGCGAGGTAAGGGAAAGGCTGCTTAAAATACTTAAAAAGCTGAACGCCCCCGTAAGCTTCAATTACAATGCAGAAGCATTGGTAGAAGCTATGAAGCACGATAAAAAAATGTCGGGCAGCAGCATTTCGGTGGTATACGTAGAAAAAATCGGAGAATTCAAACTTGAAACCATAGATTTTAAAGAGCTTGAAAGCAGAGTGAAAGAGGTGATAAACGCATGAAAAATACCTTTGGCAACAGCCTTACAGTAACCCTTTTCGGTGAAAGCCATGGTGTGGGAATAGGTGCCGTAATAGACGGTATCGCCCCTGGTATTAAAATAGACGAAGAGTATATAAAGCTTCGCCTGTCACAGCGTCGCCCATCGGGAAACATTTCCACCACTCGTCGCGAACCCGACGAATTCATCATCGAAAGCGGTGTTTTCGGCGGATACACCACAGGAACTCCCATTTGTATACTTATTCCCAACGTTAACACAAAAAGTGGGGATTACAGCGATATCCGTGCAAAGGCCCGTCCCGGGCACGCCGACTATACTGCTTATTGTAAATATCACGGCTTCGAGGATTATCGCGGCGGCGGGCATTTTAGCGGCAGAATAACCGCAGCACTTGTGGCTGCAGGTGCAATTGCCGAGCTTGCCCTTAAAAACAAGGGTATTCACATCGGCTGCCACATAAAAAGCTGTGCAGGTGTTGAAGACAGAGCCTTCTGCGATATTTTTGAAGATATAAAGCTTTTACAAAATAGAGATTTCGGTGTGCTGGATATTGAAAAGGCCGCCGAAATGCAGGCAAAAATTGAAAATGCCAAAGCAAATCTCGACAGCGTTGGCGGAATTCTTGAAACCGCCGTAATGGGTATGCCCGCAGGCGTGGGCGAGCCTTGGTTCGACACCGTAGAGGGTATGCTTTCCCATGCGCTTTTCAGTATTCCTGCCGTAAAGGGTGTGGAATTTGGGCTTGGCTTTGGGTTTGCAAATCAATTCGGTTCCGAAGCAAACGACCCATTTCAAGTAGATGATAGCGGGAATATAATCACCACCAAAAATTCCAACGGCGGGGTTTTGGGTGGTATTACAAACGGAATGCCCGTCATTTTCAGGTGTGCCGTAAAGCCCACCCCCTCTATTGCAATCCCACAGAAAACCGTTAACTTTATTGATAAAGAAAACGTAGAGCTGGAAATCAAGGGCAGGCACGACCCTTCGATTGTGCATCGTGCAAGAATAGTGGTAGAAGCTGTGACCGCCCTTACACTTTGCGACCTGCTTACCACTCGATACGGTACAGATTATTTAGGAGCAAAATAATGGAATACGGATGCATCGGCGAGCATTTAAAGCATAGCTTTTCAAAGGAAATTCACAAATGTTTAGCCGATTACGATTACGAAATAAAAGAAATCCCCAAAGAGGAATTAGATGCATTTATGCAGGCGGCCGATTTTAGGGCAATAAACGTTACAATTCCCTATAAGCAGGCGGTAATTCCCCATCTATGCTGGATTTCCGACACCGCAAAGAAAATTGGTGCGGTAAACACGATAGTAAACCGTGATGGAAAGCTGTACGGCTACAATACCGATTTTTACGGTATGACCTCGCTTATTAACGAAAATGGCATTACGGTTGAGGGTAAAAAGGTGTTGGTGCTGGGAAGCGGCGGTACCTCAAAAACCGCCGTCTGCGTTGCTGAAAGCCTTGGTGCTCGGGAAATACAGGTGGTATCCCGCACAAGCGGCAAGGGTGTTATAACCTATCAAGAGGTTTATAAAAACCATTTGGACGCCGAAATAATTATTAACACCACCCCTTGCGGAATGTTCCCGAAGCCCGATGCAAAGCCATTGGATTTGCATAAATTCCCATCGGTTTCAGGCGTGGTAGATGCAATTTACAACCCGCTTCGTTCACGGCTGGTTTTAGATGCCGAAGGCCTTGGAATTAAAGCCGTCGGCGGGCTTTATATGCTGGTGGCTCAGGCAGCCTTCGCTGTGGAAAAATTTATTGGCACTGAGCTGAAAATCCAAAAAATCAAAGAGGTTTATAATTCTCTTCTTAAAGATAAGCGGAACATTGTGCTTACGGGTATGCCTGCCAGCGGAAAATCTACCATTGGAAAAGAGCTGTCGGCACTTACCGGAAAGCCCTTTATAGATACCGATACACTTATTGTTAAAAAGGCGGGGAAATCCATTCCCGAAATTTTCCAAGAGGTGGGAGAAGCCGGCTTCAGAAAGCTTGAAGCCGAGGCTATTGAAGAGATAGCACCCCTTGGTGGCCGAATTATTGCCACAGGTGGTGGTGCAATATTAAACCCGCAAAATATCCTTAATCTTAAAGCCAACGGCAGGATATATTATATCGACCGTCCACTTTCCTGGCTTACCACCACTAAAGACAGACCTCTTTCTTCCAACCGTGCCGATTTGGAAAAAAGATATAACGAAAGATATGAAATTTATAAATCCACAGCCGACATTGTTATAAGTGCCGTGGATAGTTTAAAAGAAAACATAGATACAATTTTAAAGAGTGAAGGAAAATGATAGTTGAAATCAAAAAAGGTAGCCCCCGAGGTAAGGTAAATGCACCTCCCTCGAAAAGTATGACCCATCGCTACCTTATATGCGCCGCTTTAGCAAAGGGCACCAGCCTTATACATAACCTAAGCCTTTCTAAGGATATAGAGGCTACAATAGGGGGTCTTAGGGCTTTGGGTGCCGAAATAACCCTTAGCGGCAGCAGCGCAACCGTTAAGGGAATAGAAAAGCTAAATGAATCTGCCGATGTGTTCTGCAACGAAAGCGGAAGCACATTAAGGTTTCTTATACCAATAAGCCTTATAGAGCAAAATAAGGTTACTTTTAGCGGCAGTGAAAGACTTATTGAAAGACCCCAAAGCGTTTATGAGGAAATCTGTAAAGCAGAGGGTATAGAGTTTTTAAAAACTCAGGATACCATAAGCCTTTGCGGAAAACTTTCGGGCGGCGAATATGCCGTTAAGGGTAATATCAGCAGTCAGTTTATAAGCGGTTTGCTTTTTGCTTTGCCGAAGCTTAAAAAGCAGAGCAAAATCACCGTAACAACACCCCTTGAAAGCCTGCCTTATATCAATATGACCCTGCAAGCGCTGCGCACCTTTGGAGTGGAAATAGAGTTTAAGGGAAATTGCTTTTATATTCCCGAAGCCTGCGAATTCATACCTGCCGAGGTTACGGTAGAGGGGGATTACTCCAATGCCGCATTTTTAGATGCGCTGAACCTTTACGGCAGCGTAGAGGTTCAGGGTCTTAACGCAGACAGCCTTCAAGGAGATAAAATTTATAGGGAATATTTCGAATTATTAAAAGGTGGAACCCCCACCCTTGATATTTCCCAATGTCCCGATTTAGGGCCAATACTTATAGCGGTTGCGGCGGCTGGCAAGGGTGCGCTTTTTACAGGCACACAAAGGCTTAAAATAAAGGAAAGTGACCGCGGATGCGCTATGGCCGAGGAATTAAAAAAATTCGGTGTGAAACTGGAAATTGGCGAAAACCATATTAGTGTTCCATCGGGAATATCACCGCCAACTGCCCCACTTTTTGGGCATAACGACCACAGAATAGTTATGTCTTTGGCGGTGCTTTGTACGCTTACCGGCGGCACGATAGAGGGAGCCGAGGCGGTAAAAAAAAGCTATCCCGATTTTTGGGATAAGCTTAGGGCATTAGGAATAGAGGCGAATACACTTGAAACTTAATAAAGACAGTAACATATTGATTGTGGGCTTAGGCCTTTTGGGCGGCTCTTATGCCAAGGCCTTAAAGAAAAAGGGCTATAAGGTTTCCGCAATCACAAAAGATAAAGAATCGGTAGACTATGCCGTAGCCAACGGAATTATCGATTACGGTACCACAGAGGTCGAGCCGGAATTGGTATCGGCGGCGGATATTACCATATTTGCTTTGTATCCAACGGTGTTTTTGCAGTGGATTGAAAAATACGGTAACCTTTTTAAATGCGGAGCCGTTATTACCGATGTAACGGGCGTAAAAAGCAGTATTGTTTACAGAATTCAAAGCATTCTGCCCGACGAGGTAGAGTTTATTTCGGCCCACCCTATGGCAGGCCGCGAGGTGCAAGGGGTTGAAAACAGCGACGACAGCATTTTCCACGATGCGAACTATATTGTTTGCCCCTCTGAAGAAAATTGTGCTGAATCGATTGAGCTGTGCAAACAGCTTGGAAGAGAGCTGGGATTTGGCAATATTTCGGTTATAAGTGCCGAGGAACACGACGGTATGATAGCATTTCTCTCTCAACTTACCCACTGCATAGCGGTTAGCCTTATGTGCAGTAACGATAACGAGAGCTTGGTGGAATATACGGGTGACTCCTTTCGTGACCTTACCCGAATTGCCAAAATCAACGAAAATATGTGGACCGAGCTTTTTATGCTCAACAAACGCCCACTGCTTCGGGAAATGGATCGATTTCTGAGTGCATTTATGGAACTTAAAACCAGCTTAGAATCGGGAGATATCGAAAAAATGAAGGAAATGATGCGGTTGTCCACAGCCCGCCGAAAATTATTTGATAAGGAGAAAAAATAATGAATATGAAATTTGAACGTAAGCTACCAATTCCTCAACTTATTAAGCAGGAATACCCCTTAACCGAAAAAATGGAAGCAGTAAGAGATGCAAGAGCCAAGGAAATCAGCGATGTTTTCACAGGCAAAAGTAATAAATTCTTGCTTGTTATCGGTCCTTGCTCTGCAGATTCAAGGGAGCCTGTGCTTGACTATATAGGCAGACTTCGTAAGGTTGAAGACCAGGTTAAGGATAAAATTTTAATAATCCCCAGAATCTACACCAACAAGCCCCGTACTACAGGCGATGGCTACAAGGGTATGCTCCATCAGCCCGACCCCCACGAAAGCCCTGATATGCTAAAAGGCATAGTTGCCATACGTGAACTGCACATGGCAGCCCTTAACGACTATGATTTTACCTGTGCGGATGAAATGCTGTATCCCGAAAACCACCGTTACCTGTCTGATTTGTTGGCTTACGTTGCGGTTGGCGCCCGATCTTCCGAAAACCAACAGCACAGACTGACTTCAAGTGGCTTGGACGTTCCTGTTGGTATGAAGAATACCACCGAAGGCGACCTTACAATTATGATGAATTCCATCACCGCCGCACAGCATCCCCACAAGTTTATATACCGCGGTTGGGAGGTTCAGTCGCAGGGTAACCCCTTGGCACACGCTATTCTTCGCGGCTATGTTTCACCCAGCGGAAAGGCTCTGCCTAACTACCATTACGAGGACTTAATGGAGCTTTGCAGAATGTACGACGAGAAGAAGCTCGTAAATCCTGCAGTTATTGTTGACGCTAACCACTCCAACTCGGGCAAGAAATACTTAGAGCAGATTCGTATTTCCAAGGACGTTATCCACAGTATGAAAAAGAGCGACGATATTAAGAATATAGTTAAGGGTCTTATGATTGAAAGCTATATTGAAGACGGCGCACAGGCTATCGGTGAAGGCGAAGTATACGGCAAGTCCATAACCGACCCCTGCCTCGGCTGGGAAAAGACCGAAAAGCTTATCTTCGACATTGCCGACCAACTTTAATTACTTAAAAAACAACGGACAGAGATTCCTCCCGAATCGCTGTCCGTTGTTTTTTATATCGAAATTCTGTTTTTCTCTCTGTATCTGGCGGGAGAGTGACCTGTTTTGGCTTTGAAAATGTTTGAAAAATAAAAAGGGGAATTAAAGCCGCAAAGCTCTGATATTTCCTTTACGGAAAGATTAGTATCAACCAGCAGGTTTTTGGCATTTTCTATTCTTAAATTATTAAGATATTGCATAGGAGTTACCGAGTTTACCTGTTTGAAAAAACGCCGCAAATGCCCCTCGCTGTAGCCTGAAGCCTTTGCAATTTCCGCTGAGTTTAAAAGCGGGTTTTCGAGATTTTCCTGCATAAAATTTATTGCTTTGTTGAGAACCGGAGGGTTTAAAACATTAGCGTTTTGTAAAATGTTAAACAATATCTCGTAAAATAGAGAAAGTGTAACAAGCCGTTTGTTGCGGACGTTCGAAAAAAACGTTTTTCTAAGAGCTTCCAGATAAGGAGTAATACGTTTAACGTCGTCTATGTGAAATTGAATAAATTCCGTAGGCGCTGTGTTTTCCTCTGCGTAAAAGTTCAGCACAAAAACCTTTCCTGCCTGATGCCTTGAATACAGATATCTTGTGTTTATAGGGATAAAAACTCCATCACCTTCGTACAAATGTATAACCTTGCCATCATAGTTAAGGGTCGCGTGACCGTTTTCCACGAACATAAGCCCAAAATCGTGTTTTCTATAGCGATCGCGTACGGAAGCCTTGTTGCTGTATTTATACGACATACTTATTAAGCTTTTTACCACAATATCAGTTATCGTGTTGATGCGGTTCATAAAATCCTCCTGCCAAAATCATATAGCTTTGACAATAATTCTACACTACACACATCAATTTTGCAACAACAAAATGTTCAAAAATCGCATATTCTACTCTGTTAATCCGAAAATAATGTACAAAAAGTGTATGCTTGACTGCTTTCTCTATGGAGCGGCAGGTTGTGATGTGATACACTTATTATGGAAAATTTTAATAAAGGAGTAAAACAATGAAGAAATTTACAAAAAGCGCATTTTCTTTAATCCTTAGCCTTAGCCTTGTTTTCGGGTTGTTCAGTTGCATACCCGTAAGTGCGGCGACTTTGGCTGAAAGCAACATCAACTTTCTTGATGAAAACATCACAAACGACGTAACCGTCGGCACAGTAACCTACGAAAAGAAAATAGCCAAGCTCAATACTGCTTCGGCGTATGCCGGCACAACCCTTAGAATGACTGCGATTCCCCAAAACTATATCCCTGCTACCTACGATACAAGCAAAAATCTTATCACTTCAATCGACAGGGTGTTAAGCAACGGCACTACAGACACTCTTGTGGGTACAGACTCCACCCGCTATAATGACGGACTGATTTATGATGCAAAAGGAACTACCACTTCTGCAAAAGCGGATAGTTTTCTTACAGGCAGTAATTTCCTTACAACAGATAACATCTATAAGGGAGATAAACTGGGTGTGGACCGTATCGAAGAAGGCGGCTACGACTTTCGCTTGATTTTCGATTTATCAAAGCCCACAACTCTTGACACCTTCTATTTGTTCGGAGGTTATACAAGAACCGCCGCCATTATCACATATAAAGTGCATATAAGTAACAGTAAGGCAGATCTCTTCACCGACGACAGTTATGTTCTTTATTGGGATTATTACGAAGGTTTCAAGGTTGCCGCGAATTCCTATTTGTGGAACGGTATCAACAGCACAGCCGACGGAAAGCAGAAACGCTCAGAAGGTCAGATCTGGAACTTCACAGGTGACGAGAAGCCCTTCGGCAGATACATAGGCGTTGAAATTGTCGATGCCGCTTACAATAAAGACGATGCCGCAATCACCACTTTCAATCTTTATGAAGCAGGTGCCTACGGCACACAGCAGGATTATTTGGTTTTTGCTGACAAGGATGTTACCAACGACATAGCCGAAGACCAGACCGAAGCTCTGGATACAAAGCTTGCCCTGTTGGAAGCCGAATCCAAGGTTCTTGGCACCAAGCTCAGAATGACGGCATTGGATAAGGACTATGTGAGCAATCTCACTGCAAATTCTCCCAATCTTATACAGTCGGCAAAAATAAAGAACTATACAGATGAAGCCTTTAGCGACGTGAACAGCACGGCTCTGGGCAACATAACCGACGGTGCTTTCCCTTATGGTACCGGCTCGGCACTTTCCATCAGCGGCAAAAATACCTATATAGGCTCTTCGGGCAAAACGGGTCTTTTCTACGACGGTAGCGATGAAACCATCGGTGACGTTCACGGCGCCGACCGCGTTACAGCCGACGTGTACGATGCGTTGATCACCCTTGATTTAGGAAAATCCACCGAAATCCACGATTTCTATATGTTCAACCACGTAAACATTAATACCTCAATTGCTACCTATAAGGTTTACGTTTCCGACAGCGAAGAGAATTTGTATGCAGCCGAAAACGAGGTTCTTTATTGGAATTACTATAACGGCTTTTACGATACTGAAACTGCGGCAAAACGCAGTGTAGCCTATCTTTTTAACGGCATTGGCACCGGCTATACCGAGCTTCGCCGAAGCGAGGGTCAGCATTGGAAGTTCACTCAAACAAAGCCCAAGGGCAGATATGTTGGTGTGAAGATTTACGAAGCATCTACCATTTCAAATAACGACTTTCTTACGATTTACGAAATCGGCGTGCTTTCGGCCGAGACCTACAAGCTCAACTTTAACCACGGCGAAGCCGTAAAGGTAAAGATAGACGAACCCTATGTAACGGTGGGCGAAACCGCAAACTTCGAAATACTTAAATCAGACGAGGTGAATGTTACCTCAGTTACTGCAAACGGCAATGACATTACAGCTACGAACGGCGTTTATACAATTGAAAATATAACGGCGGATTTAGAAATTAACATCACCACAGATTCCGATTCCCGCTTCCCCGATGCAGAAGGTATATACAACGGTATCGACCTTACCAAAAACAGCAGCTTCTACGGCACCTCTCTTTGGGAGGGAGATACAGTATACGCCGAAACAGTCACCCTTTACGAGGGCAGAAACGAAATTTCTTTAGCATATCCTATTGATAATGTAATTTCCGTTCGTTCTTACGATTTGCAAAGCAACTATACCTATGGTATAGACTACACTGTAAACGACGGCAAGCTGGTTATCACTGCCGACACCTCGATTCCTGTTTGCGATAATTCGGAATACGATATAACCAATATTTTGCAGCCCGGCACTTCTCGGCTGGATTACGATGCGATTACCTATTGGAAAAACCAACAGTATAAATATCAGATTGCAGTTACTTATACCCACTCTAAGTCCTGGGGCAATAATTCCCTTTATGAAGTAAAGCCCGAGGGCAAGCTTTCGAAGCTTTCAAACCTTTACGAAAAGCTTAAAAACGGCGAGGAAGTAGACGTAGTGTTTTATGGCGACAGCACAACCCTTGGTTGGAACGCCAGCGGCCTTGACGAGATGAGCCTTGCCTACAACGGCGGAAAAGATGCTTCCAGCCTTAACTCTACCCACGCTACAATGCACGGAGTTTTTGGCCTTTCTTCTGTTCCCGATTGGGCCTGCGACACCTGGGCACATCAGGTTGTGAACAACCTTGCAAAGGAATTTGGCACCAAGGTGAACATAATTAACAAGGCTGTTGGTAGTTCCGACAGTGCTTGGGGAAGCGCCACACAGAATATGGATTTTCTGCTCGATGGTCTGGAGCCAGACCTTATGGTTATTGCCTACGGCGGCAACGACAGAGAATATTCTTCTGAAACAATGAACACTAACATAACCACCATTATTGATTACGTAAGGGCCAAAACACCCGATTGTGACGTGGTTGTGCCCTCTACCTTCAAACGTGGCTATCCTGAAACCGGCACAGGCAACCTTGCCAATCACGAGGTTGGCTACTATCAGCTTGAAGAAAATATCGACAACCTGGTAGTTGTTCCCGTTCATTCCTATACCGAAAGTCTTATGACAACTGTTAAAGAGCATTTTGATTATACCGCCAACGGTTATAACCATATGAACGACTTTGGTCAAAGACTGTATGCATCTGTAATCAGCGGATATTTAAGCGAAAAGGAATATACAATCAGCTTTGCAGATGGATTGGGCAAAATTTTCTATACAACCACAGTCAGCGAAAGGAATCCTGTTCTTACCAGCGATCAGATTTCCGCAGCCGAAGTTGCAACTCCAATCATATTCGGTTACAACAGCGTAGGCTGGGATAAAGATTTAGAAACCCAATTTGTCGGAGATACAATCGTGTCGGCTCTTTATTCAAGAGATACCACCACTTATAACATCGGCTTTACCGATACCTCGGGAAAAATCATAAACCAAGACGTAGAGTTCGACCAGCGTTTTACTTTAAAAGATGCAGAAGCAGGCTCTTTCTTGGTAGATGGTCAGATAATCGGCGGTGCTAAAAGTGTTACGCTTTACGGTTGTGGGGAAATTTCCATAACCGCTTCGAAAGATGCTGCTCCAAGTGAACCGTCGATTGCAATTCTTAAAACCCTAACCAACGAGAAGGTAAACGGTAAAAATCTTTTCCGCGTGTTTGTTCACCTATATAATCCTGCCAAAAACGAAATTGCCGAGCTGGGCGTTATGTTTGCTCCCGGCAGTGTCTATAGCAATGATGAAAGCTTTACGCAAGAAACCCTTAACAGCAACGATTTTATAACACTTTCAAGCAATGTTCAAACAACCGATTTGCTGGCGACTTTTGGTGGAATAAAAACTAATACAACCCGCGTAGTTCGTGCCTACGCCACCATCGGCAACAGCAACATATATAGTGGCAGGGTTTACAGTCATACTTTTAATTAAGAAAGGAAAACGAATATGAAAAAGGAATATAAAGAACCGGAATTTAAGGTTGTTCAGTCGCTTTCCGAGTATTGTGTAGGGCTTACTTTAGGGCTACAGGAGAGCAGAAGCGGCTACACCCAGATAGAAACTGAAGACCCATTCGGAGATAGATAAAACCAAAACAAAAATCCCGTTCATTAGCAGTAATGAACGGGATTTTTGTTATTTAAAAACTATCGCCTTTTAAAACAAGGTGTAATATAATTTGGATCTTCTATGCGTTTAAAGGGTTTGGTGTGCCAAACAACCAAGTACACCACAATCGACAACGCGGCACCAACCCACACATCGATAATGGAATGCTGTTTCATATAAACTGTAGACATACTTACATAGTAGGTAAGCACTATAAAGAATATTTTCCAATACCATTTCGAGAAGTATTTGCTATGCCAGGTAGAGAACATAACGCCCATAGCACCGATTACGTGAAGCGACGGACAAACATTTGTGTTGGTATCGTGATTATAAATTTCCTGTACCCACGAGGTTAAAATGTTTTCTCTGGGGAAGGTTTCCGGCCTGAAATTCTGTCCGTTGGGGAATACTGCATAGGTTATAAGTGTAGCAGAGTAGGCAATAATAACAAACCACATATATTTTTTCAGTGTGGGTATGTCAAATGCCATTGTGAAGAACACGTTCCCAAAAACCATAACGTACCATAAAAAGTAGGGTATGTAATACCATTCGTTAAAGGCGAAGTGTGCATCTAAAGGATGGGATATATAGAATATATTTACATATTCCTCCCTGATAAAAGTTTCCAGCAAGGCAAAACCCAAGCCATATATTGGCCAATATAAAACCAAAAGCAAATGTTTATAAGGTGGCGTGTTAAGATTATTAATTCTTAATCCCTTGTAATTATATATTTTCATTAGTACTTCCTTTTGTAATAGTTGTGTAAATAATTTCCGGCGCGTTGCCAAACTCTTTAGTAACGGTGTTCTTTACAGAGTTTAAAAGCTCGGAGTTGTTAAGATATTCTAAAACCTTGATTATAAGAGCATCCGAAGTTTCGGCAGTGGTGGCAATTCCTCTATCAAGGAAAAATTTCAAATTTTTAGTTTCACAGCCCGGCACTGTGTCGATGAGTATAAGCGGTAGCCCTTTAACAAAAGCTTCGGTAGAGCTTAAGCCTCCGGGTTTGGTAAGGCAGAATTCCGCAGCAGACATATAAAGGTGAATTTCTGCTGTAAAGCCAACAACCGTAACGTTTTTGTAACTCCGCTTTTTGGTAAGTGATTTATATAGTTTTTTATTATTTCCGCACACCACAACCAGGTGAGCATCTTGGGGCAGTTTTTGCTCCAGCATATCGGTAAGCTTGCCGATAGGGCCGCAGCCCATACTGCCGCAGGTAAGCAGCACAATGCGCTTATCGGGCAGACCCAACGCCCTTTTTGCTTCGCTTTGGGTTATCTTTTCGTAAAATTTTTCCCTAACGGGAATTCCGCTGGGTACAATTTTATTTTTTGGAACACCCGCATTTATATGTTCTTCTGTTAGTTCGGCATGGGGAATAAAAACGCAATCCGCGTCGGTATCAAGGGTACCGGGAAGGCAGGTGTAGTCGGTGCCGATAAGATAAAGCTTTAAACCCTTTAGTTCATCTGGATACTTACGCTTTGCGGCGTTAACCATCATACCTGCGAAAACGTGGCTGCAGATAACCAGGTCGAATTTCTCTTTTTCTATATGCTTGCGAAAAGACCGTGCGCCTAACTGCATAAATTTATACATAAAAGATTTGCGGTTTTTCTTGCCGGGGTGCTTTTCGGCAAAGCGATAAATAAACCCAAAAAAGCCGGGAATGTTTTTGTAGATAAAAACGTGACCGTTGCTGATTATGGAAGAAGCACCTTTAGAAATGTACCTTAATGCATCGTAAAGAACACATTCATCACCTTGGCGGGTAAAATAATCTATAACTGCGTTTGCCGCAGAGTTATGGCCGCCGCCGGTGCTGCACGAAAGAACCAATACGCGCAAATCAAGCACTCCTTTCCCAATAATAGACAAATAAGGTCAAATTTCGCTATTTCCCACAAGTATATTCATTCTACCACAGTATGATAATTTTTTCAATGTAAAATATTGCAAAAAAGAGAAGGGCAAAAGGGTGAAATTTAATTAATATATCCTAAATTAATTTAAACGTAGTCGGCTCTGCAACCGCCGATATATTTTGGCCGGGTATAGGCGGCGGTTACATAGGCTTCGCCTATTCGGGTGCCGCTAAGCCTTAAGGGTACGGCAACGTTTTTTAAATGCATTCCAATAAGAGTAGAGCCTATGTCAAGCCCTGCATCTGCCTTTATATGTTCCACGGCCACAGGCTCATTCATAGCTTCGTAAACCGCAGTTGCGAAGGAACCGCCGGCTTTGGGGCGGGGGCGAACGTTAACTATTTCAAGGCCGAATTTTTCTGCTGTGGATTTTTCAACAATAAGTGCGCGGTTAAGGTGTTCGCAGCATTGTGCGGCAATAAGCACGCCTGCTTTTTTCAAAAGCGGCATAATGGTTTCAACAACCGCCGAAGCCGCCTCGGGGCTTGAGCCTTTTCCAATAGTACTGCCGATAATTTCGCTGGAGGAACAACCAATTACCAAAAGTTGACCTGTTGTAAGCCGTGTCTTTTCCAGCAGCTCCAAAATAATGGCAGCAGTTTCGTTTTTAATATTAGTGTACATAGGTGGTCACTTTTCCTTTTTATCAAATAATGCCTATTAATATAATATTACATATTTTTAAATTGTCAAGAAATATAGTAAGATAAAGTGGTTTTTATTGACTTTTGTAGGTCCACTATAGTATAATGAAATTGTATATAACGATAGCTTTAAGGAGATTTCTATGAAAAGACTTGTTTCATTGCTTATGGCAGTAGTTTTAATTTTCTCTTTAACCCCCGCCATTTCTGCCGATACTCTTCCTCAGGGTGAATTTTCTGTTTATTTTGAATCTAACAACATATACGTGGAATTGGTTTATCCAAGAGAGAAGATAGATGTATGCGGCATAGAGTTCGAGGTTGTTTTGCCCAGTGGTTTTTCCTTTAACGGTAATGCTAAAACACCTTTAAAAACCACAGGCGGTGCCGCCTGGAACATTAATCAATCATCTCACTATGCTGTAGGTGGAAGATATGCTAAAAAGATGGTTATTGATAATAACTATAACACTGCTATGAGCAATTCCTCCACCAGCGTGGTTGTTGCAGCAATTCCTGTGAAATTTGCAAGCAGCCTTGCTCCGGGCGACCAGACCGTTACCATTAATGTTACAGATATAGCAATAAAGAGTGGCAGTGATTATGTCAGCGGCCTTGATTACTTCGAGTCTGCTTCGCAAGACTGCACTTTCAAGTATTATAAAAGCATAGCAGGCGCCACCGTTTCCGGAATCACTAATATGACATATAACGGTTCCCGCAGAAGGCCTGTACCCACGGTAAAGATAGATGGTGTTACGCTTCAGCAAGACGAGGATTACAGAGCTACCTATACCAACGATATTAAGTGCGGCCTTGCCACCGTTACCATTATTGGTGCCGGCAATTACACAGGTAAAATTGTAAAGAATTATTACATAATCCCCGAAACAATAAAGGGTATGTCCAGAAAATCCTCTACAGTAAGTGGTGCAACCATCACCTGGAATAAATCTTCAAACGCATCGGGCTATTATGTTTACAGGTCACTTTCCAAAGATTCGGGATATACCATAGTTAAAACTCTATCCGGAAAAGACAGTAACACCTACGCCGACAGCGGCCTGGCCTCCGGTACAAAATATTACTACAAGGTCAGCGCATATATTACGGTTAGCGGCAAAAATGTAGCAGGCGCCCTTACCTCTTCTTACCTTTCTTGCACCACTGCCGGTTATACCATAAGCAAGCCCTCAAGCCTTAAGGTTAGCGCGAAAACCAGCTCTACAGTTACCTTAAAATGGAAAAAATCTTCGGTTACTAACGAGTCGGTTTCCAACAAAGCAGTAGGTGGATACTACGTATATCGTTCAACCTCTAAGGATTCAGGTTTTAAAAAGATTGCAACCATCAACAGCGGCGATACGGTAACCTATAAAGATAAGGGCCTTTCGTCAGAAAAAACCTATTACTATCGCGTATATGCTTTCCGTACTTATAAGGGTGCGGCAGGAAGCAGCCCCTATGCCGCCGTAACTGCCAAAACCGATATAAAGGTTTCCACCCCTAAAAGCCTTAAAATTGCCTCTAATACAACCTCTTCCATAAAGCTTAGCTGGAAAAAGGTTTCAAAGGCAAATGGATACTATATATATCGCTCCACCAAAAAAAGCTCAGGCTATAAAAAAATTAAAACCATCACTAAAGGCAGCACCGTTTCCTACACAAACAAAAGCCTGAGTGCCGGTAAAACCTACTATTACCGCGTAATTGCCTACCGTACCTCGGGCGGTAAAAAATATAAAAGTGAAAAGGCTCAGATAACCGCCTGCACCAAGCCCAAGGCTCCAAAAGTAACCCTGAAAAAAGCTTCATCAACCTCAATTAAGGTAACTTCTAAAAAGGTTACGGGTGCCAGCGGCTACCAGGTTTATTACAGCACAAAAAAGAGTTCGGGCTACAAAAAGGCCTATTCCGGCAAAAAAACCACCTATACAAAGAAATCTCTTAAGAAGGGCAAGAAGTATTACGTTAAGGTTCGCGCGTATAAAACCGTGAACGGCAAAAAATATTACAGCTCTTATTCAAGTGTAAAAAGTATAAAGCTTTAATCTTCAAATAAAGGACTCACAACGAGTCCTTTATTTTCCTTTGTATTGACTTTTTTGTAATTTGTGGTACAATGAAACAACAAAGAAAAATATCACTTTTAGGAGTACATAGATGAAAAAGATACTATCAATACTTTTGGCATTAACCTTAGTTTTTTCGTTTGCTTTTGTGCCCACCGCCACCGCGGCAGCAAACGCTTCTATAAACAGTGAGGATTTTAGCTTTACCGCTAAATCCGAGCTCGACTTCGACGCTGTAAAAGAAGATATTGCAAAACTGAACGAAGGCAAGCTTTCTGTGGCTCAGTTCAGCGGAAAATATATGGGCAGTATCAGAGAATGCAACATAGTTATTTCGGGAATTAAAAACCTTAACGATATTTACGGTCTGCAGTTCATAGTTTCTGCCAACAGCGAAAAGGTTGCGCTGGCATACGTAACAACTAACCTTCAAAACAGCGATAAAATCGGCGTTTCGCTATGGGAAGCATATATGAAGCACACCTCTAACGGCCTGAACTCTGCCCGCGTGCTTATGTATGGTACCAAAGCCATAACCTCAGATACAAACAACCTTGTTAATAAAATTTCAAGCGGCAAGTATAACGTTGCTAAAATTTACTATTTTGTTTCCCCTGATATGGAAGAGGATTTTGAAATAGAATACACTATTGAAGATATTGCTTCTAAAAACTCTAAGGGCGTTGTTGAATCTATAACTGCAGAATTCAAAGCTACCTCTAAATGCACTGCCACCTATGCCGATGCTTCAAGCGAAATCTCCCCAAAAATGTTGGGTGCACAGGTTAGAGTTTCGGGCCAGCAGGGGCTTCGCTTCGGCACCAGAATTGAAAAAGACAGCTATTTTGAAGATTGCACAATTGAAGAAAGCGGAACTCTTATTGCCGTTACAAATCAGTTAGGCACAGAAGAGCTTACCTTAGATTCCGAATGTGAATTTTACAACAGCCCTGCAAAAACCTTAGACGAAACCGACGATTATTTTGTTTTCACAGGTGAGATTACCAAATTCCCCGAAAATGGTGATTACAACACGGTGAATTTCACCGCAAGGTCATACGTTGAGTACAAAACCCCCAAGGGCAAAACCCAGGTGGTTTATTCCGAACCAATTGTTCGCAATGTAGATGGAATTAAAAGCAAATTAGGTATGAAATAGGGGGGCAAAACTGTGAAAAAGATTATTTTTACATTACTTGTATTAACCTTAGTGTTAACCGCAGTTGCTTGCGGTAAAAAGTCTAAAAGCAGCACAGAAGATGCTTCGTCTGCAGTTTCTGCTGCGTCAGAATTGATAGAAAGCACAGTAAGTGTTACCGAAAACGATTTATTCCCCCAAACGGGAACTACTTCGGAATATACTATAACCGAATCCGATGCAAAAGAGCTTTTCGAAATGCAAGAGGAAGAAGATACCGACTCTAAAGACGATGGTTCTTCCAAAACCGACGAAAAAGACGATGCTTCAAGCGGTTCCGACAGCAAAGACGAAACATCTTCCAAAAAAACCGAATCAGACAAAGAAACCACAAGCAGCACTTCTTCGTCTGCAACGTCTTCCAAAACCGAGGGCAACAGCAAATACGACGCCGATAGCGACGGCTGGACCGACGGTTGGAATTAATACTTACAAAAAACACACTTCAGTATGAAGTGTGTTTTTTTGTCATAATAATTTAGTTTCGTACCAGTGCTTGAACAGTAAAGCTGGCGTCTGCGATTTCAAATTCATTCTTATCCGGGTTAAATTTCAAAACCGAAACTGCCGTTCCTATAAAATCAGAATGATCCACAAGGGATACGTACTGATAACACTCAATTTCACAAATATTGTCATCGTCTATATCTATTGGCGTGAAATCGTAGCAGCTGTCCACTAAAATCTCGATGTCTTCGGGGTTGCCGTTTTTGTCGTACCAAGATTCGAAATATTCATCATCTCTTGCGGCAAAACTAATCTCTTTATCGTATCCGGTGAAAATATTCTTAATCTTAAGCTTTTTATCCTTTAGTATCTCTGCTGCAAATCCTGTGCTCTTGAACGAGATGTCTTGGTCGATGGTAGAGTAGATTTCTACAATTTTACCATCTGCATAATCGTAAATTCTGGATAGATACTGACCGCCGCCTCCACTGGCACTTAATGTTTCATTAATTATTATTTCCTGATCACGGTCTCCGTCAACATCGCCTAATAGCATTTTACAATCCAAGCAGGTCTGGTCTTTATAGGCTGCAAGGTCCTTTAGATGTAATTTGCCGTTCGCCTCTATTGCAAGATATACATCAATGTGGTGGTCGAAAAGGTCGGAACGATCGGCGGCAAGTAAATATACGTTACCAAAAACATCACTCAACTGTATGTTTCTCTCTACGTCGTAAATATATACGTTCTCAAGTCCTGCATCGGCAAGATTTGTTTGTAACCATTTAGTATCGGGGGTTATCTCATTTTTGACAAGATCTTGATGTGCGGTTGCGGTATCGGTTATTTCGGCTTTTTGTGTTTCACTTGCGGTTTTACCACTATCTGCCTTTTTATTACAGCCGCAAAGGTTAAATAAAACCACCAACATTGCTAAAATAATTAGTAATTTCTTCATAAAATCACTCCTCAATTCAAATATATCAAATGCCGGTACCACTGTAAAGTTTCAAACTTGTTATTCGCGATATCAGTATTGTAACAATGCCTATATAACAAAACAAAATCCACACGGCTTGGTACCGTGTGGATTTTTTATGTCAATTTCATTGTAACATGGGGTACACCCTCTTCTAAGAACTCTTCCGAGGTGGTTTTAAACCCAAATTTTTTATAAAAACCTAATGCTTGAACCTGGGAGTGCAGGCATACTGTTTCGGCCTTCAAATTTTCTTTTATGTATTTAAGGCTTTGCTCCATAAGGGTTCGGCCAAGCCCCTTGCCGTGACAAAGGGTAAGCACTCTGCCAATTACAACCTCGCCACCGTCTTTGGGGATAGCTCTCAGATATGCCACAACCCGATTGCCGTCTTTCAAAAATAAGTGGTGGCTTTTGTAGTCTACATTGTCCATATCAAGGCATAGTATTTTTTGTTCCAGCATAAACACTTCCGAGCGAGATTTCAAAATTTCGTAAACCTCAGCCCCCGAAAGGGCGGAAAATTCTTTTGCAATAAACTCCATATAACTCCTCCCGCTAAAAGTATAATTCATTATTATATTTGGTGGGAATCCCCTCGCGGTATATGTGGGAGTCGGAGGAAAGGGTGAGGATTTTTGGAACGCAGAAGCCGTCCTGCTCTTTAAACTCAACCACCGTAAGCCCCGTGTGGCAGGTGTCGAAATGGGTAGAGAACCAGGGGTAGGAGACATCTAAAAGGCAACTCATAAATGCCATAAAAAAGCCCTGGTGAGCAAACAGTGCCACCCTTTGGTTGTTGGGTTTTATAACCTTGTATTTTCCGGTGTGGCGGAGGTGCTGATAGCCTAAGCCTTCAAGAAAAGCGTCAACATTCTCGTAAACGCGGTCAATACCTTTTTTATAATCGTGTCCCTCAAAGCGTGGGTGCTGGAACCAATGGTCACCAAGATTTCTGATTTCGGGACTGTTAAAGAGGTCGATTATTTCGGGGTGATGGAAAAGCCAGGTGTCGCCATTGCCGTCGGGCCTTTTAATTGTAAACTCTCTCCAAACGTGGGTCTCGTTGGCAAAATCCAGCAGTTCAGGCTCTTTTTTAAGTATCTCACAGGTGGGCTTTGAAGTAAGTATTGCGCGGTTAGAGGTGGAAGCGTAGACCTTGTCCACTCCGTATAAAGCCAAGCGTTTAGCCACAGCCTCCGCCTGCCTTTCACCTAAGGGTGTTAAAGAATCGGGGTCGTATATCGGGTCGCCGTGTCTGACGTAATATAAAATCATAAGAAAAACCTCACAATACACAATACTGTGAGGTCATTATAGCATATTAATTGTGTGGGTGCAACAAGCTTTATAATATCTTTTCCAAAATGTCCCCAATGGCTTTTGCCATAGATGCGAAGCCTAAGTCGTTGGGGTGACAATCGTCAACTGTGCCGTCATTTCCTGCTAACTCCATCAGCTTCGGTCCTTCTATAAGATAGACGTTTTTGTCGCCGCTTTCTATGGCGTTTTTGTAGGTAGTTTTGATTACCTCCAAACGTTGCAGGTCGTCTTCAGACAGGCTACATCTCGGGCGGGACAGCATAATAATTGGCAGTTCGGGGTTAGCTGTCCGAATCTTTTTGAACATTCTTTCGTGGGTCTTTTGCAGATGTTCCACAGTTGGTGCGTTGTAGTCGTAATCATATACAAAGGCCGACATAGTAAGACCGCTTATATAGTCTGCCATTTCGTCTTCACCCTTGGCATTGCCTGAAAAACCTAAATTGAGATAATCGGCACTAAGGCGGCGGGATATAAAGTTTTGGTAACAGTTGCCGGGTCGCGAGGCACAGGCTCCTTGGGTTATTGAGGAGCCGTAGAAAACGATTGGTAGCTCTGTTTTGTATGGCTCAGGTGGTAAAACAGAAGCCGAGTCACTAAGACCAATATACAGATTGTGTACCGGGTGGTAAAGAGGGAAGTTAATGGTTATCTCTCGCATTTTTGGCGAGCCAAGCTGAATAAGGCTTTCGTATCCGTCTTTTATGTCGGCAGGGGGAACAAAGGTTTTGAAGTAGCCATTTCCAACGTACAGGTCAAAGCCGCACCTACCCGTAACAGCAAAGTGGGGGCTGTGTTCTGACGGCGGCATTTTAGCGTGAATAGCAACGTAAGGGCTGTCTGTTTTAAAGCGCACTCTGCCACCTGCGGTGCAGAAGTTAAGCCAGTACACCCCTTCATTAACGTTTTTGGCCACATCTATGGGCATTCTTATAAATTTATCCTTACCATAATAAACGCCGTAAACCTTAAAAGGCTCTTGGAGTGTATTGTAAAATTCAATGTCGGGAACGTCTAATTTGCTCTCTACTTTAAAGTTGGAATCAAGCGAGGTAATATCTTTCATAATGGTAACACCTTTTTGTTTGTTCAAATGCTTTAAGGCAAAAGAATATTATCTTTGCCTACCTCAAGCAGGTAGTCGCCGCTTTTAATCAGCTCTGCCAAAGCAAAGCAGTCTTCGGGAAGCTGGCGGCAGCGTAAAGCCGAAAGCCCTTCGTGACCTTGCCCTGCGGCGTGAAAATCCGAGCCTGCGGTAATTATTTTAATGTTGTTTTCTCGCTGATATTTCACCGCCAACGGCAATTTTGGGTTCTGACCCGGGTGCATATTAAAAAGTTCGATTCCGTCTAAAAGGGCAGGGGAGATTTGCTCCATTTTATCCCTTAAAGGGTGGGCCTGAACAAAAACGCTGTGGGGCATTTTGTATTCGTTTCGGAACTTTTCAACACCCTGGGGAAGCCTGTCGTATATCTCCTCAAGCATTTCTTTATTCACTCCGAAAACAAGGTAATCGTTTATGTTTTCTGTGAACCTGATTTCGGCGCCAAGGTAAACCTTAAGGCCAACCTTTCGGCCGTACTCTTCGGCCTCTTTGTAATTATCCATAATCGCGGCAACGCATTCTTCCTTTGTGCGACCTGCGTAGTTATATAAAAAGTGGTTCGCAATTACCACAGCGTCATACCCGCATTTTTTATAAACCTCCACCAGCTCGCGAGGCTTTACCTGGGCGCAGGTGCTGGCAGGACTTGTGTGGGAATGAAGCTCGATTTTGTATTTGTAGGTTTGCAGAAGTTCGGATTTTAAATTTGTCAGATTCATATAATCACCGCATTTAAGCATTATAGGATAGTCAATGTTAGGAACAAATCAAGTAATCGGCACCCTCTGACGAGGGTCCGGGTTACTTGTGTTTAATATAACATTTTTTGCTGGTATTTTCAAGGTATATATGAAAATAGAGTTATCCCAAAACTAAGAGATAACTCTATTTTTGATGGTATGACAAAAATCATACCGAAACATTGAAAATCATACCAAAGAAGATGCAGTTAAATACTTTGTTTTTAAGCAGTAAACTTGCCGAAAGTATGACGGTTATTCCTGCCTTGCCTTATAATATTTATATTGAAATGGAAAATAAAGTATGGTATACTTTATTTGTGATAGGGGTGGCACCCATAGCAAAAAACAGTATCACACATTTACAATAAGGGGATGATACCCATAGAAAAAAACATTGTTGTTGTAGATGAACAAGGAAACGAATATGAGGCGACCTACCCAAAAAGGGCAAAAGGTCTTGTAAAAAATGGCAGGGCACGCTTCATAGATGAAAACACTATATGCCTTGCGTGTCCGCCAAATATTGAATTGGAGGACAAAATTATGTCAGAAAATAAAAATGTTATTGTTGAAGCAACTGCTAAAACCCCTATTGAAGAACCCCAAAAGCTAACAATCAACTATGTGTTGGAACAGATTGAAAAAATCCAAAATCAAACAGATCACATAGGTATGGCATTAGCCGCATTAGGAAATATGGTTCCCAAAACAAACAGTACAACTCCCGATGTAGCTGGAGCTGAACAGGCAGAAGCAATTGCCGAGGTTGTAGAAAGTCGTGAAGCAACAAATCAAAAATTAATCGCTCTTTATGGAAAAATGTATGACGACCTCACATCAAAGCAAACTTCTTTAAAAGAGATGGCTATGAAAGCATTAGAAAGAGCTGCTGATGATGAAGGAAAAATCGCTGCTATTTCAGATGTGTTAGATACCATTAGACATTTAGGTTAACAAAAATCTGCCGAGGATTTTTCTTCGGCAGATTTTTTGTCCCTATTGTGCCTCAATCATAGCATAAAAGCGGTAGAAAATCAATGTGGAGCATTATATTTGTGCGAAGCACAACATCGTTGATGCGAAGCATCACATCGTTTTTGACGAAGTCAAAACATCGTTTATGGCTTTTGCCATAACATCATTTTGTGTCCGCAAGCGGAATGATGTTGACCTACGGTCAAATGATGTTTGCAACTGCGTTGCAAAACGATGTTGTGTCCTTGCGGACACAAACCCAAAAATGGAACCGGTCTGAAAGCCTGATTTTCTTTATACCCCAATGATATAATATGCATTTTCATTTTCGCACAGCGCAGGAAAAGTCATATATTTAATTCCATTCAATTCGCTATTCTTCCCCGGGTGGTAGTGACCTTGAAAAACGGTTTTGACTTTGCCACTATTCTCGAGAATTGAACGAACACAGACGTCATTAAAGATTCTGTGATTTTCTAATACAGAAGGATCAATATTCTGGTGAATGAAAATATGTGTGTCGCCCGATGCTTCTTTTATAGTCTTTTCAAGGGTATCTATATCTTTTAAAAAAGTATCGGTCCAATCTGAATCACCAGGTTTGTAATGTTTCCCGTTCTTGAAATAGCAAGCATTTAAAAATATAAGATTACAAGATTTATTATACAAATTAATCGGTCGGCATTTTGTACCTAATATATCATAGAATTCATCAACATTAAATGCAAAAGCATCATGGTTACCCATTAAAACATATATTGGAATTTCGCACTTTGAAAACAAATCAGAAATCCTCTTTAGGTTTTCAACTTCTTTGCTGTGCTCAATTTCTTTATCTATTAAATCACCTAAACAAATAATCACATCACATTTTTGATCGCAAAAAAAGCTCAACGCATTAGATATTCTATTAAAAGCCTCACGGTTATAACGCTTCCCACAAGTAATCTCTGCCGAACTATAATGGGAATCTGTAAATACACCTAATCTCATCTCATCACCGCCTTTGGGTTTAGTATATGCTTGTGTTAGATTAGGGACAAATCGCCCTTGGCTCCCTCTGACGAGGGAGCTGTCAGCGAAGCTGACTGAGGGAGAGAAACTACCCCTCCGTCAAAACTTCGTTTTGCCCACCTCCCCTGACAAGTGGAGGCTCCTGTTCTAACTTGTGGAAGTCATTTCCACAAGTTGAATTTTCCGCATAACAACAAGCATTTTCTTTAATTTTAATATAACACTTTTTGTCAATATTTTCAAGTTATATATGCAAAAAGCGTTATTCCAAAATTACGAGATAACTCTTTTTTTGATGGTATGACAAAAATCATACCGATACATTAAAAATCATACCATAAGAAACTCTGTTAAAAACTCTGTTTTTAAGCGGTAAATCTGCCGAAAGTATGACGACTATTCCTGCAGTACCCTGTACGCTCCTATATTTTAACTTTGAAATTAAATTATATAGTCCGTTATACAGTCATACCAATGAACATAAGTTTCTCCGTTAATAATAAGTTGTTCGTTGTTAGGAAGTTGTTCACTCCATTTCTTTTTATAACGTTTTATTGCCCAATCATCATGGTTGAATCTACGCCAAAGAATTGTTCTTCCGTTTTCATCAAGATACTGTTCACAACAAACATACTCACCGTAATATGAATCAAGACTTAATACTCTTACTGTATCATATTTTCTGCCGTTTATTGCAACAGTATATCTTCCAACAATATCAAATAATTGATTTGTGTTTTCTGCTATGATTTTTCCATCATGTTCAGATATTTTTCCTTTTACAGTCAGATTTGTTTCTTTTCCGCAATTGTCTTCACCATAACCCCATTCCGAAATGAAGTCATCACCGTCGAGAAATGTCAAGTATTTTCGCACTCCGTTTTTAACATAGTTTTCAGCAAGAATGCGACAGTGATTATCAGTAAGTTGAGCAATGTAATAGTGGTCTGCATCATCTTTTCCTTCGCCAAAATGATTGTGGCGGTATTCTTTAATTTCTACACCTTCAATGTCATGAACTATCGCTTTCCCGATAACTTCCATCTCACCCCATTCAGAACATTTTTTAGTTTCGGTTTCATAAATTCCCCATATGCATTTTTCACTTATCTTAGGTACAATAAATAATCCCCACAATTCTTCCCATTTGACCGAAAAAGGCGCTTCGACGCATTTTTCTATTTTATATTCAGGTAATCTTTTTGGCAACTTTTTCATAATATCATCAACCTTTCTAATATAAGTGTTTATTGGATATATCCTTTTGAAATTTTGTTTAGCAGTATACAAGCGACTTTTAACAGTTCCAATAGGAATACCCAACCTTGCGGCAATTTCAGTTTGAGGCAACTCTTTCCAATATGAAAGATAAAGAATTTGTTTGTCTTTATCACCAAGTGCCTCAAATACATCACTGACTGTATTATTCTCAACATATCCAAATCGTGTTTGTGAAAGTCCGAATTCGTTTAATTCTTCTATAGGTATTTCTAAATCTTTGGATTTTTCCCTAAAATAATCATTACACTTATGTCGTGCAATACCTATTATCCACGCTTTGAAAGATGCTTCTGTTTTAAGTTGTCCAAAGTTCTTAAATGCAGTCAAAAATACCTCTTGCAGAATATCTTCCGCATCTAAAACATTTGGAATCTTAAATTTCACAAATCGTTCAACAGCCAATTGATTACAGAAAAGCAAATCTTCAAATTTAGACATCGCCTCACCTCCCATAAGTTCTTTAAAACCGGTTTCACTTATATAGTCGCAAAACCGCACTAAAAGGTTCATTGATAATGAATTTTTGTCCCTATTGTACCTCAACCATAACACACTTTAAACAAAAATTCTATATATAAAACTAAAATCTCCCAAATGCTTGGGAGATTTTTATAACTCGATTTTTAATTGCTTTCGGTATTTTCCGAAGTTGTTTCCGGTGCTAAGGTTGAGTAGGTATGAATGTGGTCAAAAATACTTTTCCACTTATAGTCCG
>JAZQCL010000002.1:0-62603 GCA_045546235.1 Acutalibacteraceae bacterium
GAACGCTTTTTATAAATTTCAACTAATATATTTTATCTTTAAAAAATCAACCTTCGTCGCAGTAATAACTTATTCTATGTGTCACATTAAGAACCTATCCGCTTGTAACACAATTACAACAGCTAAACGAAGTGCAAAGCATCACCTCAACCATACCCATCGCGGTACTCTTCCACCACATTTACTTCTCACTCAGCCAATTTAACCAATGTTACTGCTCGTCACTCGCGCCGCCTCCACCGCGCATCATACCGTAACGTCCAAAACACTTACTGCACCAATAAATACCTCGCCCCTCCACCTGCACGCCCCTTGGCAGGTAAACTGCCGGTAAAAATTCCGGTTTTTTGAAATTTACGGTTAAAAACAGCTTCTATTCCCCCAGTTTTACGAGAATAGGAACACTCCTGATCTTTACCTCGGCACCCATCGTTGCAGGTAAACTGTGGGTAGAGTTGGCGAAATGTCGCAATTTGTCGAAATTACCATAATTTACCACAGACAGGGTGAAGCTCTTTGGCATTAATACAAGCATTTATATTTGTGGTTACCGTAAATGGTGTTTTCCAAAGGTTTTAAATGGGCGATCGGTTAGTGATTTTGTTTTTTCCGCATCAATCGTTGCAGGTAAACTGCCGGTAAAAATTCCGGTTTTTTGAAATTTACGGTTAAAAACAGCTTCTATTCCCCCAGTTTTTCGAGAACAGGAACGCACCTATTCTTTACCTCGGCACCCATCGTTGCAGGTAAACTGTGGGTAGAGTCGGCCGTTTGTCGCAATTTGTCGAAATTACCAGAATTTACCACAGGCGGGTTAAGCACCTCTTTTGATAAAAAGGGTGTTTTTTTGCGGGTTTGTGTCGTGTAACGCTTAAATTAGGTTACAAATTTGTTACTGTTGCATATTTTTATGCAACAAATGGCCCTTTTCGGGGGGATATATAGAGACCTGTTTGAAAGAGGCTCCACAAATTGCAAGCGAAGAGTCCAAGGTTCATCGGTTGTGGCTTTTGGAACAAAGAAAGTTTACTGCTGTTGCATGGGTTGTGACTTAAGGTACGAAATAGCTTGCTGAGGTGTAGTGCCGTGGCTTTCAGTACGTAGTAGCTCGCTGAGGTGCAGCGGCTGTGGCTTTCAGTAAGTAGTAGCTTGCTGAGGTGCAGCACTGTGGCTTTCAGTATGTAGTAGCTTTCTGAGGTGCAGCGGCTGCGGCTTTCAGTATGTAGTAGTTTTCTGAGGTGTAGCGCCGTGGCTTTCAGTACGTAGTAGCTTGCTGAGGTGTAGCGGCTGTGGCTTTCAGTATGTAGTAGCTTGCTGAGGTGTAGCGGCTGCGGCTTTCGGTATGTAGCAGCTTGCTGAGGTGCAGCGGCTGTGGCTTTCAGTATGTAGCAGCTTGCTGAGGTGCAGCGGCTGTGGCTTTCAGTATGTAGCAGCTTGCTGAGGTGCAGCGGCTGCGGCTTTCAGTATGTAGTAGCTTGCTGAGGTGTAGCGCCGTGGCTTTCAGTATGTAGTAGCTTGCTGAGGTGTATTGGTTGTAATCCCGGTAGTAAATGGGTTCGCAACGGCGTATCGGTTTTGGTTTTCTCCCGAAGAAGTTCGACGGGGTGTACGTGTTGCGACTTTAGCCGAAGCATTCGTACCTGAATCAGGTTTTGAAACACATATTTTGGGTTCTACTTCGTTAAAATACCCGCGAATCCGTAAAGGATTAGATGTGTTTTTGCCTTGTAGCCCTCGAAAATATGTTAGTTCAAAATTCTGAGACCTTTAAGTAGAGATTTTTCGTGTAGATTTTGGCGATGAGAAGTTCATAAGGCTGTCGCCGATGAAGGACGAAGAACCAAAAGATGCCTGAAAACCGCCTTTAAAGGCTGGCTCGGGTACCGATGCTCCGGCTAAGCAGAAGGTAGATTCACCGACGGTGCCCACGGCTTTCCTTGTGAAAGCAGAGAAGTTTGACAAGGCCCACCGGAAATCCTACATAAAAATGGTAAACTGCGGGAATGTGCAAAAAGCGGAGCTACGATAGGGTCGGAAATTACAAAAGATGAGGTGATGAGCAACGGAGAAAAAAGAGAAAAAGCTAAAGGGCAAGGAAGAGCTATACTGCCTTTATTCGGCAATGCGATATTCTCCAAAAGAGGCGGCGGCAAGGGCGGGCTACCAAAATCCTGAAAAATCGGGGCTTAAACTGATGTCGCGGAGCGACATAGCGGCGCGAATTAAGGAGCTGACCCCCTGCCACACCAGTCGAAGCGAGGTAGAGGCGGCTTTGCGGCGGCTGGCCTTTGGCGGCATTGGGGACGTGATAAAGCTGATAACGGCAGAAAACCCTATAGAGCTTGACCACGACAGGCTGGAGCTTTTACAGATAGCCGAGCTGAAATACTCCAAAAACGGTGTAGAGGTGAAGCTGTTTGATCGCATAAAGGCTTTGCAAACCCTGGCACAGCTTGCCGAGGCGGCAGAGGATGGCGGCGATTCGGGATTTTTTCAGGCGCTGAACAAAAGCGCAGGAAGGCTGCAGGGGGAAGATTATGCAATTTAAAAGCTTTTCGGAAAAACAGCTAACGGTGCTAAATTGGTGGTGCCCTTCGTCGCCTTACAGCAGCCGTGATGCCATTATCTGCGACGGCGCTGTAAGAAGCGGCAAAACCCTGTGTATGTTTTTATCATTTGTTTTTTGGGCGGTATACTCTTTTTCCGGCGGCAGCTTTGCGGTCTGCGGAAAAACCGTTTCCTCGCTGCGGCGAAACATAATTTCCCCAATGTTGCCGATTCTCGAACAGCTGGGCTTTAGCTGCAGGGTGGTTTCCAGCCGCGGTCAGATTGAAATATCCAAAGGCCGACGCAAAATCACCCTGTGGATGTTCGGCGGCAGAGACGAATCCTCAGCCTCGCTGATACAAGGTATGACCCTTTGCGGCGTGCTGTTAGACGAGGTGGCGCTTATGCCTCGCTCTTTTGTAGACCAAGCTCTGGCCCGCTGCTCGAAGGAAGGGTCGAAATTCTGGTTCAACTGCAATCCAGATAACCCACAGCACTGGTTTTACCGCGAGTGGATTAAGAAATCCGCCGAAAAAAACGCCCTGTATCTGCACTTCACTATGGAGGATAACCCATCGCTGTCAAAAAAGATGATTGCTCGTTACAAGCGGCTTTACAGCGGTGCCTTTTATGAAAGGTACGTAAAGGGGTTATGGGTTGCAAATCAAGGCTTGGTTTACCCCGCCTTTTCGGAAAAGCAGTGCTGCCCCGTGCCTGAAAACCTGCAAAAATTCTATGTTTCTTGCGATTACGGAACGGTTAACCCCTGCTCTTTTGGGTTGTGGGGACTTTCGGGTGATGTGTGGTATCGCATTGACGAGTATTACTACAATTCCAAAACCGAGGGCCTGCAGCTAACCGACCGTGAGTATTACGAAGCGCTGCTGAGACTCTGCGGAAACCGAAAAATAGAGGCGATTGTCTGCGACCCTTCTGCCGCCTCCTTTATAACCCTTATCCGCCGAGAGGGTAAATACCGAGTTATCCCCGCCAAAAACGATGTTGTCGACGGTATCCGCAGAACCGACGATGCCTTAAGGGCGGGCAAAATTAAAATCTGTAACGGATGCCGAGATATTGTGCGTGAATTTGGGCTATACCGCTGGGACGAGGGCAGTTATAAGGATTGCCCCAGGAAGGAAAACGACCACGCTATGGACGATATGCGATACTTCGTTTCTACCGTGGTGTATGGCGGCGGACCAAGGCGAATTGTCGGCTCGGTTACAAGAGAAAGGACCTGATTGTTTTTTATGAAGAAGAAAATGCAAGAGAAAGCCACTCCGAAAAATCCACCAGCTTCTACCGTGCAAACCGCCAGGGGCAAAAGCCAGCCCTTTACCGTTTTAGAAAGCTATGTTCCGCTGGCTACCGCCGAGCAAACTATGTACGACGCCCTGCGCGAGGCGGTGCCGGTTATAGACGCGGCGTTGGATAAAATTGTCAGGCTTATAGGTAGCTTTAAAATAAGCTGCGGCGACAAAGGGGCCGAAGCGGCCCTGGAAAGCTTTCTGAAAGAGGTTAAGGTGGGCTACTGTGGTGCAGGCATTAACACCTTTATTGGCACCTATCTTGACAGACTTTTAACCTGGGGAACCGTTATTGCAGAAATTGTGCCTTATTCAAGCGGCGAAATTGCGGCCCTTTACTGTGCCGACAATAAAAACATCGAGCTGTTGACCGACGGCAATCCCATTAATGTTAAGGTCTGTGTGCGCCAGGGCGGAAATGCGGTGCCGCTACCCTATCAAGAACGTATTTTACTTAGCGCTCTTAACCCGATGCCCGGCGAGGTGCGGGGCACTTCAATTCTTCGGGGGCTTCCCTTTGTAAGCTCCATTTTACTTAAAATTTTCAACTCCATCGGCACTAATTGGGAAAGGGTGGGCAACCTTAGGTATGCCGTAACCTACAAGCCCGGCGGCTCGGTGGTGGAAAACACACTTTCGGCCGATGCCGTTTCGGAAATTTCCGACGAATGGTCAAGGGCGATGAGCTCCGAAAACGGGGTGAAGGATTTTGTGGCGGTGGGCGATGTGGATATTAAGGTTATTGGTGCCGACAACCAGATTCTCGACTCCGAAGTGCCTGTGCGCCAGCTTTTAGAGCAGATTATTGCAAAGCTTGGAATTCCGCCCTTTATGCTGGGTCTTTCCTGGTCTACCACCGAAAGGATGTCGCAGCAGCAGGCCGATATTTTAACCAGCGAGTTGGAAAGCTATCGTAGCCTTATAAACCCCATAATCCGCCGTATATGCCGCTGGCAGTTGAATGCTTTGGGCTATAGCTGTGATTTCGAGATTAACTGGGACGATATAAATCTGCAGGACGAAGTTGAGGCCTCGAAGGCGGCACTTATGCGCGCCCAGGCCAAAAGAAAGGATTGATTGTTACGGAAAAGGGATTTATTGGTGCTATAAGCGCCACCGAAGAAGATTTAAAGCTTATAAACAAATTCACAAGGCGTGAGCTGACCGCCGACCAGGTGTATACCTTTTCGGTTGTTCTTTGCGACAACGATATCGACCGCGATTTCGAGCAGTTCACCCCCGAAACACTTAAGGCTTTTGAAGAGCTTTTTGTGGGAAAAACAGGAATATTCGACCATTCAATGAAGGGTCGCGACCAGGTTGCCCGAACCTATTACTGCAAATTAGAGGAAACTGCCGAGCTTAATTCCATTGGCGAGCCCTACCTTCGCCTGGTTGCTAAGGCTTATATGCCCCGCACACCTAAAACTCAAGAGTTAATCCAGCGGCTGGAGGCCGGAATTTTAAAAGAGGTAAGCGTGAGCTGTAGCGTAGCAAAGGAGATTTGTTCGGTTTGCGGTGCTAACCGAAAAGAGCAGTATTGCGACCACAAAAAGGGCAGATTTTACGGCAACGGTATGAAAAAATTGCAATGCCATACCAAGCTGGAATCCCCCACCGACGCTTATGAGTGGTCGTTTGTTGCGGTGCCGGCACAAAGGCGGGCCGGCGTAATAAAATCTTATAAAAAGGAAGGAGTGAAAGGCTTTATGACAAAAGAAATTTTAAAGAAGTTCGATGGCGGCGAGGTTACCTTAACCAGCGAAGAGGCCGCCGCTATACAAAAAGAATTTCAAAAAATGTCTGAAATTTGCGAAGGTTATTTGGGTTCTCTCCGTTCAAAAGCTGTAAAGGGTTGCAGAGAAATTTTACCCACATTAGAGGGCGAAATGCTAAGCTCAATTATAGACGGTATGTCTGCAACTCAGCTTAAGGCCTTCTGTGGCGCCATCGAAAAGGGTAAAATTGAAAAGCCACAGTTAAAATTTTCTAAATCGGAAAAATCCGAAAACAACAACGAATTTGTTATTTGATTTAAGAAAGGATTGATTTTTTATGGTATGTAATAAAGGCTTTAACGAAGGTTTAATTACAATGAATTACGCAAGCGGCGAAGAGGGCAATGTTGTAACCATTACAGAAAACTTCAAATGCTCTGCCGCAGCAGATGGCGACAGTCTTCTGGGAATTCTTGTGAATTCCCGTGGCAAAATTGCCTCGGTTCAGATTATGGGCTTTGCCAAGGTTAAGTATACAGGCACCGCCCCCACCCTTGGTGTGGCAGGTGTTGCAGCCGACGGAAACGGTGGCATTAAGGTGTCCTCGAACGGTAGACAGGTGCTTGTAATTTCGGTAAATACCGATAACAATACAGCCGAAATTATTCTTTAATTTTAGGAGGAAATATGTATGAATTACGAAAATTTAAAGCTTGAAAAGGGTATGTATGCCGTGCCCGGCAAATCCTTTACACAGGTATTAAGCTCTCTTGACCCCGACGAAAATTACAAGGGTACCGCCCTTGAAGGTTTAGATTCCTTTGGTCGTCAGCTTAAAAGATTTGATATTAAGGTGAACGGAGCCTCTTCCGACCCTGTTCAAAAATTTTTCCAGACCTCAAGCTCTGCGGCGCTGTTCCCCGAATACGTAAGCCGTGCGGTGCGCCAGGGTATGGAAGAGGCCAACGCTTTAGGCGATATTGTTGCCACCGTAACCAAAATCGACAGCCTTGATTACCGTAGCATCACCTCACAGCCTACCGAGGAAGAGAAGGAATTAAAGGATGTGGCCGAGGGTGCAATTATTCCCCAAACCAACATTCGCACCAGCGAAAATCTTGTGCCCCTTTACAAGCGCGGCAGAATGCTTGTGGCTTCTTATGAAGCGTTGCGTTTCCAGCGTCTTGACCTTTTCACCGTTACCTTAAAGCAGATGGGTGCCTATATTGCACGTCAGCAGATGCAGGATGCAGTTAACACCATTATGGACGGCGACGGCAACAGCAATGCTGCCGAGGTAATTTCGGCCGCCACAAAGGGTCAGCTTAGCTATTCCGACCTGCTTTCCCTTTACAACAAGCTTGACCCCTACACCCTTAACACCGTTATTGCTTCTCCCGATGTAATGGTTAAGCTGCTTAGTATGGAGGAATTCAAGAATCCGCTTTCCGGCTTCAACTTCCAGGCTACAGGCGACGTGGGCACACCACTTGGCGCAAAATTCATTCGCTCTAAAACCGCAGGCAAGGGCAACCTTATCGGTCTTGATAAGAACTGCGCCCTGGAAATGGTTGTGGCAAGCGATGTTTCGGTTGATTACGATAAGCTTATCGACCGCCAGTTAGAGCGTGCGGCAATTACCTCTATCGCAGGCTTTGCAAAAATCTTTAAAGACGCCTCAAAGGTGCTTACCCTTAACTAATATTTTCAGTGTGCGGTCGCAAGGCCGCACACCTATTCCAATAAAGACAAGCGAGTGATTATATGAACAACATTCCTTCAAAAAACACGTTGGATTGGTTTAAAGAATTATCTCACATAGACGACCCCAACGTAGCCTATAAATATTGTCTGCCAGCCATAAACTCTTTGCAAAGCAGGTTGCAAAACCGCGAAACGGTGATAGACGAGGTGCCGGAGCTGTATTTTGCGGCGGCGGTGTTGGCCTACCACAGGCTTTCCGTAACCGACGAATTTTTAACAAGTGCAGGCTTTTCGGCAGGTGACGTACGGCTTAATATGAAGCCCGAGGTGTTTCGTGAAACCCTGTCGGAGTTGTTGAAGGTGGCTATGTCAGATGCCGCCCCTTACCTTAAAACAGGGGTTAAATTCAAGGCCATAGAGTAGGTGATTGCTTATGAAAGTAAAGGTAAAAAAGCTGTTGGAGCACTGCGGTGAACAATTCAAGCTTGACCGTAAATCCGGCAAAGATGAAAATGGCTATGCCGTAATTATGCCTCTTAGGTACAAAAACAAGCAATACATTGAAAGAGAACCCACCGAGCTTGGCGATACCGACGACGGTTGCTATAAATATCTTGGCCCTTTTAATATAGAGCCAAAGGTTGGCGACACCATTGCCTTCAGGGGGAAAAGATGTATAGTTCAACGCGTTGAAACCGTATTTTGGTGTCACGAGCCATTATACTTTTGGGCGGTGCTTCGCCCCTATTATATGGAGGGTGAAGAATGATTAATAACATAAACGAAGCGGTTGCATACCTAAAAAACGCAATAGAAAACAACACATCTGCCCTTAGGGTGGTGGATAATTTTCCAGGTACTGCCGCGGGGTATCCGTTGCAAAGCTCTGCAGTAGTGGTTGGTGTAAAATCCGCACAAATTCCCTTTACAGGCTGTTATTTTCTGGGCAAGGACGGAAAAAACAACACCTATTACGGCACAATGGCAGAGCTGACATTTTCTTTAAAAATATGTCTGCCCAAAACCGAAAACGGTGCCGATTGCTATCCAATATGCGATGATATAATGTATGCCTGCTCCAAATGCAGCCAATTCAAATTGCTTTATTTCGGCCTTGGTAAAATGGAGTTTCATCGCCTGCTGGGCGCAATAACTCTGGATGCCGAGCTTAAGGTTACCCTGCCCTTTACAACCTTTGTTGAAAGCGGTATGGGCGAAATAACAGGTTGAAAAGAGGTGTAATATATGGATTTTTCGAAGCTTTCTGAGGGCTTGAAAATTGCGGTAGACGGCGTGTTAATAGGTCAGGTAACGGCCTATGCGCTTGAAAAAAACACAACCGACCCCGAAAATCTGCTTCCCTATATAATAAAGGTTACTTTGCGGTTGCACCCATCGGCAACCCAGATGAATTTTTTCAGCAATGCAGAACATACGGTGGTGGTTGCCTGCAACGGAATTACCGCCACCTATAAAAAATGCAAGGTGCTAAAGCTGCAAGAGGAATGGGGCGACGACCAATTCCTTCACAGAACGGTGTATTTCTACGCCGCAAGCCGTGAATAAACAAAAGAACAGCGGCTATGTTAGCCGCCGACCGAAAAATATTGCAACCAAAAAGTCCGACACAGTTAACTACCGTGTCGGACTAATATATTTCATTTATCATTGGAATCACCGTTTCAGTTTATTTTGTTTGGTGCTTATTTACATAAATCATTTGAATCACTACATTTCAATATTTTATCTATTCCAAAAAGCCGAATCAAGCTTGTGTATTTTTAACGATTCAAATTAAATGTAACCTTTCCCACATCGGAATCACCTTTTTCGTTTAAATTTACTTTCAACAAAATTAACTAAATTTTGGGACTCACCTATTTCTTATAAATTTTGGTTCAGGCTCAAACTTAACTGTACTTTGGACTCACCCCTTTACGTTTATTTTTGGTTGTTCACAGGTGGTGTTTCTTTGTTCATTGGTCCTGACTCCTTTCCTTTGTTGTCTTTATTATAGCAGGTAAAGTGGTGTTTGTATATTCGCAATTTGTACAAATTTTTTTGTAAAATTTTTACTAACACTTTTGGGTAAAAGTATGGTATACTAAATATGTTGGCGGATTATCCGCAGCTTACAATAATATATAGAAGGTAAATCAGCCCAAGGGTTAATCCCCATTTGCGGCTGGTTTTTTGTTTTATAAGGGCAGGAATCAAGGCAATGGCAGATAAAACAAGTAAAAAGGGAAGGTCAATTTTCATTACTGCCGCTGGAAGCTGTAGCGGTTTGTTTGCCACAAGGCGGCACAGCGGCAAAATAAGGGTAAGGTCTATAACGTTTGCCCCAAGAATATTGCCTATAGATAAGGCCGCCTGCCCCTTGCAAAGGGCGGTAAGGGTGGTGGCAAGCTCGGGCAGGCAGGTTCCCACCGCAATCACCGTTACCGCTACAACCCGCGGGCTAACCCCCAGCACCTCTAAGGCCAGCCGTTCGCCCCCCTGCACCAGCATTCGGGCGCCCAGGGCTATACCCCCTGCACCAAGCAAAAATCTACCTATTGCGGCGGTGGGATTCCCCCGGGGTGCAGGTTCGCTTTTTTTTGAAGTGTGCCGAAAAGACTCCCTTATGCTGTGCCAAGTAAACATAAGAAAAACCATAATCAGCAAGCCTAAGGCAATGCCACCGCAAGGCCCTACGAAAAGCAGCAGAACAATGGCGGCAAGCAACAGTACCGATGTAAAACCATAGCTTTTTCGTGAAAAATCCGAGGGCATACAAATAAAAGCCAGGGCGAGTATCAGCCCCAGATTTGCGTTAACCGAGCCTATGGCATTGCCCACCGCCATTTCTCCCGAGCCCTTTGCCGCCGCCAGAAGCGATACCAAAATTTCGGGCAGAGTGGTGGCAAGGCTAACAACGGTGGCGCCTATTATAAATTTCGGCACTCCCGAAGCCTCGGCAATAAGGCTGGCCGCCGAAACAAACATATCCCCGCCCTTAATTATCAGCAGCAGCCCCGTTAAAACCAGGGCAACTATCCCAACCGTTTCCACCTGTGCCACCCGCCCTTCCGCTAAAATATATGCAAAAAACCCGCCCAATTATGAGCGGGTTTTGAAATCCATAAATCAAGCTTAGTCGGCACCCTCGGCAATAGCCTCGGCGTTGGAAGCCTGAATTTCGGAGTTGAAAGAGGTAATAGGTGTAACGTCCTTTCTCTTAACTCTGCGGTCGATGTAGTTTTTAGTAATGTTAACAATAAGCGGCAACATTACAAGAACGCCTATAAGGTTGGGAATCATCATAAGTCCGTTGAAGGTGTCGGAAATATCCCAAGCCAAAGAAGAGGTAAGCACGGCACCGAAAATAATGGTACAAACGTGGATAATTCTGAAAATAAAGGTGGTTTTTGCACCGAAGAGGTACTCCCAAGCCTTAGAGCCGTAGTGAGACCAGCCAAGAACGGTGGTGAAGGCGAAAAGGAACATTGCAACAGCAACGAACTTCTGGCCTATATCGCCCCAATGGAACACCTGGTTAAAGGCACCGCCAACTAAGGTTGCGTCGGAAAGGCCTGCGGCAACCGCACCGGTTTCGGCGTTGAAAACACCGCCGTTAAGACCGCCGGAGGTAAGAACAACCAAAGCGGTCATTGTGCAAACAATCATAGTGTCGGCAAATACCTCGAAGATACCCCACATACCCTGCTGAACAGGCTCTTTAACGCTGGAGTTAGAGTGAACCATAACCGAGGAACCAAGGCCTGCTTCGTTGGAGAAAACACCACGCTTGAAGCCGTTGGTAATAGCAATAATAACGCCACCGATACCGCCGCCAACAAAAGAGCGAGGGCTGAATGCGTTAACAAAGATTGCCTTGAAAGCAGGAATAATAGCATCGTAATTAACTGCAATAATTACAAGGCTGCCTATAACATAAAGCACAACCATAAAGGGAACAATCTTTTCGGCCACGTTGGCAATTCTTTTTACACCGCCCAAGGTGATGATAGCGGTAAGAAGCATAATAACTACGCCAAGAATAATGTTGTAAAGTGAAATGCCGCCAAACACTTCTATGGAAGAAAGAGCCTTAACATCGAATGCGGTGGCAACGTTGGCAACAATTTTGTTAACCTGACCCATGCTACCGATACCGAAAGAGGCAAGCATCGCAAAAATACAGAAAAGAACGGCAAGAATTTTACCAAGGTTTAAAAAGCTGGATTTACCGTTGTGGTCTTTATAATGGTAACCGCCAAGACCGTCGCGCAGGTAATACATAGCACCGCCCGACCATTCGCCTTTTTCGTTTTTGCGGCGGAAGTATATGCCCAAAACGTTTTCAGCATAGTTGGTCATCATACCGAAGAAGGCAGCAACCCACATCCAGAAAACTGCACCTGCACCACCAATGCAAAGTGCGGCGGCAACACCGGCGATATTACCTGTGCCAACCGTTGCGGCAAGTGCGGTACAAAGCGCCTGGAAGGGAGAAATAACGCCCTTTTCCTTGCGGTGCTTTAATACGTTTTTGGTGAACATACTGCCAATAGTTTTCTTCCACCAAAGGCCTATGTGAGAAACCTGGAAGAACTTTGTGCAAACAGTTACAATAATACCTGTACCAACAAGAAGCACAAGGCCGAAAATACCCCAAACAACTCCGTTGATACTGCCGTTAATTTCGGCAATTTTGTCAAGAATCATTCTTAACCCTCCAAAAAAATTTTAAAATTAAAAAAGCCACTCAGAAAAAGAGCGACTCCGAAAAATAAAGCACTAAGGCTTGTTGCTCTATCCTTTTGCCTGAGAGATTCGGCGAAATTTTTCGCCTTGCACCTTCGGCACTCATTTAAGAGATTCTCCAGAGTCCCCTCCACCCTCAGTTATTGCAATTCCTAAAGGCTTCAACGGGCTTTATTAAGTTTAAATAAAGTATAGCACACTATTTTTCGTCTTTCAATACCAAAATGTGCAGATTTTCTACAATTTACCGCTTCGGTTTTTATATGTTTTTCACAAAAAGTAAAAAGCACCCCGAAAAGCTTTCGGAGCGCTTTGTGTTTTATCCTAAAATAGCCGGAACATTTTTGTCGGAAATAAAGGTTTCCATACCGTAAAGCACCAAAACGTCGGTTACACCCTCGGTTTTAAGCAGCTCGCTTACAGAGCCTATAAAAAATCGGGGGTCAATTATGGTAACCTTTCCGTAATGTGGCAGTAAAAAGGGCAAAAAGCTGTTGGCAAAGGAATCTTTAATAACCAGCAGGTGACCCTCGCCGCCGCAGTTTTCCACGGTGGAAATGCCGTAGTTTCCGCCAAAGAAGTAGGCGTATTTATCTTTAGTATCAAGCTTGTCGCCATCGTAAATGCCAAAATCCGTTGCCTTGCCGTTAATCGAAAAGCGATAGCTTTCGTCACCCTTTCGGCGGTAGCTGTAGATTTTCTCCATCTTGGCGTCGCTGTCCAGAGCCTTTGCGTGAAGGGTGCCCAAAAAGCTGTCGCTCAGCAAGGTTTTTTGGAAGCTCAGCGGCTGGATTCCCTTAATTTTACAAAATTGCTTATAGGCCAAGAAAGCGCCGTCGGTGGTCCAATGGTGGTCGGTTTTATAATAGTTATTCTCGGCCTTCTTTTTCAGTACAGAGGTAATGTCTAAAAAAGAGCCGTTAGTGATTTTTTCGGCCTGCAGCTTTCGGCTTTCGTAATCGAAAAAGGCCGCGCCGCGAGGAAGCTTATCCTTTAAAACGTAGCCTGCAGGGGGAACCAGCAAAAAATTTTGCCGAGCCGCCTCAAGCCCTGAATTTTTAAAGAACAAATCCACAGCCTGCAGGTTGCTTTCAAAAATTTCGGGGTCAATTTCCTCTTCGGTGGTTTTTTCAATGTAAAATCCGTCGCGGCAGATGTATACGTCGCCTATATCCCGCTTACCTACCATTTTTTGGAGTTTGGTTTTACCCGCAATCAGTCCATCTCGCCACAAAAGCTGGTCGGAAAACCAGGTGTTAAGGTCGGCCTGAAGCCGACCCTTCGCCACCCCCTCGGCGGTGATTTTGGGGAATTGCGCCAAGGGGCGGTTTTCGTTTTCGGAAATATCCCGGTCGGGGGCTAAAAAGCTACCCACCGAAAATATACCTATAAAGAGGCAGAAAACAAGGGTTAATGCAATATTTTTCATTGTTTCTACCTCCTAAAATCTAAAATACAAGAAGGGGTTGTAAGCATCCCCTGCCATAAGCATAAGTGAAGCGGTAAGAAGGGCGGCTATCGACACAACCTCGGCCACACCAAATATTTTGTGCTTTTCCGAAAGTCTGCTGAAGCCTGCGCCCAAACGTCTGGGACAGGTGGTGGAAAACAGCCAGGCAATAATCCAGAAGAACAGGTTGGATAAAATAAGGTAGCCCGAATATTCGTCGCAAAAGCCTGCGGGAGAATATACCAGGTTTTTAAGGTAGGCCGCCATTTTGGAAAAGTCTGTATTGGCGAAAATCACCCAACCAATTACGGTTAAAAGCATTGTGTATATGTGCCCGACAAGGCTTGGCAGCTTTTTAAGGAATTTTAGCAAGAAAAGCTTTTCAAGCACAAGAATTAAGCCGTAATAAAGCCCCCATATAAGGAAATTCCAGGCGGCACCGTGCCAAAAGCCTGTAAGCCCCCAAACAATAAGCAGGTTAAGAATCTGCCGTGCCATACCCTTGCGGTTGCCCCCTAAGGGTATATAAACGTATTCCCTGAACCAGGTGCCAAGGGTCATGTGCCAGCGGCGCCAGAATTCTGTAACGCTTTTTGAAACGTAGGGCAGGTCGAAGTTTTCGGGGAAATGGAAGCCCATCATTTTGCCCATACCTATTGCCATATCGCTGTAGCCGCAGAAGTCGAAGAATATGTGGAAGGTGTAGGCTAAGGCACCAAGCCAGGCGGTAAGCACGGGCGGATTCGACATTGCGCTTATTTCTTCCCACACCGCACCTAAAGAGTTGGCAATAATAATCTTTTTTGCAAAGCCGTAGGCAAAACGTTTAACACCATAGGCGAAATCGTCGAGACTTTCTTTGCGGCAGTTAAGCTCTTTTTCTACGTCTACGTACCTTACAATAGGGCCGGCAATAAGCTGGGGAAACATTGTAACGTAGGCGGCAAAGGAAACAAAATTCTTCTGCACCGAGCAGTTGCCGCGGTATACGTCAATAACGTAGGAAAGGGTCTGGAAGGTGTAAAAGGAAATACCTATTGGCAGTGTGATTTTCAGCAGCGATATTCCCAACCCCAATATACTGTTAATGTTGGAAATAAACAGATTGGTGTATTTGAAAAAGCCCAGCATACCGATGTTGACAACCACCGTAACTATAAGGGCAGCTTTGGCGGCAGTATTTCGCCCCTTTTCCTTGAAATCCGCCACCATAATTCCGGTAACGTAGTCGAAGGTTATGGTGAACAGCATTATAAGTGAGTAGCCCGGCATATCCCAGGCATAAAAAAGGAACATACTGCTTAAAAACAGCCACAGGTTGCGGAAGTTTTTAGGCAACAGAAAATACACCGGCAGAACCAGCGCTAAAAAACCAAATAAAAATATAGGGGAGGAAAAAACCATTTTTATACTTCCTTAAAGCTGCCCTTTCCCAAGGGGGAAAGGGCAAAGGTGCTTGTTAAATATACTTATCTATAATTTTCTGAGCAGCCTCGTAATCGTCGGTGATGCAGAATATAACGTAGTCACCCGAGGTTTCAATAATTGCGTGGCTGATTTTGTTAAGCTCGCTTGTGTCGTAGCCGGCATACAGCTCTTTAAGCTCTTTTGTTTCGGCTATAAGCAAATCTTCAAGCTCTTTAACGCTGCAATCGGCGGCGTGGAAAACCGCAATCTGGTCGGCAATTGCGCTGCCAACATAGGCGGTAACCTCTGCCCCTTGCGGCAAAGCATAGTAGGTGCCGATGGTGAACTGATTAAGCTCGTACAGCTTCTGCTCAAAGTCAACGTTCTGCAGTACGTCTTTTTGCAGCTCTTTGGCGGTTTCTTCGTTAAGTCCGCCCTTTTTGCCACAGCCAAACATTGTGGCAGCCATTAATACTGCAAGCGCCAGGGATAAAAGCTTTTTAAAATTTTTCATAATAATTCTCCTTTAAAAAATTATTTTAATTTTCTTTTTTCTCTTTTTTCTCTTTTTTATAAGCCAGGGTGTGGGTCTGTAAATATTTCAGCCAGTTACCGCAAACCTCGTTTTTAAGGTGAATTCCGTCGTTGGTGGCAAATTGCGGCAGGTAGCCGTCGGCACCGCAGAAGGGAGAGTATGCGTCTATGTAAAAAACCTTTTTTTCAAGGCACATCTCTTTAATGAATGTGTTGAACTTTTTAACCCTAAGGTTAGTAAAGGAATCGTTGGTGGTGTCTTTAGAGCGAGCAACGGGGAGTATTGCCTGCACGTAAATTATGGCGTCTTTGTTAATGGCCTTAACCGAATCCACCAGCTTTTTGTAGGCGGCAATAAAGCCTGCGGCATCAGGGAAGCCCAGCTCATTAACACCGAACATAAGGTACACCTTGCTGTACTTTTTCTTAATTTTTTTCATAGCATCAAGGGCGGTGTAGCTTTTTCCCTTAATAGAAACAAACTGTTTTTCGTAAATGGTGTTTATGTTAAGCCCAACGGCACAGTATTGCTTGGCCTTTGTGTTGCGGATGGGGGTGTAAAGGGTCAGATTCATTGTGCGTGAATCGCCTAAGAAAACCGCGTCGTCGAAATATTTCAAATCAACGGCACCGTTCCTTGGCACAGGCTTTGAATAATCGTAGCCTTCGGCGTAAACCTGCTTGCCCTCTTTAACCTTTTTATAGGTTACGTATGTATCCTCAGCAAAAACCTGAACTCCGCCCACAAGCAGCAACAGGCAAAGCAGTAATGCTACCGTTCTTTTTGCTTTTTTACAGAATAATTTTTTCACTTTTTCTTCATCCTTGATTATTTATAGTCTTAACAAGCTTTCGCTTGGTTATAACGTAGCAAATAAAATGTACCGCAGTGGTAACTATCCAGGTTATGGGGTAGGAGTAGTAAATCCAAACAACGGTTGCAGGCTTATCGGGAATAAGCAGGCCTGCCGCCGTAACAAAGGCTACCCACACAATGCGTATTCCGCAAACGCCGCCTATTGCCACAAGCATTGGCATAAGGGAGCGCCCCATACCGCGCAGCATACCCACCGTAACCTCCATAAGTCCGCAAAGGAAGTAGGTAAGCCCTAAATATAAAAGCCTTTCTCTGCCATAGGGAATAACCGCAGGGTCGTCGGTGAATACCGATAAAATCGGCTTTGCAAACAGGTTTATAACAGCTCCCATCGAAAGCCCCAGCACTGTTACAATAACAATGGAATTAAGATAAATTTTAGAAATTCTGTGCAGCTTTCGCGCCCCTACGTTTTGCCCCGTAAAGGTCATAGTGGCTTGGTAGAAGGAGTTCATACTGGTGAATATAAAGCCCTCGGCACTCTGTGCCGCAGCATTACCTGCCATCACGAGTGAGCCAAAAGAATTGATGGAAGATTGGATTATTACGTTGCTGAAGCTAAATACTGTGCTTTGAATACCGGCAGGCACACCAACGCAGATAATTTTTTTAAGCATTTGCGGGTAGAACCGCATTTTACGAAGGCTAAGCTTATAGTGGTCGTTGGATCTCATCATTAACCACATAATTACCAAGGCCGAAAAATACTGAGAAATTATGGTGGCAAGAGCAACACCGGCCACACTCATTCTAAAGGTAATAACAAAAATCAGGTTCAGTCCCACGTTTATAATTCCCGAGACCATCATTATGTACATTGGCCGCCGTGTATCTCCCGCCGCACCTAAAATTGATGTGCCGAAGTTAAGAATAAGGGTTGCGGGCACACCCAGAAAATATATTTTTAAATAAAGTGCAGATAAATTAATAACCTCGGGTGGCGAGCCCATTAACTGCAAAACTACTTTTGAAGCAAAGAATCCGATAACCGCCAGCGCCACACCCGAAACTGCGGCCAGCGGTATTGCGGTGTGCACCGCAAGGCGAACGCCGTTTTTATTTCCGGCTCCGTAAAACTGCGAAACAACAACACGTACGCCCACCGAAATACCCACAAAAAAATTCACGAATAAGTTTATAAGTGAGGTTGTAGAGCCCACCGCCGCCAGGGCGGCAGAGCCGGCAAATCTGCCCACCACCGCCACGTCGGCGGCGTTGTAAAGCAGTTGCAGTATGGCCGAAGCCACTATGGGCAGGGCATATACCACCATTTTCGAAAAAATGGGGCCGTTAATCATATCCACATTGTGCCGTTTGTCACGCATAATAAAACACTCCGGTTCAGATGGCAGACGTCGGATTTCAGACGTCGGATTTCAGACGTCGGATTTATATATTGTTGGCAAAGCCAACACCGAAACTATTATTTATTAACTACGTTTATGGGGTTGCCGCTAATAAAGGCCGAAAGGTTGTCCGCCACGCGGCTTATAAGCCGTGTTCGCGACTCCACCGCGGCCCAAGCCACGTGAGGGGTAATAATTATATTAGGGCAGCCGAGGTAGGGGTGGTTGTCGTACATAGGCTCTTGGTCAAGCACGTCTATAGCCGCGCCTGCAATAATTCCGTTTTTCAGAGCTTCGCAGAGCGCCGCCTCTTCCACCACTCCTCCGCGGGCGGTGTTTATAAGAAAGGCGGTGGGCTTCATAAGGGCAAGGGTTTCGCGGTTTATAAGCCCTGCGGTTTCGGCCGTTAATGGGCAATGCAAAGAAAGGAAATCGGCATTTTTCAAAACCTCTTCTTTTGAGGTAAACTCCACACCCTCGGCCTTTTTTGGGGTTCTGGCATTGGCCACAACTCGCATACCGAAGCTTAAAGCTATTTTTGCAACGGCACGACCTATGGTGCCGAAGCCAATTATACCAAGGGTTTTGCCCGAAAGCTCTATGAATGGATAGCTGAAATAACAAAACTTTTTGGATTTTACCCAATCGCCCCGCTTTACCGAGGCGTTATATAGCGAAAGATTTTCGGCCAGCTCTAAAATCATAGCAAAGGTGTGCTGTGCCACCGAGCTTGTGGAATAATCGGGGGTGTTGGAAACAATAATTCCGCGGCTTTTTGCCGCTTCTATGTCTATATTATTGTAGCCTGTGGCAAAAAGTGTTATAAAGCGTAAATTAGGGCAGGCGTCCATAATTTCTGCAGTAATTCGGGTTTTGTTGCAGATTATGGCATCGCTGTTCCCCACCGCTTCAATAACCTTTTCCGTGGGTAGCATATCGTGATACTCCACCTGTCCGAATTGCTCCAGAGGCTTTAAGGAAACGTCGCCATTGGTAACGGTGTTGGTATCGAGAACACAAATTTTCATAATAAACCTCCGGGTTTAGATGTTAGATATTAGCTGTTAGATGTTAGATATTAGACGAAACGGTGTGCCTTCGGCACGTTAATGAAGCCAACACCGAAACTATTATCTATTGGTTATTATCTATTAAAATAAGTGCGGAATGTAAGAAACCGACATAATGATCGATGCGCCCATAACACCTAAGACAATTGCAGGGAAGGATTTTTTAAAGGGAATGTTAAGGGCATTTGCCACCAACGCACCCGTCCAGGCGCCGGTGCCCGGCAGGGGAATGGCAACAAATAAAAACAATCCGAAGGTTTTCCACTTTTCCACCTTTTCCTTGTTTTTTTCGGCCTTGCGGTCTAAAAAGTCCAGAATTTTTGCAAATTTCGGGAATCTTCTCAGCCAAGCGAAAATCTTATTAAGAAAAAGCAGAATAAAGGGTATAGGCAGAAGGTTGGCAATTATGCAAAGCGGCAGCGCCAAGCCGTAGGGCACGGATAGGGCCGAGGCCACAATCATACCGCCGCGAAGCTCTAAAATTGGCAGCAGCGATATAAGCACAATTATAAGCCAAGAGGGAACTCCGCCCATAGAGTCGGAAAGTGAGGTTGCTAAGGATTCAGTCATAATAAGCCTCCGGTTTTAGATGTTAGATGTTAGATTTTAGATTTTAGATATTAGATTTTAGATATTAGATTTTAGATGTTAGACGAAACGGTGTGCCTTCGGCACGGATTATATAAATCCGTTCACGAAGTGAACACAATAACTATTATCTATTTACTGCACACTCGTGCCGGGATAGTAGTGGGTAAGAATACGCTCGTAATCCCAGCCCTTGCCGGCGTAGTAGTTTGCACCAACCTGGCTCATACCAACACCGTGACCGTAGCCCCTTACGGTGAAGGTGAATTTGTCGGTGTTTTTATTGTACTTAACCTTAAAGGCGGTGCTTCGCAGCTCGTAATTAAGCAAAGAATCACGCATAGAAGAGCCTGTAACGGTTTTCTTGCCGCCAATGTTAACGCTGCGTACATAGGCGTTGTTCTCATCATATTTTATGCTGAACCATTTGGATTTAGAAACACCCGAAAGGTCAATTCCGTAGGTATCCTTAACCCGTTTTTTAAGCTCGGAAGCGGTGTAGGAAACGGTGGTTTCGTAGCCGCTGGCGTGTTTATCGCCTTCTGAAGGAACTGCGCGCAGGTAGGAAATATCCGCCCACCAAACATCCTTACAGTTGGCGGAATAATCGGCGGCAATGGCGTAGTAATAGGTCTGGGCGGTCTCGCTGCCGTGTTTTACCTTAAGCCCCTTAACCGATTCGGCGGCATTAATAACCTTGTCGGTGGGATTTTTCATAGGCACGCCGGGGGCAGAGCCCTTGTGAGAGCCCATATTAAGCAGCCAGCAATAGGCGGCAATGGCCTGAGCCTTCAGGGCCTCGGTGTTAAATCCGCCGCCCATTTCGGCTTCTACTATATAAGGAATTATATCCATATAATCGCCTTTTATAATGTCGCCGGGTGCATAAGATTTTCCGCCTAAAGTTATGCTCCAGGAGGAAATGTTGGTAACAGTAAGGTTATTTACCTTACTGCCGTTACTTATGGAAAAGCCAACGGTTTCACCCTCGGCAATTTTTTCGCCCGAGGGACATTCTTGCGAAACAACCGTGCCTGCACTTTTTGAAGAGGTAACGGTTTTAATTTTTCCAACCCTTAGTCCGGCCGATTTAAGGGCGGCCTTTGCTTCGTCTTCGGTTTTTCCTGTAAGCTTGGGCATAGAAAGGGTTTTAACCTCGCCCTTGCCGTCGCTAACCACAAGGTCGATTTTTGTGCCGTAGCCCACTTCGGTTTCAGGCTCTACGCTTTGGGAAAGTATGGTGCCGGCCTCAAGAGAGCTTTCTTTTTCTGTAACCTTACCCAGCTCCAGCTCGTATTTTTCAAGAATTGTGGGGGCGTTGCTTTGGGCATTTCCCACAAGGTCGGGAACCATAGCCTTTCCATCGGCAAGGCCTTTGGAAACAGTAAGTGTAATGGGAATATCTACACTAAGCTCTGCCCCTTCTGCCACCGATTGCTTAAGCACGGTGCCCCGTTTTTCGGCCGATTCAATTTCCTTTATTTCAACATTAACACCCAAGGTGTCTTTTAAAATAGAGGTTGCCTTTGTTTTGCTAAGCCCTGTTACGTTAAGAATTGTAACAACATTGCTCATTTGCACCTTAACCGACTGGTCCATATCAGAGGTAAGGCCTGTTTGCTCGTAACGCATACCCTCGGGTCGGGCGGTGGGTTTGTTATCTTTTTCGGGCTTTTTAATATCGGTTTTCGAGGAAGCTTCTTTTGAAGAGGAGCCTTTAGACTCGTCTTTTTCGGAAGAGCTGTTATCTGTAGTCTGCTCTGTTGAGCTGTTGCTTTCGGGGGCGGCTGTTTCTATATACACCCTTTCTTGCAAATTATTTGCGGTTTCCCCGGGGCGAAGAAGCCTTGTAGCCAGCACAGTGGTGTCGGACTCACCCTTTGCCACAAGAATAAGCAGGGTATCGTCGGCCAGGGCGCCGGTTTCAAATTCCACCACAGAATTTTTGTAGTAATTATTGATGTATTCTAAAAACAGGGTGTCGTTTAAAAAGCTTTCGCGGTCTATAAGAAAGGGTTCCTCTTTTTTATAGCTAAAGGCAGAAAATACCGCCCATTCCCCCGTATCCCTTTTTGTGTCGAACAAAATGGTGGGGTGTTTTTTTGCAAAATCCTTTTTAAGATATTTGGTTATTCCGCCCAGCATACGGTAGTCGTCGCGGTTTTCGCTTTGCAGAAGAATTACCGAGGGAAGCTCCTCCTTCGATAAATCGGATTTTGTATAAACCGTGCCGAAGCTGTTTTTTGTGCCGTCGAACAGCACCGACTGCTGTTTTTCGGCAGAAGTACCCGAAAGGCTTACTACGGGCAGGCCATAGGGAGCTTCGGGCAGGGTTAAATAGCCGGCGAAATTCTTGTTGATTTCAGCAAGCTGGGAGTATTTCTTAAGGTTACCCTTGTTGTCGGTTTCGGCGGTGTCGCCAACCTTTGCGGCAAGCTCTTTATATACCTTGTCGCACTCCTTCGGGTCTTTGGTGAAGTACCAATAGCCACCGCCACCGAGTATTCCCAACACCAAAAGCAAGGCAATAATTTTTATTATAAGCCCTTTTGCCCCCTTTTTCTTCTTTTCGGGAGGTGGATCGTCGCGAAGTTCAGATAAAAGCGAAGGGTCCATAACCTTTCTGGGCTTTTCCTTAATAAACTCCTCCAAAGGGTTTTCGGTTTCGGCTTTCCCCAAAACGCTGTCCCAAGAGGGTGTAGCGGTGGGCTCTTCAACCTTTTCGGGGGCAGTGGTGTTTTTGCCGTAGAACAAAAACGCATCAAGGGTGCTTTTATCTTCGTTTTGTGGTTTTTCAGGGATTGTTTCCTGTGCCTTTTCGGTAGCGGGGGCGCTTTCCACCGCTTTTTGAGGCGCATTTTCCTTTTCTGCCCCTGCCGAAGCGGCTGCTGCCACGGCCATATCAAGGCGCTGTTCGGCGGCATAAGCCTTTTCGTAGTCCTCACGGCGGGCAGAAAGATATAAAACCACGCGGTTGCGTTCGCCGCCTGCGGCAATAATCTTTTCGGCTCCCGGCTGCAGCATTATAACCGTACCGCCCGAGGCTTCTAAAATTCCACCGTAGGCCTCGCCTCCCGAAAGCAGCGGAACCGCCCCTTTTGGCAGGCCGCTGTCGGTAAAGCTGTAGCTTAATTCCAAGCCCAGACGCTCTGAAACGGCGGCAGCAGCAGAAGAACCGAACACTATGTAGGTTCCGCCGGGCTTTAATTCCGAAACTCCGCCCTCTGCCACCTTGTAGGGTACATTCAGGGAGTTAAGCAATCCGTGGAAGGACTGAGATTCTTCGCCGTCAAGATAAATTATGTGTGGATAATTAATCATTTTCCACCATCCTTTTTTAAATTTCCCTTTTTGGAAGCGTTATTCCTCCAGCAATGCCTCGTCGGGGTCGATGCTAACTTCGGGCTGTGAGCTTTCAAGCTCTAAATCCTGGTTTTGGTCGGTAGTATCGTCGGGATTCAAGCTTTCTGTACCCTTGTTTTCAGAAGAGGTGGTTGCAGAAGAGGTGTTTTTAGACGAGGTGTTATCTTTAGAGGAGGTATTGTCTTTGGAAGAGGTGTTGTCCTTCGAAGAGGTGCTGTCCTTCGAAGAGGTGTTTTTAGAGGAAGTATTATTTTTAGAGGAGGTATCCTTTTTTGAAGAAGTATCCTTGTCTTTGCTTTCGGTTTTGGAAGAATCTTCCTCCGGCTCTTGCTCTTTGTATTTGCCTACATAAAGGGTGATTTTATCGGAGGTATCGTGGTATTCGTCGGGGGTAAGGGATTGGCTGGTAACTCTGCCGTCCTGAGCCGGGTCTACAGTGGTAACGGTTTTGAATTTAATGTTAGTAAAGCCTTCGGCCTCAAGCATAGATTTTGCTTCTTTTTTGGTTTTCTTGGTAACGTCGGGCAGGCGGTTTCTACCATTGCTTACGTAAATAACAACGTAGCGTTCATCGGTTTCGGTGCCGGGGGCCACGGTTTGCATAAGAACCACACCCTTAGGCTCTACCGAAGCACAGCTTATTACACTAAGGGTTAGGCCGGCTTCGCTTGCCATATCAATTGCTACAAATTCGCCCTGACCAACAAAATCGGGCACAATTACCTTTTCGGCATTACCCGTAACGGTTATGGTAATTGCGCTGCCTGTGGGCACGCTTGTGCCTGGCTCAAGGCTTTGGTCTTCAACGGTGTTAAGGTTAACGTCGCCACCGGAATAAACCACACTGTCGACATATAGTCCCGATTCGTTTATTTTGCTAATGGCGGTGCTTAAGGAAAGGCCTTTATAATCGTCTACCTCAACCATTTGGATGGCGGTATTGATTTCGGAATCCTCTATATCCTCGGCATTAAGGGTAATGGCCTGACCCTTTTCACCATATCCTTCGATTTTTTCAACCTTCTGAACATTGTTTCCGCTGCCGGGCAAAGAATGGAAGGCAATATCTATATCCGGTTTTTTGCCGCCGTGTTTATCGTAATAAGCCTGGGGATAAAGGGGCTGCTTATTCATTTTGGCGCCCTTTACATTAACGTAGCGGCTTTCACCCTCTTTTATGCGGCGGGCAAACACAACGGTTCTGGCCTCGTGGAATTCGTAAGAGCAGGTGGAAAGGGTGATAATCTCGTCTCCTGCATCTACCTTTACGTTTGTATTGATAAGGCTGCGTACCTTTATATTTTCAATCCAGTTAAGGAACTGAGCCTCGGAAGAGAAATTGGGCTGACGGTACTGGAACAGCTCGCCGTTGTCCTGTTCGGGGTAGGCGTTGGTAACTATAACTGCAAACACCTTGTATTTGCCGGTTCTATATAGGGTGTCAAATTCTATTACCGGGTGTTTTTTGTAGTAATCCAGCTTCTGATATTCAAGCAGCGAGCCGAACATAGAGTCGTCTATCATATTGTGTCCGTGCAGGGTAATATTCTGGCTGTTTCCGTCTTTGCTGATTTTGGCGGCAGATTCGGCAAAGATTGCGCCGTATCTTGATTCGGCACGGCTCATATCGTGGTTAACATAGAATTCGTCGTCTTCCGCCTGGTAAACGGGGTAGTCTATAACCGAGTCGGGAATGTTTATCCAACCCACAATGTCGGGGTTCTGGCGGTAAAGCTCTTCAAAGCCCAAAAGCATACCGTTTTCGCCAAGCTGGCCGGAAGACTGTGTATGATAAACATCTCTTGCCTCGTCGGCTTTATCTTCGTTCAGGCTGCCCTGACGCATATAGTTAAGCAGGTATATACCTGCAGCAATAAACACAACAAGGGCTATAAGGAAGATGATTTTCCTTATAATTTCAACCACGCGGTCGCCCTTCCAGGGAAGGAAGTATTTTGCTATGCGTAAGGGAAGTGCCGGTTTGGGTTGCGATTTTTCCTCTTGGCCTTCGCCATCGGTTATATATCCGGTACTGTCGGTTTCAATATCCTCGTAACCAATGTGGGCATCGGGGTCGTAAACCGTACCAATCATCTGCAGATCTTCGTTCTCTGCCAAGGTGCCGGGAACAGCACTTAAAAGCATATCCGAGTCAGAGGTTGCATCGTGGGGGTCTTCAGAAGGTTCTAAATCAAAAACCAAGGGCATCTCTTCAATTTCCGAACTGCCCGATTTTGCAAGGGGCAGCGGAATTTCCGCCGATTCAGAGGTATCTGCGGCCGTTTCTGAATTTACAGGTGCCACGTTTGCCTCGGTCGGGATTTCTGCAGGGGTTTCGGTGGTTTCCAGGTCGGCCAGAACGGCATCTAAACCGCGGGGCATAGCACCCTCGGGCAGTGTGAAATCGTGGGCAGATTTCAAAACTTTAATATTTTCGCCTGCCATTGCACCGCCGCCCAAAAGCTGGGGATAGCTGGCGGCATAGCGACGCACCATATCCATAGCGGCAAGGGTGGCATAGGAGCGAACACGGTCGCGGTCGTTATTAAAGGCGGCATTAAGCTCTCTTATCCAAACCGATTTTCCGTCGGTCATACCAACATATACAAGGCCAACCGGTTTGCCCTCGCTGGGTTCGGGGCCTGCAACACCTGTAATACCAATACCGATGTTGGATTCCGAAGCATTGCGCACGCCTTTAGCCATAATCGCGGCAACCTCGCCGCTTACGGCACCGTATTCGTCCAGCACCTCTTGGGGAACACCCAGCACGCGGCGCTTTATTTCGTTTGCATAGGCCGAAATGCCCATTTCAAAAACCGCACTTGAACCCGAAACGTCGGTAATGCTTTTTGAAAGCATACCTGCGGTGCAGGATTCAGCAGTAGCAACCTTCAGGCCCTTTTCCCGCAGTGTTTCAACTGTGGTGGTGCTAAGGTCACCCTCGCCCACAAGGTAAAGGGAAGAGCCTAATTTATCGGCAATCTTTTTAGTAAGCTCGCTGCATTTTTTGCGAGCCTTTTCTTCGGTTTCGGCCGAGGCTGTAACACGAACCAGCACCTCGCCGGTTTTGGCATAGGTGGCGGCAGAAGGGTTGCTGCCATCTAAAAGGCTGCCCAGCAGATTGGCAACCTCGCTTTCGCCAAGGCCGTATATGTGCAGGTTTTGCGAGTAAATGCTTCTGCCCGAAACACCCTTCAAAAAGGGCTTAACGTAGTTTTGGAACATAGTTTTCATTTCGTTGGGCGGGCCGGGAATGGCAATTATTTTACAGCCGTCAATCTCGGTGCAAAAGCCGGGTGCCGTGCCTACCTCGTTAGGGAAAATTGTGGCGCCCTCGGGCAACATTGCCTGCTTTTCAACACCACGGGGCATAGGCCTGCCTTGGCGTGCGTAATATTCCTCAAGGGATTCGAGCAGGTCGTTGTGTTTTATCAGTCCGATTCCTGCTGCTTCGGCAATGGTTTCCTTGGTAATATCGTCTGCCGTGGGGCCAAGACCGCCGGTAAGTATTATAATGTCGCTACGCTCCATAGCCTCTTTCAGGGCGTCTTCAAGTCGGGTTTCGTTATCACCAATCACCGATTGAACGTACATATTAATGCCCAGCTCTGCCAACTCCTGCCCAAGGTATTGGGCGTTGGTGTTAACAATGTTGCCAAGCAGTAATTCGGTTCCAACGCAAATTATTTCTCCATTCATATTTTATTAACGCTCCAATTCAGATGTCAGATTTCAGATGTCAGATTTCAGATTTTAGATTTTAGATTTTAGATGTTAGATGGATAGGTGTGCCTTACACTTATATCTCACTATTCCTGTCGATTACCCTAAATTCCGTGCCTTCAACAGCTCTGTTAATAAGTGCTTCCATATCCAGCGCGGCCTCGGCCTCGGCCACCTTATCGGGGTGAGGTCTGGTTTTGGGGTGCTTTGGCGTAAACACCGTGCAACAATCCTCAAATGGTTCGATAGAGGTTTCAAAAGCATCGATTTTCCGTGAAATTTCAATAATCTCGTCTTTATCCATTCCAATTACGGGGCGGAAAACAGGCATATTAACCACCGCGTCGGTAACTCCAAGGGCCATAAGGGTCTGGCTGGCAACCTGACCCACGCTTTCGCCGGTAATCAAGGCGCCGCAGTTTCTTTCTCTTGCCAGGCGTTCGGAAATTTTCATCATAAACCTGCGCATAATCAGAGTAAAGTAATCCTCGGGGCATTTTTCACCAATCTGCTCTTGAATTTCTGTAAAGGGCACCACGCCAACCCTGATAGGTCCGCTGTAGCGGGACACAATTTTTAAAAGCTTCATAACCTTTTGCTCGGCACGGGGGCTGGTGTAGGGGGGCGAAGCAAAGTGAATTGCGTTAAGCTCCAATCCTCGTTTTGCCATCATATACGCCGCCACGGGGGAGTCGATACCGCCTGAAATCAGCACAGCGGCGCGGCCACCCGAACCAACAGGCATACCGCCTGCGCCCTTAATCTGTTCGCCGTGAATATAGGCGGCATAATCGCGGATTTCCACCATAACCAGCACGTCGGGATTGTGCACGTCCACCTTAAGGTGGGGGAAGCGGCTTAAAATTTTGCCGCCAAGCTCTCGACTGATTTCGGGCGAGGTAAGGGGGAATCGCTTGTCGCTGCGTTTAGATTCCACCTTAAAGGTTTTTGCATTTTTAAGCCTTTCGGCAAGGTAGTCGGGGGCAGAGTTTAATATAATTTCCATATCCTTTTCCACGCTCAGCGCCCTTGTAAAGGCGGCAATGCCGAAAATCTGCTGCATAATTTCAAGGGCTTCACCGAAGGGATAGTTTTCCTCTAAAGGCTCGATATAAATTGTGGATTGAGCCTTTTTGGCCGAAAATTTGCCAAGGTGACCTATGTTGCGGCGAATGTTCTTAACCAGAATATCCTCAAAGGTCATACGGTTAAGGCCCTTTAAAGCCAGCTCTCCGTTTTTTATCAGTATAATTTCTTTCATATTTTATAAACGCTCCTACTATAGCTTGTATCTTACTAAAAAGTATGCTGTTACCTGCAGCTTTTGGTGCTACTAACAGCTTTTATTAACGCTCCAATTTAGATGTTAGATGTTAGATGTTAGATGTTAGACGAATAGGTGTGCCAATTTAGGTGTTAGATTTTAGATATTAGACATTAGACGAAACGGTGTGCCTTCGGCACGAATTATATAAATCCGTTTGCGAAGCAAACACAATAACTATTATCCATTATCTATTATCTATTCACTGCGAAGCCCTGCTTCGCCATATTATCTACTTACTTCGCCCTTCGCAGCCGTGCCTGTGCGGATTTTATGCCTTCGCACAAGGCGTCGATATCTTCGCGGCTGTTGCGGCGGCCAAAGCTTATTCTAAGGGCGCTGTCTACCCTCGAAACCGGCAGACCCATAGCGCCCAGCACACCGCTGCCCGCCCCTTTCGAACAGGCGCTGCCGCTGGAAACGTAAATGCCCGCGGCCTCTAAAAAGTGCAGAAGTGTTTCACTGCGGTAGCCCGTAACCGAAATGTTGATTATGTAGGGCAGGGCATTTTCGGGGGAGTTAAATTCAATACCCGAAATTTCCCCAAGCTTTTCCTTTGCATATTTATTAAGCTCTTGTATTCGGGCGAAATTTTCATTAATATTGCCAAGCTCCTGCAAGGCGCCGCCAAAAGCGTGTATAAGCGGCACCGATTCGGTTCCCGAGCGAAAGCCCTTTTCCTGGCCGCCGCCCAGCATAAAGGCAGGAAGCTCCAGACCTTTGCGTTTATAAAGTGCGCCCACCCCCTTAGGGGCACATAGCTTGTGGCCGCTAATCGACATAAGGTCAACCCCAAGCAGATTCACATCAAGGGGCATTTTGCCAAAGGCCTGCACTGCGTCGCAATGGAAAAGTGCGGGGGCGCCACATTCCTTTATAATGGGCTTAACCTTTTCTATGGGCTGTATGGCGCCTGTTTCGTTGTTAACCGCCATAAGGCTTACAAGAATGGTTTTGGAGTTTATAGCCCCAAGAAGTGAAGCCTCTTCCACCACGCCCTTAGCGTTTACCGGAAGATATACAACCTCGAAGCCCTGCTCCGCCAAGCGTTTTACAGGCTCCAGCACCGATGGGTGTTCAACGGCAGAGGTTACAATGCGGTTGCCGCGCTTCTTAAGCTTTTCCGCCCCACCGAAAAGGGCAGTGTTGTTGGCTTCGGTGCCGCAGCTTGTAAAAATTATTTCGTCGCTGCGGGCATTAAGCAATTTTGCCACGGCTTCGCGGGTTTTAGATATTAAGTTTTCTGCATTCATACCCTTTAGGTAAAGGGAAGAGGGATTGCCCCACTCCTGCTCCATAGCCCACAAAGCATTTTTTATAGCTGTTGGGCAAACGGGGGTGGTGGCGCTATTGTCTAAATATATTTCTTTGTTCATAAAACCGCCTAAATATATACTACATACTTATACAGGATATATTATATAACACATACGCTAAAATCTCAACAACAAATTGCGCAGAAATTTCAGGTTTTTTAGGGCTATTTAGTAAAAATTTCCCAAAATCGGGAATTTTTTAAAAAAACTATTGATTTTTCTTTTGTTTAGTGGTAATATAATCGTACTGCAAATTTTTAAGGAGGTAGAAATATGCCTAACATTAAGTCTGCAAAGAAGCGTGTTATTATAGCAGAGGCACGTAACGAGCGTAACAGAGCTGCCCGTTCCGATCTCCGCACCGCCATTAAAAAGGCTAACGCTGCTATCGAAGCCAAGTCAGACGATATGGGTGAAGTAGTAAAGGTTGCCGTTAAGAAAATCGATATGGCTGCTTCCAAAGGTCTTCTTCACAAGAACACCGCTGCCCACAAGAAGTCTAAACTCGTAGTTCGCATGAATAAGGCTGCTCAGTAATTAACCTGGTCGGCTTTAAAGTAAATAGTAAGGCATTGATTATTTTCCAAAAAGGGGAATGGTGAATGCCTTGTTTTGCTACACATTTTTAGGCGTTTTTGGCTTTTTACAGCATTTTTTACGGTACCTTTCTGCTTTAAGGTGCCTATTTATTTTGCTATTAATTTCCTGGGTCTAATTTCATATATAATTTGGCTTTTTTCTTATTGTAAAACCGAGGAATTAGTGATATAATTAAGTAAATACACAAAATATTAGAGTATGGTGATAAGTATGGATTTCAGCACTTTAATGGCGCAATTCACAACCGATAAATACATTTCCCACGCGCCCATGGGCTGCGGTCACATCAACTCTACCTATAAAGTAGAGCTTGAGGGCGCAGAGGGCGAATACAGTGTGGTTATACAGAAAATAAACACCTCTATTTTCCCCGATGTTAAGGGGCTTATGAATAACATTGTGGGTGTTACGGAATACCTGCGTGCTCGCCTTCCCGAGGGAGAAGACCCAATGCGCGCAGTTATGAAGGTTATTCCCACCTTGAGTGGAGAAAACTATGCCAAGCTTGATGGCGACTGTTGGCGTTGCTACGTTTACGTAACCGACACCACCACCTATCAGCAAATCGAAAAGCCCGAGGATTTTTATAACTGTGGCTTTGCTTTTGGCGATTTTCAAGAGCGTTTGGCCGATTATCCTACCGAAAAGCTTTGCGAAACCATAAAGAATTTCCACCACACCGTAAGCCGCTTTGAAACCTTTAAAAAGGCGGTAGAGGCCGACGTTTGCGGCAGAGCCGCCGAAGTTAAGGCCGAAATTGATTTCGCCCTGCAAAGAGAAGCGCTGGCTCACAGCATTGTAGACCTGCTGGAAAGCGGAGAAATCCCCTATCGCGTTACCCATAACGATACAAAGCTTAACAACATTCTTTTTGATAATTTCACAGGCAAAACCCTTTGCGTTGTAGATCTAGACACCATTATGCCGGGTGCCGCCTGCTACGATTTTGGCGATTGTATCCGCTTTGGCGCATCTTCTGCCCCTGAAGACGAAAAGGATTTAAGCCGCGTTTATATGAATATCGACCTGTATCGCGAATTTGCCAAGGGCTATTTAGCCGTAGCGGCAAAGTTTTTAACGGAAAAAGAGCTGCCAACCCTGGCAATCGGCTCGGCGGTTATGACCTTCGAATGCGGTATCCGCTTCTTAACCGACTACCTGCAGGGCGATACATACTTCAAAACCTCTTATTCCGGCCAGAATCTCGACCGCTGCCGCACCCAGTTTAAATTGGTGGCAGATATGGAAGATAAAATGGAGGAAATGCAAAAAATTGTAAAGGATTTGGCAAAACAATGAAAATTATTAAGGTTCCCAGCTACGAAAAATTAAGCCGTCAGGCGGCAAACATTATTTCGGCCCAGGTTATTCTAAAGCCCAATGCGGTTTTAGGCCTTGCCACAGGCTCTTCCCCCATAGGCACCTATGCCCAGCTTATTAAATGGTACGAAAAGGGAGATATCGATTTTTCCAACGTTACCACCGTGAATCTTGACGAATACTGCGGCCTTTCCCCCGAAAACGAGCAAAGCTACCGCTATTTTATGAACACAAATTTCTTCAATCACATAAACGTTGATATGTCTCGCACCAACGTTCCCAACGGTATGGCAGAAGACCCTGTCCGCGAATGTGCCCGTTACGATGCGCTTATCGACGTTTTAGGCGGCATCGATATTCAGCTTCTCGGCATTGGTCACAACGGCCACATCGGCTTTAACGAGCCGGATTCCGCCTTTGAAAAAACCACCCACGTGGTAGAGCTGAAAGCCTCTACAATCGAGGCAAACGCAAGGTTTTTTGAAGATAAATCCCAGGTTCCCACCAGTGCAATTACAATGGGAATAAAGTCTATAATGAACGCTCGCAAAATTCTGCTTATAGCTAACGGCAAGGATAAGAAAGAGATTTTGGAAAAGGCCCTTTTCGGCCCCGTAACCCCAACGGTTCCTGCTTCAATTCTGCAGCTCCACCCCGACCTAACGGTTATTTGCAATGTTGATTAATTTAAAATAAAATATACCACAGGAGCGAAGCTTATGGCAAAAAATTCAACCCCAACCAGATCTAACAAAAAGCTGTACAAGGCATATTTCAAAAGAAAAAATGAAAATAGCCTTTTCTCTATATTTTTTGTTCCCTTCAGAGAAATAGGTATGTTTTTACTGCCCCTGCCAATAGCATATCTGCTGTTTTACTACCTTGTTTTTGAAGGTGGCGGCAAGGAAAACGGTATGCGTGGAATATACGCAATTCTGCTTGTCAGCATACTTGCGGTGGATATAGCGGCTTACTATCTTCGCAAAATGTGGCGGGAGCATAAGTTCCGCAAATATTCCGAAATGGAGGTACCAACCTTCGAAAAGAACCGCTGGACCTGCCCCCATTGCGGAAACGGAAACAACCTGCTTTCCCCCTGCCAAAAGTGCGGAATTTACCCCAAGCTTTACAAAAGCGATAAAAAGGAAGCCCCCACCCCAAAAACCGAAAAGAAATCCCGCCGCCGTAAAGAGCAGCAGGAATTCGACCAATACGTACCACAGTTTAAATAAAGCAATAAAAAAGCAGAAACGGAAATGAATCGTTTCTGCTTTTTGTTAGTATAAAATATGTTTAATGAATTTTGGTTATAAAAAACTATTTCTTAAACACAAATAAATATTCGTGTGCTATTAGTAAAAAATTGTATTTCACACTGTTTGTTTTCCAATAACCGGTTGCTTTGCAATTGTGTTGTTCTTTAATAATTAATTCTTTTAGCTTAAATCCTGCATCTTCAAAAACTCGCATAACATCAAAAGACATCGGTATCATATGACCTTTTTGACGAGTATCACCCATAAGAACAGCGCAAAACTTGTCTTTCTTGAGAACACGGTAACTTTCTGACGCAACCTTTTTCATTTCTTTAAGGAAATCTTTAACTTTAAGCAAAGACAAGTCTTCGGGTATATCATCGCTATATTGAATAATATCCGCATACGGTGGATGTGTGCAAATCAAATCAATACTGTCGTTTGGTATAAAATCAAGATTTCTTGCATCGCCTTTGTGTAGATACACCTTGCCATTAGCGCCTTCGCGCTCGAAATCTACTTTTTCTCTACAACGAGCAAGTGCAACATCATTAACGTCTACACCGATAATATTTCGGTTAAGCAATTTAGCTTCTACAAGAGTAGTGCCGCCGCCTGCAAATTGGTCAAGGACTAAATCGTTTTCATTAGAATAACGAAGTATAATATTACGTGGAATATACGGAGACCAATTACCACGCCATTTAGCATCGTGAGTAGCCCAATCTCCTCGTTTTGGAAATGACCAGTGCGTTGTCATCTCTAACTCGAAATCATCAGGTTCCCATTTTGTGATTTTCTTTGCCATCACTTAAAAACCTCGCTGATTATTCCATTTTCCAAATCTTTAATATTATAGATGTGTTCCATAACATCAAAGGCTTCTTCAAGGTTATTTCGAGCGCTTGTCCAACCTTTGCCATCGGTAAACCAAACAAATGTAAAACCATCAATTTCTTCTGTTTCCCAAGCAAGAGTTTTATAACTACGTGCGGTTTCATTTAATTTACTACCACCGCTACCGTAGAAGTTTGTTTCGACTCCATAAATCATATTTGGCGTTTTCACAACGAAATCAAAGCGTTTTTCCATCTTACCTTGGTTTGAAATAGCAGATAAGTCGATATTCCACTTATTTGTGATTTGATGAATATACATTTCCTTAAAGTAGTTTACATCTTTAACAAAGCCTGCTTTTTGAATAAAGCTTTCAACCAAATTTTCCATCAAGTGTCCGCCACGATTTTTGCGGCCATTTGAATCAAGCCCTGTTTCGACGCCGGTAACGTAATCAACAAGATTGTTTACTATGTGGTTTTTCAATAAATCAAACAGGCCTGTTTCGGTCATAAAATATTTATAATTGTAAATATTGTCAGATAAACTGTTGAATTGATATAAGTATCCGCCGTTCTTGTCCTGACAATAAATCTCATTTGCTCTGATCGCCAAAAGCACAGGAATACATTTCAGCACTTCAGGATACTTTTTCAATAAATTCTCAAAATCCGCTTCAATGTTTTTAGAGCCGATTAATGAATTTAAGATGTTAAGTTCAACCTTAATTCCATCTACATTTCTGTAAACTTTATCAAAATCTATGTAATAACCATAATCAGCTATACTATCACGAAAACCAGACAACCATTCGTTAAAATTTCTGTTCATACGCCTTCTCCTTAAAAATTGCTAATAAGCAATTCCTTGATTTTTCCTCTTGCCTGCGCTTGGCAGTTAATCATTCGCGTTGCTTCCACCCGTTTGATTTTATGAGCAGAGTAAATATCGTCAAAAAAATCATCTTCTGCATTTGAGTTCTTTGGATCGGAATTACTAACCACGATTTTAGCGCCTTTCTTGTGCATATCATCTACGAAATGAGCAAGCTCGATTTGTTCTTCGTCATTGAACAAATTTTCGGTATATGCAGTAAAGCTCGCAGTATCGGTAATCGGTCTGTAGGGCGGATCAAAATATACGAATGTATTTTCGTCAATAAAGTCAGCCGACTTTTTATAATCGTCACAAACAATAGTAACCTTCTGCAATTTTTCTGATACCGCACGAAGATTAGTTTCATCGCAAATCATAGGATTTTTATATGCTCCCATAGGTACGTTGAACAGGCCTTTTTTGTTTACGCGAAACAACCCATTGAAACAGGTTTTGTTTAGGAATATCATTAAAGCAGCTTTTTCAACGTTTATGCTTTCATTTCCTTTAACCTTCAAGCAGTTAAAGCGTTCACGGTTTTTGTTATAATAGATTTTTCGTCTATCAGTATCTAACGGAATAAACTCGTTTTGCATTGTGTAAAGCATTTTAATTAGTGCATCAATATTATCCCGAACGATTTGATAAGTGTTCATAAGTTCGGCGTTAATATCGCTGATATAAATCTCGGTCAAATCATATTTACTAAGGATATCAAACAAAACTGCACCGCCGCCAACAAACGGTTCGGCATATTTTGTAACATTGCCTTTAGCAAAAGGATAGTAATGCTCAATTTCTTTAAGCAACTGAGTTTTACCGCCTGCCCATTTTAAAAATGGTTTAACCGATTTTTCTTCGCTTTCGATATACCTGCGGCTACGCGCATCTTCCGGTTTTTGAGCGTTGATGGGGATAATCCACATATTGCCTAGCATCGCAACATCAGATATACGATTTTCTTTGCACAAGGTTAAAACACGTCGGTGAGAAATATTCCATTTTTCAGCGGCTTCATTTGCTGTCATATAGGCTAACATTGACAAACACCCTTTCTAAAATGATTATATTCCAAAACTGGAACAAAAGCAATACCAAATATTTTGAAACAGCAAAAAGGCAACCACAAGCCGAAGCAAATGGTTGCCTTTGTAACGCTATTTTTGACTTTTTAACAAATCAATGAATCTTACTCCATTAACCGTGGTGTTGCGAGATAAAAATATCTCGTATTTTGCCTTTAATTCTGGTGTGTTAATGTTTTCTACTTCGGTAATCGGTTTTCTTAGCATACAGGCGCCGTAGTCATCGATGACGATTTCGGGCAAAGTGCAAACAAAGTCTTTTTCGTAAATACAAGTTTTCGATTGACATACCATAAAAACACCTCAAATTAAAAAAGTGCGCCCCGAGAGACGCACCGAAAAAGTGCCTCTCAAAGCTGTCACGCAATTACTTACTCACCATTCACGGAAAGAGAAATAAGAGAAAACACTTTTTGCCAAAGTATTTTCCGCGAATGGAAGCAAAATATTCAAAGTAATTGGTGACGAGTACATTATAGCATATCTTGTTTTGTTTATCAAGAAAAAAGTGCGCAACCAAGGTTACGCACTGAAAAATGCACACGGAAATTGCAATATTAACTTGTGTTGCTTTAAGCAATGTTTTGGTTTGCCACACTTTTTTAAAAATATCAATAATAAAAACTGCCCGGAATTCCGAGCAGTTTTTAATTTATAGGTTTGTTTACTTAAGATTTGCCTTAAGGGTTTCGAGCTGGTCGCGGAGCTCTGCAGGAAGTCTTGAACCGAACTTCTTGTAATGCTCTTCGATTTCGGCAGCTTCTTTAGTCCAAACCTCTTTGTCAACCTCGAGGATTGATTTTAAGGTTTCGATGTCGAAATCAAGGTCGGTAAGGTCGATATCCTCGGCCTTGGGAACGTAACCGATAGCGGTCTCAGTAGCGTCTGCCTTGCCTTCGCAACGGTCAATAATCCAGTTAATAACACGGCAGTTGTCGCCGAAGCCGGGCCAGATGAAGTTGCCTTCGTCGTCGGTACGGAACCAGTTAACGTTGAAGATTTTGGGAGCCTTGTCGCCAAGCTTTTTGCCCATTTCAAGCCAATGCTTGAAGTAGTCGCCCATGTGGTAGCCACAGAAGGGAAGCATAGCCATGGGGTCGCGGCGAACAACACCGACAGCACCTGCGGCGGCGGCGGTGGTTTCGGAAGCCATTGCAGAGCCTACGAATACGCCGTTAACCCAATCCTTTGACTGGTAAACCAGGGGAGCGCACTTTGCGCGACGTCCGCCGAAGATAATGGCAGAAATCGGCACGCCTTCGCCCTTGTCGAATTCGGGGGAAATGCAGGGGCAGTTCTTGGCAGGTGCGGTGAAGCGGGAGTTGGGGTTGGCAGCGTAGGTAGATTTATCTGCCTTATCGAACTTAGAAGCATCCCACTTGTTGCCGAGCCAGTCGGTAGCGTTTTCGGGAAGATCCTTATTTAAGCCTTCCCACCAAACGGTGTTGTCGTTATCATCGATACAAACGTTGGTAAAGATGGTGTCTTTCATTGTAGAGGCAAGTGCATTGAAGTTAGACTTAGCATTGGTGCCGGGTGCAACGCCGAAGAAGCCGTTTTCGGGGTTGATGGCATAAAGTCTGCCATCCTTGCCGATTCGCATCCAGGCGATATCGTCGCCAACGGTCCAAACCTTGTAGCCCTTATCCTGTAAATATTTAGGAGGAATCATCATAGCAAGGTTGGTTTTACCGCAAGCAGAGGGGAATGCCGCTGCAACGTATTTAACCTCGCCCTGTGGGTTCTCGATACCAAGAATAAGCATATGCTCGGCCATCCAGCCCTCTTTCCAGCCCTGGTAAGAGGCAATACGCAGAGCGAAGCACTTTTTACCAAGAAGAACATTGCCGCCGTAGCCGGAGTTAACAGAAATAATGGTGTTATCTTCGGGGAACTGGCAGATGTATCTCTTTTCAGGGTCGATATCGCATTTTGCGTGGAAGCAGCGTACCCAATCCTCGCTGTCGCCCAGAACCTCAAGAACCTTGGTTCCGATGCGGGTCATAATGTGCATATTAAGAACAACGTAGATAGAGTCGGTTACTTCGATACCGATTTTAGCAAGGGGGGAACCGATGGGGCCCATAGAGAAGGGGATGATATACATGGTTCTGCCCTTGTAGCTGCCGCGAGCAATGTCGTAAAGCTTTTTATACATTTCGTCGGGTGCGCACCAGTTGTTGGTGGGGCCTGCATCTTCTTTATCTGTGGTACAAATAAAGGTACGGTCTTCAACGCGGGCAACGTCGTTAGGGTTGGTTCTGTGGTAGTAACAGCCGGGAAGCTTTTCCTCGTTAAGCTTAATCATTTCGCCGGTAGAGCAAGCCTCGCGGCGAAGCTCTTCAAGCTGTTCCTCTTCGCCTGTAAGCCAAACCACGTTATCGGGGGTTACAAGCTCTTTGATTTCATCCAACCATTTAAGTACGGATTTGTTCTGTGTCATTTGAGATTACTCCTTTTCAAAAAATCCTATTTCGGGTTTTTACAATTTTATTATATTATTTGTAAAGCTTTTTTGCAAGAGAAATTTAAGTTTTTGCTAAAAATTTAACAATTTTAATCAATAATTAACATTTCGTGGCATTATTCTGTGCAGATTGGTGGAAACTATACGGGCAGAAAGAGTGCCAGAGTGCCCAGAAAGGCCAGCAACACCGATACAAGCTCTTTTTTGCTGGGTCGGTTTTGGTCGAAAAAGCAGATAATTGTGGAAACAATCATAACTCCACCAGTTACCATTGGGTATTGAACCGAGGCATCCAGGTGCAGAAGTGCCACCACCAACAAGAGGTCTGCCACACGGTATACACTTCCCTCTGCCGCTGCAAGACCTACGGCTAAGGGACGGGGCTTTTTGCGGTTTTTTTCGCGACTTCTGAAAACTGTAAGCAAAAGCACAAGCGATACCGCAACGGCACACAATACGGTGAGGATTGCGTAGCTGCCCGAGTCGGTTTTGGGATAGGGGGCAGATGTGAAAATCTTGGTCAGCACTCCCGACATACCGTTAAAGAAAAAGATTCCCAGGTAGTATATAAAGCCGCCGCTTTTTCGGTCGCCCTTCACAGTGAGCATCAGTGCCACCGTAAGCACAACCACGCAAATAACCTTTGCTATTGTTATGTCCTCTCCAAAGAAGAGTATGCCCTGAAAAAAGGGCAGCAGCATTCCGCCCAACATAGAGTATAAAGAGTAAAGAGATAGATTTATTCTTCCCAATGCTTTAAAGCTGCAAAGACTGAAGGCAAATATGTTAAGTGCCGTAAGCAGAGCCATTATAAGGGTAAACAGCGTAAATTCCACACAGAGCTTGTTTATTATAAGCAGAATCACCAAGGCCGCTAAGGAAGAGGTGACGGTGTATTTCAAGGTGGCGCGTATTCCATCGCCATCGCCGCTGATGTTTTTGTAGATATCCTTCAGCTTAAAGGATATGCCGAATAAAACAACCGACACCATTATTAATCCGTAATACATAAATTTACCACCTGTTTTCAACTGCAGTTTTGCCGGAAAGTTGCCGCCTTGGGCAGACAGCTATTAAAGTATACCACACATAGCAAAAAGAATAAAGAAAAAAATACAAAAAAGCGAAAATGACAAATTGATTAATGGTGTTTACTTTTCAGGAAAATGGTGGTAAAATAAAATGTCAAGTACTGCAAAAAAGATGTAAGGTGATGTTTTTTGAAGCAATGTGTTATGTTCGATATGGACGGAACGCTTATTGACTCAATGGAGTTCTGGTGTAACCTCAAATATAAACTGTGTGAAAACTACCGTCGTCGCACCGGGGAGGCTGTATTTTTAATCCCTGCCGATGAAAAGGCAATTGAAAAGCTTTCCCTTAACAACGCAATTAAATATATAAACCGCCATTATGGCACAAAAATCAATCGGCGAATGGATGCAATAAAGCCCCTGCAAGAGTTTTACGTAACCGAAAGCGAACTGCTGCCCGGCGCTCGCGAGCTGCTGGAACTGCTTTGGGCCGACGGTGTAAAAATGTGTTTGCTTACCGCTACCCCCGAGGTTGCGGCACGGGCGGCATTAGAGCGCCACGGAATTTTAAAGTATTTCAGGTTCATTCTTACCCCCGAAAAGGTAAAAGGCGGCAAATTCCACAAACCAATATTTATATGGGCACTGCAAAAGCTTTTTTGCCTGCCGAAAAACGCGGTGCTTATAGACGATGCTTCTTACGCCCACAAAACCGCCAAAGGGGTGGGGATTCGCTGTGTTGGTGTTAATGACCGTTTTCGCCGCGACGATTTGTCGGTCTGCCACCATGTTTACGATTCTTTAGAAGAACTTTGTGATGATTATAAAATCAATAAAAGATTGTAGGAGTAAAAATGAGCAAATTAAAAAAACAACTCGTTTTGTTTATAACCTTTTTTAAAATAGGGCTTTTCACCTTTGGCGGCGGCTATGCTATGATTCCGCTTATAAAAAGGGAAATTACAGAAAAGCACGGCTGGATTGGCGACGAGGATATTCTTGATATTATAGCCCTGTCGGAATCTACCCCCGGCCCCATTGCAATTAATATGGCCACCTTTATTGGCAATCGCATAGCCGGATTTTTCGGTGCGGCATTTTCCACCTTAGGTGTGGTTCTGCCTTCCTTTGTAATTATATTCGTTATATCTGCCGTTCTTCGTGAGTTTCAACAAATTGAAGCGGTGCAATATGCCTTTATGGGTATTCGTGCAGGCGTTCTGGCACTACTGCTTAAAGCGCTGTTTTCTATGTATAAATCCTGCAAAAAATCCCTTTTTGCCTACATTATTATGGCGGCGGCCTTTATTATGGTGGCGGTGGTTGGTGCCTTCCTTAACATCAGCGTGCTGTATGTAATAATAGGCTGTGCCCTGGCGGGGCTTATTTACAGCCTTGTTACCTTAAGGGGGGCGGAAAAATGATATTTTTAGAGCTTTTTCTTACCTTCTTTAAAATAGGGCTTTTCACCTTTGGCGGCGGTTACGCTATGCTGCCCTTTATTCAAGAGGCGGTTGTAACCAACAACTGGATGCCCGAAGAAGAGATTGTAAACTTTATTGCCGTAAGCGAATCCACCCCCGGACCCTTTGCCGTGAACATTTCCACCTATGTAGGTGCCGAAATGGGGGGCATTTTGGGTTCTGTATGTGCCACCTTGGGGGTGGTTCTGCCTTCCTTTATTGTAATTCTTATAGTTTCTAAAATTTACGACGCCTTTAAATCTAACAAATACGTGGCCGGTTGTATGCAGGGGCTTCGCCCCTGTGTGGTAGGCCTTATTGCCGCCGCTGTGCTGGACGTTTTCTTTACGGTTTTTGTGCCGGTGGGTTGGGATTTTTCCAAAAAAGCAAATTACACAATATGTGTTTCGGCCGTAATTTTTATAACCACGTACATTCTGCAGAAAAAGAAGCTTCACCCAATTTACCTTATACTTATCTCGGCCGCTTTGGGAATAGGCGCCGGATATTTGGGCAAGCTGCTTGGAATTATGTAAAATTTACTGAAAGGCTGTGATAGTTTGGTTTTAATAATAGTTTTATTAACCCTTATATTGCTTCTATGCCTGCTTTGTTACGTTTGTTTCCGCCTGGCCTGTGTACGCGGCAGAAACATCGACCGCACCCGCGAAGAGCTGACAGAGGAAAATCCCCTTTACCCCTACCGCCAAATGTTTAAAGAGGCTGGGGAATGGCTTGACACCCTTGAAACCGAGCCGTTAGAAATTACCTCTTTCGATGGGTTAAGGCTTCACGGTGAGTTTATTAACAAAAACTCTAAAAAGACCATAATATTAATGCACGGCTATCGCTCCCATTGGCGGGGTGATTTCGGCATAGCATTGCCCTTTTATTTGGAGTTGGGCTTTAACCTGTTAATGGTAGACCAGCGTTGCCACGGAAAAAGTCAGGGCAGATACATTACCTACGGAGCCCACGAAAGGTTTGATTGCCGCGATTGGATAAAGGCAGTAATAGAAAAGGTCGGCCCCGATAGCGAGGTTTTTTTAAGCGGAATGTCTATGGGGGCGTCAACCGTACTGCTTGCGGCAGGGCTTGAGCTGCCACCTCAGGTTAAGGGAATAGTAGCAGATTGCGGTTTTACCTGTGGCTACGATATTGTTAAAAACACCGCCCAAAGTGTGGTACGCTTTATGCCGAAAATTATAATGGATAGCGTAAATTTCCTTTGTCGGATTTTTGCAAATTTCGATTTAAAGGAAAGCAACACCCTTGTGGCAATGCAAAGGTGCAAAACCCCGATTTTGTTTATTCACGGAACTCACGACACCTTCGTACCTTGCGAGATGACCCTGCGCAACCACGGCACCTGTGCCGCAAAAAAAGAGTTGTTGACCGTTCGCGGTGCCGAGCACGGAATGAGTTATCTTATTGAAGAAGAGCGATGCCGCGAAACCCTTAAAAATTTTATAAATAAATACAGCAATTAAAAAAAGCAGTAGCCTCAAAAGAAATCTTTTGTGGTTACTGCTTTTTGTTAAGAGAAAGGAACAGCGCTTTCGGTGCTGCTTGATGGTGAAATAATGTTGGCGGTGCCGTTAGAATCGGTAAGCTCCCCTTTATAAGAAGCATAAATGCGGTTCTTTTCCGAAACGGTAAAGCTTATATCGTTGTTATCAAATGCCAGGGGGCTGACATCTGTAACCTTTGGGCCGATGTAGAAGCTTTTAAGATTTTTGCAACCCGTAAAGCTAAAGGGAGAAATTCGTGTAAGGCTTTCAGAAAGGGTTACGGAAGCAAGGGAGGGACAGTTTGCAAAGCTGCCATGGGGCAGGGTTCGGATGTTTTCCGAAACTGTTGCAATTTCCAAGCTTTCACTACCCGAAAAGGCATAGGTGCCAAGAGAGGTTACGGTGTCGGGCAAGGTTATGCTTTTAAGATTCGGGCAGTTTGAAAAGGCGCGCTCGCCCACCATAGTAAGCCCATCGTAAAGCTCAATCTCTGAAAGTTTGGTTCCCGAAAATGCATAGTTGCTTATTTTCAAAACCGATTTACCAACGTAAAATTTTGTATCTTCTTTATAAACAGGGTAGCGGTAAAGGGTGCTGCCGTTGGCAGAGTACAGCACGCCGCTTCGGGCCATAAGCGATTCGTTGCCGGGCTTCACCTTAATGGCCTTAACCAGCCCCAGCTCTTCAATATTAGAAACCGAGCGAACCCTTTGCCCCAAAATCAGGGTGGTTTTTTCGCCAAGCCCTGCAGGCTTCAGGCTGCTTATCATATATACCTGGTCGGGAATGTAAAGAGATTCTTCGGTGCTGTTGCATTTAAGCAAAACGCCGGCGCCCTCTATAACAAAGCTTTCGGTTCGGTTGTTAAGCCACAGGCAGTTTTCAAAGGCGTCGCTTTCGCAGTAGCTTAGGTTTTTGGAAATAATAACACTTTCTGCTCTGCAGTTCAAAAAAGCTTTATTGCCAATGTATTCCACCGAGTCGGGGGTGACAATTTTTTTGGCAATTACCCCTTCAAACACACCACAATCTATGGCCTTAACGCCGTTGGGAACGGTAATGGTGCTGCCCGTTCCGTTGTATTTAATAAGCACACCGCTGCCAACTATTAAAAACTCATCTGTTTTTTCTTTATACCAAGGGGTGTTTTTAAAGGTGCCCGCGCCAACCCTTTCTAAGGTATTTGGAAGGTTTACAACCTTTAATGCGGTGAATTCCGAAAAGGCGTTTTCGCCTATTTTTTTAACTCCTTCGTGAAGTGTAAGCTCGGTTACGGTGCTGTTTTTTGCCGAAAAGCTTGCGCCGTCAAGCTTTGTAACGGCTTTTCCGTTAAGCCTCTTGGGTATCACAAGAAGGTTGCCGTTGAAAATTTCAGAATGAAAATAAAGCACACCTTCGGAATCTATTGAAAACCAGGGCGAGGATTCGCTTTGCTGGGCGGTTTCGGTGGCGGCAGAAGCAACGCTTGAGTCAGGGCTGCTGCCAATGGGGCTACCTGCGGATTTATTGCCGTTTTGGTTCGACATCGCCAAAAAAAGTATTGCGCCAAACAGGGCAATCAAAAGCGACACACCAATAATTATGTGGCTTTTTTTGATGGGCGTGTCGTTTTTCTTGCGGTGTGAGGTTCCGTCACCGCTGTAAAAACCGGTTCCGTCGCTTTTAGAGGCATACAAATCGTCTATATATCTTTTATGTTTCTTGTGTTTTTTACTACTCATAACAATCTCCGTTTTTTAAAAGAAGTGTTTTGGGAAAATTCAATAACATACAGACAATATTATACTAAATAGAGATGTTTATGTCAATAAAAGCCTGAAAAACTTAAAAAAATGTTGTAATACCGCCGCTTTTGTGCTATACTCTAATGTATAATTTAATTAAGGGAGACGTTTTTATGTCCGGACATTCTAAATGGAGCACAATTAAAAGAAAAAAAGAAAAAACCGACCAGCAGCGTGCCAAGGTTTTCACCAAAATCGGCAGAGAGCTGGCAATAGTTGTTAAGGCAGGCGGCCCCGACCCTAACGTTAACTCAAAGCTAAAGGATGTTATTGCCAAGGCAAAGGCGGCTAACGTTCCTAACGATAATATTGAAAGAATTATTAAAAAAGCTGCAGGTGAAACCGGTGGCGACAATTACGAGGATATTATTTACGAGGGTTATGGCCCCAACGGTGTTGCCGTTGTTGTTGAAACCTTAACCGATAACCGCAACCGTACCGCCGGCGACGTTCGCCATTATTTCGATAAATTCGGCGGAAACCTCGGTCAGACAGGCTCGGTTATGTTTATGTTCGACCGCAAGGGCATTATAAACATCGAGGCCGAGGGTAAAGACGAAGACACCGTTATGGAGGCTGCTTTAGAAGCTGGTGCCGAGGATTTCGAGGCCGACGGCGATGTTTTCACCATCTCTACCCACCCCAACGAGCTGGGTGCCGTTCGCGACGCTCTTGAAGCCGCAGGCTACGATTTTGTAAGTGCCGAGGTTGAGTACGTTCCCAACGTAGAAACCAAGCTTACCGACCCCGATTCCATTAAAAATATGGAAAAGCTTATCGAAATGCTTGAAGATAACGACGACGTTCAGGCAATTTGGCACAACTGGGAAATGGAAGAATAGTGCTTGCGCGGCAGTGAATAGATAATAGTTATTGCGTTGGCTACATTAACGTGCCGCAAGGCACAATTCATGCCAAGGGCAATTCATGAAACATAAGTTTCAATTCATGCAGTCGCAGACTGCAATTCATTAAGAAAATGAATTGATGCTTAACGCATCGTGAATTGGCTACGCCGTGAATTTTCGTGTTCACGAAATGAATTGACGCATAAGCGTCATTAATGTGCCTTGCGGCACATTATTCGTCTAATGTCTAATATCTAAAATCTAACATCTAAATTGTCACATAAGGAAAATTTCACCAAATCCTTGATTTATACAAAGGTTTGTGATAAAATTAACATACAGAGCGAGAGTGGTAGGTTTACCGCCACAATCCCTCTAAAATTTTAAAAATTACTTTCCTGACACCGAAATTTTTTTAAGGTGAAAGCACGGTATAAATAGAGCATCTCTGTTTTTTTAGGGGTGTAGTGTAGGTATTTTCGGTCCGTTGCTTGTCAGAAAAGCAACGGACTTTTTTAGATAATAGATAATAACGAATAGACAATAGTTTCGGTGTTGGCTTTGCCAACAATATATAAATCCGTGCCGCATTGCGGCACACCTATTCTTCTAACGTCTAATATCTAAAATCTAACATCTAACGTCTAACATCTAACATCTAAAATCTAACATCTAAAACCGGAGGTTTTATTATGGAAACAAGGGTTGCCATTATTGGCATAATAATTGAAAATCAGGAAAATGCAGGGCAGATAAACGGCATTTTTCGCGATTACAATCAATATATAATAGGCAGAATGGGCATCCCCTACCGCGAAAAGGGAATAAACATTATAAGCATTGCGGTAGATGCACCCCAGAATATAATCAGCGCCCTTTCGGGTAAAATAGGCAGGATCGAGGGTGTTACGGTGAAAACCGCCTATTCGGGAGTGATAAACAGTGACCAATAACTGCAAAGTCCTTTTGGATAAATTAGAACAAAACCACAGCCTGACCCTTCAGGAATACGAGTTTTTAATAGAAAACCACAGCCCCGAGGCGCAGAAATACGCCGCAAAGCTGGCCGATTCGGCAAGGCGGAAAATTTACGGAAACCGTGTGTTTATCCGCGGGCTTATAGAAATAAGTAACATTTGTAAAAACAACTGCCTTTACTGCGGAATTCGCGGCGGCAACGAAAAATGCGACCGCTACAGGCTAACCCCGGAAGAAATTTTAGAGTGCTGTAAAAGTGGCTACGAATTGGGTTTTCGCACCTTTGTGCTTCAAGGTGGAGAAGACGGTTATTTCACCGACGAAATTCTTGTGCCGTTAATCCGCGAAATAAAGAAAAGCTACACCGACTGCGCCGTTACCCTTTCTTTGGGGGAGCGAAGTCGCCACAGCTACCAAAGGCTTCGCGAGGCAGGGGCCGACAGATATCTGCTCCGCCACGAAACTGCCGACGAGGAGCATTATAAAAAGCTTCACACCAAGGAAATGAGCTGGCAAAATCGTATGGAATGCCTTAAAAACCTTAAAGACTTAGGCTATCAGGTGGGCTGCGGCTTTATGGTGGGCGCCCCCTATGGCTCGGCAAAAACCTTAGCAAAGGATTTGAAGTTTATAGAGGAATTTAGCCCCGATATGTGCGGAATCGGGCCATACCTTACCCATAAGGACACCCCATTTCGGGATATGCCAAACGGCAGCTTTGAATTAACACTATATCTATTGTCAATAGTTCGGCTTATAAAACCTACCCTGCTGTTGCCCTCTACCACCGCCCTTGGCACAATAAAAAAAGGGGGCAGAGAAATGGGAATAATGGCAGGCGGCAACGTGGTAATGCCCAATCTTTCACCCCTGCATCAGCGCAAAAAGTACCTGCTTTATAACAATAAAATCGCCACCGACGAAGAGGCGGCCGAGGGGCTCCATAGGCTTAAAGCCCAAATGGAGTCTATTGGCTACGAAATAGTTATCGACCGCGGCGACGCAAGAAATTAAAAGAGGTGTAAAATGTTTTACAATAAAGAAAAAATCACAAATTACGATTTGGTGATTGTTGGCAACAGTCTTGCAGCGGTACTTTCGGCAATAAAGGCTTCGAAAAAGGGACAAAAAGTGGCACTTGTTACGGCAAGCGAACTGCTAATGAGCGAATTTTCCGAAACAAAGCTTGGTTACATCTCCGCCCACAGTCCGATTTTGCACACATTATCAGAATTAGGCATAAAGCCCGTGGAAATCTGCGGTGAATACTGCCTGCCTGCAGGTATGGCTTCAAAATCGGCCCTTAAGGCCCTGCGGAACAGCGGCGTGAATATTTATTTAAAGGCCGCACCCATAGGCCTGCTTAAAAACGGCAACCTTGTAAAGGGCGTGGCGGTTGCCACAAAGTTTGGTGCCTTTGCCATAAAATCTGCCGCAGTTGCAGATTTTGGCGGCGGCGAGTATATTAAGCCAAAACAGAATACCGAGAGGGAGTACCTTTTTTCAATGCGGCTAAAGGATGCCGCAGAAAACGTACCCAACCAGATAATACCCGAATGCGGCGATGCCTACGATATTGAAATCCACCAGGATATATACGATTCCACCGCCTATGGTGTGGTGTTCAAATCCAAAACACAGCCCGAGGGTGCCACACAGCGGTTGGTTTTAACTGCCGCAGAGCTTTGTGGCAGGCTTTTAAAACGCGAGGAATTTGGCAGCGCGGCTATGTTCCGTTACGGACTAAAGGCATTGCCCACCGAAAAATTCAAGGTCAAGCCTTTTCCCGGTTTTATCAGCATAGAAACCGGCGATATTAGAAACACCGACCTTGCCGAGCTTACAAGCGAGGTTGCAGGGCTTTCCGATGCTTATGAATTTTCCGAGCCGGATACTTTTTCCACTACCTTTGGCGATTTCCCATTAAAGGATTTGTACACAGGCAATACCTTAGATGAATTTTTGGGCGCCGAAATACCCGAAATTAAAATTCCGCAGAGGAACCTTCCCACCGTCACCACCGACCTGTTTATTGCAGGCCTTGGTGCGGGTGGTATGGCGGCGCTGACCGGTGCCGAAAATAGCGGCTGCAGTATAGCGGCGGCCGAGGCTATGGCTACCCCCGGCGGCACCCGAACCCACGGAATGGTGTCGGCCTTCTGGCACGGCTACCAGGGTGGTTTTGCCCAAAAGAAGGTTAAAAGCTATATGGAAGCCACCCAAAAGCAGTTGGGCAAATCGGCGTGGCAAAACGTAAAAGAGGCGATATACGACCTGAAAATTGCCGCAGGGCATAAGGTTTTCTATTCCTCCATTGTTTTCGATGCCGTAAAGCAGGGCAACAACACCTGCGGTGCCCTTATTGCCACCGAAAGGGGAATTGTAAAAATCTTAGCAAACAAGTGTATCGACGCCACAGGCGATGCCGATTTGGCTCGTCTTGCAGGGGCTTTGTATATGGAAAGCGGTGACCATCGCGATTTTGTAACCCAGGGCTATTCCGTATGGGGGCTTGAAAAATCAGGCACACCCTTCCCCGATTCACTTTACAAGCACGACGACGACAGCATTTCTACCGAAAAATATACCGAGTATTTAAGGGGTGTTTTCACAACCCACGGCACCAACTCTGACTATGATTTCTCACCCCTTTTAACGGTGCGTGAATCCCGTAGAATTAGGGGTAAGCACATACTTAATATGAAGGATATGCTTCGCGGCGAGGGCTTTTCGGATACCGTAGCGGTATCACTCTGCCTTTACGACGCCCACGGAATGGGTAGCTCTCCCGCATATTACACCTCAATTTTTAAAGGAATAAGGGGCAAAGGCACCCCCGAGGCGGTAACAAGAATTCCCCTAAGGGCGCTGTTGCCTGAATCCGACGAGGGACTTATGGTGGTTTCAAAGGCGATTTCCGGCACTCGTGACGCAATTTGCCTTGTAAGAATGAACCCCGACGTTATGAACACCGGCTTTGCGGCAGGCGTTATTGCAGGTAATGCGGCAAAGAACGGCCTGAGCTTCCAAAATGCTTATACCGAGGATATTAAAAGCTTATTCCGTCGGCTTGCTCTGTTGCCCGAAGAATATCTGAAGCCTGCGCCTCACACCGCGGCAGAGCTTATAAAGGGTATAGCTTCCGAAAACCGTCAAAGCATAATGGCCGCCACCGCCTACCCCGAATATGTAGGTGAGTTTGAAAAAAGCTTTAAGGATGAAAGGTCTATGGCGCTTGTGTTGGCGGCGCTGGGCAGCCACAAGGCATTTGCCCTCTTGCTTGATTTTTTGAAAAGCGAGCTATCGGAATACAATAACACCCCCGAAGCCGCCGAAAGGCTTTGTACCCTTGCGGTGCTTCTCAGCCGCCTTGCCGCAGAAAGCGACATCGAGCGGCGAGAATTCTTACCTCTGCTTAAAAAGGTGATAGAGCTGATGGAGGCAGGCGGAGGCTATGGCGACCCCGAACGGGGAATTTACCAGAATTCCAAGGTTCATAACCGAGTGGTGCCTAACTTCAAGGCGATTATGGGGGTGTGTATGGCCGCCGAAACCCTGCCCGATAAGAGCCTTATTGATGCTTTGCGAGGGCTTAAAGCTAAGAAAAATATCGACCTTTGCTATGGCAACGAAATTCACTCGGTTCAGCTTTATCTTCGTATTCTTGCCGCCGCCGCAAGGTGTGGCGACAGCGAGGCACTTGCTGAAATTAAGGGCTATCTGCAGTCGGAAAGATATTTCTTCCGACGATTCGCAGAAAAAGAATTAAAGGAAATTAAAAAAGAAAAATCGGTTCACCCCATTGCCCTTGACCCGTTTTGGATATAATCATTCGCTTGCGCGAATCAGATAAAAGATAATAGTTTCGGTGTTGGCTTTGCCAACAATATATAAATCCGTGCCGCGGTGCGGCACACCTATTCGTCTAACATCTAACATCTAACATCTAACTTCTAAAACCGGAGGTTTTATTATGAGCAATTATAACGTAAAATCATTAAAGGCTGAGGAATTTATCAGCCACCAGGAAATTTTAGACACCATAAAATTTGCCGAAGAAAACAAAAATAATATCGAGCTTATCGATTCCCTTCTGGAAAAAGCCCGCCCCAAAAAGGGTCCCGAGGGCTGGACCTGTGCAGGGCTTTCCCACCGCGAGGCAAGTGTGCTGCTGGCCTGCGAAATCCCCGAAAAGGTGAACGAGATGTACGCCTTGGCCGAAGAAATCAAGCAGGCCTTTTACGGCAACCGAATTGTTATGTTTGCCCCGCTTTACCTTTCCAACTACTGTGTAAACGGCTGTGTTTACTGCCCCTATCACGTTAAAAACAAGTGCATTCAGCGTAAAAAGCTTACCCAAGAGGAAATCAAGGCCGAGGTTATTGCTTTGCAGGATATGGGTCACAAGCGGCTTGCCATTGAATCAGGCGAAGACCCTGTGAACAACCCCATTGAATATATTTTAGAAAGCATAAAAACCATTTACAGTATTCAGCACAAAAACGGTGCAATCCGCCGCGTTAACGTAAACATTGCCGCCACCACGGTGGAAAATTACCGCAAACTGAAAGAAGCAGGTATCGGCACTTATATTCTTTTCCAGGAAACCTACAATAAGGAATCCTACGAGCAGCTTCACCCCACAGGCCCCAAGCATAATTACGCTTACCACACCGAGGCTATGGACAGAGCTATGGAGGGCGGTATCGACGATGTTGGCCTGGGCGTACTCTTCGGGTTAGAGGGTTATAAGTACGAATTTGCAGGCCTTATGATGCACGCCGAACACCTTGAGGCGGTTCACGGAGTAGGCCCTCATACCATCAGCGTGCCCCGAATTAAAAGGGCGCAGGATATCGACCCCACCGTGTTCGATAACGGTATTCCCGACGATATTTTCGAAAAAATTATTGCCTGTATCCGCATTGCCGTTCCCTACACAGGTATGATTATTTCCACCAGAGAAAGCGAAGCTGTTCGCGGCAGAGCATTAAGGCTTGGCATTTCTCAAATCAGTGGCGCTTCCCGCACCTCGGTTGGTGGCTACACCGAAGAGGAACGCCCCCACGATTCCGAGCAGTTCGACGTTTCCGACCAAAGAACTTTAGACGAGGTTGTTCGCTGGCTTATGCAGTTAGACCATATACCCTCTTTCTGTACCGCCTGCTACCGCGAGGGCAGAACGGGCGACCGCTTTATGTCACTTTGCAAAAGCGGACAGATTCTTAACTGCTGCCACCCCAACGCACTTATGACCCTTACCGAATATCTTGTTGACTACGCCAGCGAGGAAACCCGCAAGGTGGGCTTCCGGCTTATTGAAAAAGAGCTTCAGAAAATCCCTAAGGAAAAAGTACGCCAAATTGCCCTTGATAACATCGAAAATATAAAGAAGTCCAACAGAAGAGATTTCAGGTTTTAAGGGCATAAATTATCTGTGGCGGTGTCGTTTGGCGACCGCCAGGCAAACAGCCTAGCCGTTGTCGCCCACTCCTTGCCACAAATAATTTCTGCACCCTAAAGGAAAGCTGTGGCGGTGTCGTATGGCAAAGCGTTAGGCAAATAGCCTAACCTCTCACATCGGCTTGCGGCTACGAAGAATTTACGGTATAGAGGAAATCCAATTCACATTAAAATACCAACCCAAGGGGGGAAATATATGCAAAATCTTAATTCTACAATATCCGCAGAGCGTGTTCACATCGGTTTTTTCGGTTGCCGCAATGCGGGGAAATCCAGTATAGTGAATGCCATAACAGGTCAGAATCTTGCGGTGGTATCCGACACCGCCGGCACCACCACCGACCCGGTGTATAAGGCTATGGAGCTGCTGCCCTTGGGCCCTGTTATGATTATCGACACCCCCGGCATCGACGACCAGGGGGAGTTAGGGGAGCTTCGTGTTAAAAAAACCCACGAAATTTTGCGGAAAACCGACATAGCAGTGCTGGTTATCGACGGTATCGCGGGCGAAACCACCTTCGACCGAGAGCTTATGGATATTTTTAAGAACACCAACACTCCCTACATTGTTTGCATTAATAAGTCGGAAAATTTGAATTTTCCAATGGATACCCACGGGAACAATGTTTATGTCAGCGCAAAAACAGGCTATGGAATCGAAAAGCTTAAAAATGCCATCGCCGCCCTAAAACCCAAAACAGAGGAAAGACCCATCGTTGGCGATTTAATAAGCCGCGGCGATACGGTTTTGCTTGTAATTCCTATAGACTCCGCCGCGCCAAAGGGCAGAATAATCCTGCCACAGCAGTTGGTGTTGCGAGAGGTGCTTGATGTAGGCGCAGTTGCAATATGCTGCCGCCCCGAGGAACTGCCCGGAACCCTTTCTAACCTTAAAACTCCGCCGGCTTTGGTAATAACCGACAGCCAGGCCTTCGGCACCGTTAAGGATATGGTGGCAGAGGATATAAACCTTACCTCCTTTTCCATACTTATGGCAAGGCACAAAGGCACCCTTTCGGCGGCAATAAAGGCGGCAAAGACCTTAGAAACGCTGCAAAATGGCGACCGCATACTTATTGCCGAGGGCTGCACCCACCACCGCCAATGCGAGGATATAGGAACGGTTAAAATACCCAAATGGCTTAAAAGCTATACGGGTAAGGATTTGCAGCTTGACTTTACATCGGGCAGGGAATTTCCAAAGGATTTAAGCCCCTATAAAATGGTGATTCATTGCGGCGGCTGTACCCTTAACGAGAAGGAAATGCAGTACCGCGCCGCCACCGCCCGCCAGCAGGAAATCCCCTTTTGCAACTACGGCATTTTCATTGCCACAGTAAACGGAATTATAGAGCGAAGCATACGCTTTCTGCCAAAATAAAAGCAGCACCAAGTGCTGCTTTTATTTTGTTAATCTGAAGTTTTAATAAAGGTTATTATATCCTCAATTTTGCAATCTAAAGCGTTACAAAGCTTATCAAGAGTTTTGGTTTCTATATTTTCATTTGCCCGAAGTCGACGCACCGTTTTACTATCTATTCCGCATTTTTCCCGCAGAGTATAGGTGGTAAAGCCACGCTTTTTCATAGTTTCCCAAAGCTTATCATAAACAATCATAGATAATCCTCCATAAACAGTTCTTGACAACAGTTATTATGGGGGTTATAATCTCAAATATTAAGGGGATATAATCCCCATATACGAGGTGTGTTATGATAGCTTAACCAAAAAGGAAAAACTGTAATAAACATAGTAAATGCACAGCCTGAATAAATGCTTTATGCGGGGGAGAAAATAACTCCGAAAGGGGTTGTTTTTGTGGCAATCAGAACCGATTTGGCGGTAGAATTGGCCGAAAGGGCGACAAAATGCGAGGGGGTAAGTGTGGAAAATCTTAACCTGAGGGATATCGACATTCGCCGAGTGCATATTCACAGCAAAAAGGGAGCCGAGGCTTTGGGCAAGCCCCAGGGGAAATACGTCACGCTGCATTTTGGCGGTTTCACCCCCGAAAGTCAGGCAGGGGAGCTGAGAAGCTGTATTTCTGCCGAGCTTCGCTCACTTTTGGGTAATCCTACCCTTACCCTGGTGGCAGGTCTGGGGAATCTTCACATCACGCCCGACGCTTTGGGGCCAAGGGTTGCCGACGGAATTTTTGCAACCCGACATATAAGTCGGGAATTAAGCAACGAGCTGGGGCTGGGAAATCTGCAGTCGGTGGTGGCGCTTTCCCCGGGTGTTCTTGGCCAAACAGGGATAGAGGCAGGCGAGCTTATAGCCGCCGCCGTTAAAAAAACAGGGGCCGAAGCGGTTATAGCAATCGACGCTTTGGCGGCAAGGGATATAAAACGGCTGGGCTGCACCGTTCAGCTTACCAACGCGGGCATTTGCCCCGGTTCGGGGGTGGAAAACAGCCGTAAAGAGCTAAGCGCCGCCACCTTAGGAGTACCTGTGGTGGCAATAGGTGTGCCTACGGTGGTGGATATTTCCACATTTTTCGAGGAAGAAACAGGCAACGAATACAGCGGCAACAGCAGTATGATGGTAACCCCTAAGGATATAGATATGGTTATTGAAAATGCCGCCAAAACCATAGCCCACGCCATAAACTGCACCCTGCAGCCCAACCTTTCCGAAACCATACTACTTGCGCTGGAATACTAAAAAGCAGCTCTCTTTGAGAGCTGCTTTTTGTGTCTGTTATCTGCCGTGTGTCGGCTGCTTTTTGTAGGTGCCGCATTTGGTGTCGCCGCAGTTGTGTGGGTCGCAGGCCGCAACAATTTTAATGCGGTCGGCACTGCAACAAAGGCTTTGGTTGTAGTAGCAATCCTTAGCGTTGCATTTAACCCCCGTTTGCTCTTGCAAAGAATTATGGGCGGCAGAGTTGTTAGCGCCCAAAAAGCTTAAATCTCGAAGTGCCGTAAAGCTGGCACAGCAGGTATCGGCAAGGTTTCCCCTTGCTACATCAACGTGTTGCAGGCTGCAAAGTCCGTGGGCATTGTGGCCGCATTCGGTTACAGAACAGTTAAGGTCTGGCATAAAAATTCCTCCGTTTTTTTATTTCTAAATATATCTTATGCAAAAATTCCTAAATTAATAAGCCGCATATATATTATATATAGGTAGAAAATGTGTAAATTTTTGCCCAAAAAATATTTTGAAAAATTTTTTCAAAAACCTATTGACAAATGGAAAATTATGGGTATAATATAAATAGTAACAATTCCTATTAAGGAGTGATTATTATAAAAAGAAACACAGTTCAACGAACCTTGGTGTTGGAAACTGTACGCTCTTTACATAATCACCCCACGGCAGACCAAATTTACGAAGAGGTTGTTGAAAGGTGCCCGGGCATCAGCCGCGGCACGGTTTACCGAAACCTTAACAACCTGGCGGTCGACGGTGAAATTTTAAGAGTACAGGTTGCCAACGCTCCCGACCGTTTCGATTTCACGGTGAACCCCCACGCCCACTTCCGATGTAAGGAATGCGGCAGGGTGTTCGATCTGGAGCTTCCGAAAAGCATTTTTACCACAAGCGATTTCGGGGAATTTTGTGTAGAGGACTATCAGTTAGTGCTTTGCGGCAGTTGCCCCGATTGTAAAAAATTAAATTAGAAAGGCAGAAAAAACTATGGCTAAATTTAAATGTAAACTTTGCGGCTACGTTCACGAAGGAGAGCTGGGCGATTATTTCGAGTGCCCCCTGTGTCACGCACCCGCAACGAAATTTGAAAAATTAGAAGAAGAAAAAACCGAAAATAAAGGAGAAAAAACTATGAACTACAAAGGCACAAAAACCGAACAGAACCTACTTGCCGCATTCGCAGGCGAATCTCAGGCAAGAAACAAGTACACCTACTTCGCTTCTGTTGCAAGGAAAGAGGGTTATCAGCAAATCGCCGCCATCTTTGAAAACACCGCCAACAACGAAAAAGAGCACGCAAAGCTTTGGTTCAAGGCTTTAGGCGAGTTGGGCGACACCGCCAAGAATCTTGCCGCCGCTGCCGAGGGCGAAAACTACGAGTGGACCGATATGTACGCCACCTTCGCTAAAGAGGCCGACGAAGAGGGCTTCCACGAGCTGGCAGAACAGTTCCGTGCCGTTGCCGCTATCGAGAAAACCCACGAAGAGCGCTATCGCAAGCTGCTTGCTAACGTAGAAATGAAGGCCGTTTTCGAAAAGGCCGAAGAAACTATGTGGGAGTGCCGCAACTGCGGACATCTGGTAATGGGCAAAAAGTCCCCCGATGTATGCCCCGTTTGCAACCACCCCCAGAGCTACTTCGAGGTTAGAGCAGAAAACTATTAATTTGTAATCCTTTAATACAAGTTTGTTAAGAAAAATTAAGTCTGATTTTGTTAACAAAAACTTGTGAAAATAAATTCAAAAAGTCGAATTTTGTCAAGGTATCCTCCTAAAAAAGCAAGGCTCCGTTTACCCAAGGTAAGCGGAGCCTTTTTCTATTTAGTTTACGTCGTTATCCTCAAAAGAATAAGCATTCAATTCTGAAAAATCTAAAAATTCTGCCAAGGTCATATTAAAGGCAATGGCCAGCTTGTGCAATGTCTTAGCACGCGGATTTTTGGTCAGACCGCGCATAATGTTATCTAAGGTGGATTGTTTAACATCGCTCATAGTGGCTAATTTATTAATAGTAATGCCACGGGTTTTACACAAATCACGAATTCGCTTTACATATATTTCCGAATATTCCATTGTCGTTACCTCTTAATTATCATTGCCCGTTTACGGGTTAATATAATGATAATTGCAAATCGAGGAACAGTTACCCGAATACGGGTTGACACGGCAGCAATATTTGTATTATGATGAATATAACCCATATACGGGTTATATTTGGAGGTGTTTTTGTGAAAATATGCTCATTTTTTGGACATAGTGATGCGCCGCAATCGATTGAAGGTGCGTTGTGTAAAGTATTAATAGATTTAATTGAAAACCATTCGGTTGCTAAGTTTTATGTTGGGAATAATGGGAATTTTGATGCAGTGGTGAAAAGAAGTTTAAAAAAGCTGAAAAAGAGCTATCCGCATATAAGTTGTATGGTTGTATTGGCATATTTACCGAGCAAAAAAGGAAATACGGAACGCAATGAAATCGAGACTATTTTTCCTGAAGGCTTAGAAAAATGTCCGCCAAAATTCGCCATTTCACGCAGAAACAGATGGATGGTTGATAATTCAGACTATATTGTTACCTACGTTAATCGTACTTTTGGAGGCGCGGCACAATTTAAAGAATTAGCTGAAAGAAAAGGCAAAACGGTTATAAATCTTACAGAAAGATATATGCCGTAAATACGAAAAAAATCCACCCGTAGGTGGATTTTTGTGTTTATTTTGCGGCTTTGTAGAATTCAAGCACGGTGCGGTAGGTCATATAAACGTCAAGCTTTGCCACAACCTCGAAGGGGGCGTGCATTGAAAGCACCGGAACACCCAGGTCTACAACGTCAAGGCCCAAATTTGCAATGTATTTAGCAACTGTACCGCCGCCGCCAAGGTCTACCTTGCCCAGCTCGCCGTGTTGCCAGATAACACCTGCGTTGTTAAGAATGGTACGGATTTTGCCTACATATTCTGCCGAAGCGTCGGAGGTGCCACCCTTACCACGGGCGCCTGTGTATTTGGTGATAACTGCGCCGTAGTTGAGGAAGCTGGCGTTACGCTTCTCCATAACGTCGGCGAAGGTGGGGTCGAAGGCGGCATTAACGTCGGCCGAAAGGCAGCGGGAGTTTCTTAATGCCTTGTGAATATCGCCGCCCTGCATTTTTGCAAGGTCGTAAATAAAATATTTAAGCCAGGCGGAATTCATACCTGTGTTACCGTCGGAGCCGGTTTCTTCCTTGTCGGCAAGGATTGTGATGGCGGTAACCTGAGGGTTTTCAATATCGAAAATCGCCTTGATAGAGGGGTATGCACAAACGCGGTCGTCGTGACCGTAGGCACCAATCATAGAACGGTCGAAGCCGATATCACAGGCCTTTGCGGCGGGAACACATTCCAGCTCGGCCGACATAAAGTCCTCTTCCACAATGCCGTATTTCTTATTAAGAATGTTCATAATATTAAGCTTAACGCTGTCGGCCTCGTGGCCGTCGCGGAAGGGGCGGCTGCCTATAAGAATGTTAAGCTCTTCACCGCGGATTCCGTCGGCAAGTGAACGCTTGCTCTGTTCCCCGGCCAAGTGTGGCAGCAGGTCGGTTATAACAAATTTGGGGTCGCCCTCGTCCTCGCCGATGTTCACCTTCACGGTGGTGCCGTCGGTCTTGCAGAAAACGCCGTGAAGACTTAAGGGAATTGTGGTCCATTGATATTTCTTAATTCCGCCGTAGTAATGGGTTTTGAAAAGTGCCAGCTCGTCGCTTTCGTATAAGGGGTTGGGCTTCAGGTCGATACGGGGGGAATCGATATGGGCGGCAGAGATATTAACACCCTGTTCTATAGGTTCGGTTCCGATAACCGCCAGGGCCAGCGCTTTGCCGCGGTTGTTGAAATAAATTTTATCGCCTGCCAAGTATTTTTTGTCGGGGTCGAAGGGCAGAAAGCCTTCTGCTTCGGCCAAGGCGATGGCGGTGTCTACTGCCTCGCGCTCGGTTTTTGCATTATCTAAAAAGGCCTTGTAGCCTTCGCAAAATTCGTCGCAAATTGCCAGCTCCTCTGCCGAAAGCTTTTCGCCGCCATTTTTACGGTTCATATATAAAGCTTCCTTTAATTCTTCTGCTTTGGTTTTCTTTTCTTCCATTGTTGCTACCTCGGTTCTTTATAAAGTTTAATGTATCTGCTTTTTGCTTTTTGCACCTTTTTAATGTGGTTTTCGGTTTCCCGAAAGGGGGTTTCCGAAAGGGTTACACCATCGGCCGAATAGCGGCTGTCACTAAGCCATTCCTTAACCTTTGCAGGCCCCGCATTGTAGGCGGCAATAACCTCTCGCTCACCCGAAAACTGCTGTTGAAGGTAGGAAATATACCAAACTCCGCAGCGAATGTTGGTTTCGGGGTCGTAAATCAGCGAAGCATCAAGTGGGTTAGAGTAAATCTTTTGGCTAATCCATAAAAAGGTGTCGTTAGTTAACTGCATAAGTCCGCAGGCCCCTGCATCGGAATTGGCGTCGGGATTAAAATTGCTTTCGCATTTTATAAAGGCGAATATTAAATTTTGGTCTACACCGTATTCCTCGGCGTATTTTGTTACCTGCTCCTTGTAGCTTTGCGGGTAAAGGTATTTTCCAAGCCAAACCGAGCCTCGGTCTACCAGAAAAAACACCACCACCGCCACAAGCCCCAGGCTCAGCAGTCGGCGAAAAATCCGCCAGAGCAAGGTTTTAGGCTTCATTATTAAAATTCTCCATAATACTATTTAAGGCGTGGCGACAGTTTTTCTGTAAAAGCTCTGTGCTGCCGATGTTTTCTATTATAACGTCGCAACGGTTTTTATAAAATTCGTCGGGCTTGCCGGCCGATATACGAAGCTCTGCGGCGGAATTTTCTATTCCGTCGCGCGATATTATGCGGCTAAGCCTTTTGGCCTTTGGAGCCAGCACCCCAATAACGCTGAAGCAAAGCCTATTTGCTCCCGCTTCAAAAAGGGTGGGAGCATCTAATACTATTTTGTCGCCGCCGCCACTTATTATTACTTCAATTTCTTTCATAATATGCGGCAGGGTGATGCTGTTAAGCCTTTCGGTAGACTCTTTGTCGCGGAAGGCTTTTTCGGCCAACGCTTTTCGGCAAAGAGTGCCGTCAGCGTTAAGTATATTCCCAAAAGCGGCTTTAAGCTCTTGCTTGCAGGCATCAGTATTGGTTACCTCGTGGGCAACGCGGTCGGCGTCTATCACAAAAAAGCCCATCTCTCTTGCGGTTTCGCAAAGGGTGGATTTGCCGCTGCCCGTGGGGCCGGTTAAACCGATTATAAGCTTTTTCATGATGCACCTCCGGTATTAGATGTTAGATTTTAGATGTTAGATATTAGATGTTAGATTTTAGATGTTAGACGTTAGACGAATAAGTGTGCCGAAGGCACAATTCGTGCCAAGGGCAATTCATGAAACATAAGTTTCAATTCATGCAGTCGCAGACTGCAATTCATTAAAAAAATGAATTGATGCTTAACGCATCGTGAATTGGCTACGCCGTGAATTTTCGTGTTCACGAAATGAATTGACGCATAAGCGTCATTAATGTGCCTTGCGGCACATTAATGAAGCCAACACAATAACTATTATCTATTTAATCTTCACTACCTGGAATCCTGCGGCGCGAATAAGCCTGTTATACACCGCAAGCCCCACGCCCGAAAGCTTTGGGGAATGGGCATAGGCGATTTTTGCTCCCTTTTCGTCAAGCTCGCGAAGGGCGGAAAAAAGACCTGCCGCCTGGGTTTCGTCGTTGTTACCACTACCGTAGATAACTGTGGGAAGTGAAAGCTCTTTTGCTTCCTCGCCAAAGCAAAGGGCAAATACACCCTCGGCCTTGTGGGCGTTTACATAATCTATGTAGTCTCGGCTGTCGGCCTCTATAAGCACAACTTTGGTTTTGGGGGAATAGTGCTTGTATTTCATACCCGGGCTTGCCACAGGCTTGCCCTCTTCGGGCTTTGCGGTAACCGCCTTATCAATAGCAATTTTACCAAGCACAGACTCTAGCATTTCTACCGTAACTGCACCGGGGCGAAGAAGCCTTGGGGGATTTTCGCAAAGGGAAATAACGGTGGATTCCAGCCCCACCTCGCTGTCCCCCGAAATAACAATGCCCTCAACTCTGCCCTCTAAATCGTTTATGCAGTGCTGAGCCGTAGTTGGGCTGGGTGAACCCGAAAGGTTGGCGCTGGGGGCGGCCAATGGCCTGCCTGCCGCCGAAATTATTGCCCTTGCCACGGGATTTTTGGGAAACCTTACCGCAACGGTGGAAAGACCTGCCGAAATTTCGGCGGGTACTTTGTTACTCTTGGGTAAAACCATAGTTAAAGGGCCGGGCCAATACCTTTCGGCAAGCTTTTGTGCCGCTTCGGGTATATCGGAGCAAAGGTCCTCAAGCATTTTCATATCGCTAACGTGAACTATCAACGGATTATCTTGAGGTCTGCCCTTGGCTTTAAAAATACCCTTTACCGCCTCTACGTTATAGGTGTCGGCAGCAAGGCCGTAAACCGTTTCGGTGGGTATGGCAACAAGACCGCCGTTTTTTAAAATTTCGGCCGCCCTGCTTATACCTTCTGTATCCTTTTCGGTTTTAATAACAATGTGCTGGGTTTTCATAAAAATCTCCGTATTTTCAAGCCGTACTTTGTAAGGTTTCGGGGAATATCAGTTATTCTCCGCCTTCAGCATTTCGGTGCGGTAGTAGGTGATAATGGAATCTACAATTTCGTCCATATCTCCGCCCAGCACCTGATCTAATTTATAAAGAGTAAGGCCGATTCTGTGGTCGGTAACTCTGCCCTGGGGGTAGTTGTAGGTGCGTATACGCTCGCTTCGGTCGCCTGTACCAACCTGACTTTTGCGGTCGCTGGCAATAGCGTCGGTCTGTTCCCGGAGCTTTTCCTCGTAAAGCCTTGAACGCAGCACCTTTAAGGCCTTGTCTTTGTTCTTAAACTGGCTTCGCTCGTCCTGACATTCCACAACCGTGCCGGTGGGAAGGTGGGTTATACGAATTGCAGAGCTTGTTTTGTTGATGTGCTGACCACCTGCACCGCTGGAACGGAAGGTGTCGATTTTAAGATCCTTGGGGTCAAGCTCGAATTCAACCTCTTCGGCTTCGGGAAGCACCGCAACGGTAACGGTAGAGGTGTGAATTCTGCCGCCCGACTCGGTCTCGGGCACACGCTGAACTCTGTGCACACCGCTTTCGTATTTTAATCGGGAATAGGCACCGTCGCCCTCTATCATAAAGCTTACTTCCTTGTAGCCGCCAAGCTCGGTTTCGCTGGCGTTTACAATGTCAACATTCCAATGGCGGGATTCGGCGTACATTGTGTACATACGGGTCAGCACCCCTGCAAAAAGGGCTGCCTCTTCGCCGCCGGCACCGCCGCGGATTTCAACAATAACATTCTTATCGTCGTTAGGGTCGCGGGGGAGAAGCAGAATTTTAAGCTCGGCATCGGTAGATTCAATTCTGGCCTTGGCGTCTTGCAGGGCCTCTTTCACCATTTCCTCGTCCTCGCGATCCATTCCGCCCTCTTGCAGCATAGCCAGAGCCTCTCGCTCGTCGCTAAGGGCTGTTTTATGCTCTTTAATTTTTTCAACAATCGGCTCAAGACTGCTGAATTCCTTCATAAGGTCGCGGTATAGGTCTTGATTTCCAATAACGGTGGGGTCGTTAAGGTTGTTGGAAATTTCCTCAAAACGCTCCTCAACCACTCGTAATTTATCCAGCATTAATTAATCTTCCTTCCTGTAGTATCTATAGATTTTATGTGCTTTTCAATTTTTGCGCGGGGGCTTAACAGTTCGTGACCGCACTTTTGGCACTTTATTCTGAAATCCATACCAACCCGCAGCACGCTGAACTCGTTACAGCCGCAGGGGTGGGGCTTTTTCATTTTTAGTTTATCGCCAACCTGTACATCCATAAAAGCACATACCTTTCCACTATATTATTAATTTATTATACAACAATATATTCCGATTGGCAATTGGTTTTTTGCAATGCCGCGGCTTATTGTGGGGTATTTAGTGCTTTTCAACAAAAAAATATTGCCTAATTTTGCAAATTTTTTAAAAAAATATATAGCATTTTGCTTTTCTTTTTGATATAATAAGTTGGATACTCACATAAGTGCAGTGTTTGCAGCAAAAGCTGCCGCGTAAATTTGTAAATTTTTTTAGGAGGTTGATTCGTATGAGTCACAAGTTTGTTTACCTCTTCTCAGAGGGCGACGCTACCATGCGTGAGCTTCTTGGCGGTAAGGGTGCCAACCTGGCAGAAATGACCAAAATCGGTCTTCCTGTTCCCCAGGGCTTCACCGTTTCTACCGAAGCTTGCACACAGTATTATGAAGACGGCAGAAAGATTAATGCCGACATTCAGGCTCAGATTATGGAGCACATCGACAAAATGGAAGGTATCACCGGTATGAAATTCGGTGACAAGGAGAATCCTCTGCTTGTTTCTGTACGTTCAGGTGCCCGCGCATCTATGCCCGGTATGATGGATACCATTCTTAACCTTGGTCTTAACGAAGAGGTTGTTGAAGTTATGGCTGCAAAGTCAGGCAACGCTCGTTGGGCTTGGGACTGCTATAGAAGATTTATCCAGATGTATTCCGACGTTGTTATGGAAGTTGGTAAGAAGTACTTCGAAGAGCTTATCGACAAAATGAAGGAAGAAAAGGGTGTTACTCAGGACGTTGAGCTTACTGCTGACGATCTTAAGACCCTTGCGGAACAGTTCAAGGCTGAATATAAGAACAAGATCGGTAAAGACTTCCCCTCTGATCCTAAGGAGCAGTTGATGGGTGCAGTTGAAGCTGTTTTCCGTTCATGGGACAACCCCCGTGCAAACGTTTATCGTCGTGACAACGATATTCCTTATTCTTGGGGTACCGCTGTTAACGTTCAGATGATGGCTTTCGGTAACATGGGTGACGATTGCGGTACCGGTGTTGCTTTCACACGTGACCCCGCTACAGGTGAGAAGGGTCTTATGGGTGAGTTCCTTACAAACGCACAGGGTGAGGACGTTGTTGCAGGCGTTCGTACTCCTATGCCGATTGCTGAAATGGCTAACAAGTTCCCCGAGGCATTCGAGGAATTCAATAAGGTTTGTGCAATTCTTGAAGACCATTACCGCGATATGCAGGATATGGAATTCACCGTTGAGCACGGCAAACTCTTTATGCTTCAGACACGTAACGGTAAGAGAACCGCTAAGGCTGCTCTTAAAATTGCTTGTGACCTCGTTGACGAAGGTATGATCGATAAGAAACAGGCTGTTGCTATGATCGATCCTCGTAACCTTGATACACTCCTCCACCCACAATTTGATGCTAAAGCCCTTAAAGCTGCTACCCCTGCTGGTAAGGGT
>JAZQCL010000003.1:0-87684 GCA_045546235.1 Acutalibacteraceae bacterium
CTATATAACGAGTGATGAAAAATGCGCAGCATATTTTGTTGCATTTAATTGCATTGTTCGGATAAATGTTTATAGTTCTGAAGAGCAAAATTCCGTAGATGGTTGGTCTGCGAAATACTTTGACTATTTCGATTTCGAAACGGTGTCTTTGAAAGATTAAAACACAAGAAAACTTCGCCATTTGCTCAATGCTAAATTCACGGTGAATATTAGGAGGAAGTAGATTGAAGAAATTTTTAATTATTGCCGGCAGTATTTGTTTTGCAATAATATTGCTTGCTGTTGGGTGCAATTACCACTATGCTAAAAAATATCCTAATACCACATCCGGCATGAGATTTCGGTTGTGGGAGGCAGAGATAGAAGCAGGAGCGAAGTATGATGAAAAGTGGATAATAGGAAAAACGTCGAAGGAAATAGAAGAAAAATACGGAATTTTCCAAGGTACTTCGGATTTGCGCAACAAAGAAGGGCTGTTTTGCAATGCTGTATGCTCGTATGAGTTGCAAGAAAAAAGAGTGGGCTATTTAGGAACCTCACCGCCCATCAATTTTAGTATCTATTTCGACGATAAAGGAATTGCTGTTAAATGCAATGTGCAAATTGGTGGCGCAGGTGGATAAGTCAATCAAATTGAGAGTATATATTCAATAAAATTCCAACACAAAATCCCCCGTTCGGCGGAAATATCCGTCGGGCGGGGGATTTTATATAGGTTCAGTATTTGGTTTGTTACACCTTCACTTTAAAATCGACGTGGCATTTGGGGCAGGTGCAAACGTGCTTGCCCTTTTTGCGGGGCAGCTTTATGTTTGCGCGGCAGTTGGGACATTTGCGGTAGACGTGGGTTTTGCGATTGCGCCACTTTTCCTGCCTTAGGCGGCGGGAAGCGGTGAATTTTCCTTTAACAGCAAGAAATTTTGTATTTTCCAGGCGACGCTTTTCTATGTTTCTTGAAAAAGCCCTGAAAAAGAACCAAAACATAACACCAAGGGTAATAAAATATAAAATTAAATATGCCGTGGCACAGCCGGGTATAAGCCGCAGCACAAAGCCAACCACAAGCAATATGAAGTATATTAAAAAAATAAACCTGTTAAGGCCGTCCATACCGTAGCGGCCGTACATAAAGCGTTGCAAAGCCATTCTAAGCTTGTAAAAAAACATTTGCAATCCTCCGAAACTAAAATTACATATATTATATACTATATTTTGGAATAAATATCAATATTTTAATGAATTATTTATTAATTCTTTGTTGCGGCGGCATTTTTTGTGTGGTATACTTAATTTATTAAGACACAGAAGGGGTATATTATGAGAACAGACACCGTAAAAAGCATTGAAGAAAACAAGCTTATAGTTAATATGAAGGGCTTTTCTCCCGACACCTTGCTATATTCCGCCGAGGCACTTATTAAAGGCGGCATAAAGGCTATTGAAATACCCTTTATAATGGGGGGTGACGAAGCCGCAGAGCGCGAGGTTTTGCTTAAAATAGGCGCAATAAAGAAGTGTTTTGGTAAAGATGTTAAGGTGGGCGGCGGCAACGTTATGAGCGACCGCGCAGTAAAGCTTGCCAAGGGTGCAGGCGCCGATTTTATTTCTGCTCCCAATATTTGCCGCGAGGTTTTAGAGCGCGCTTCTGCTGTGGGAGTTGTCACAATTCCCGGCGGCTACACCGTTTCTGAAATTGCAAACGCCAAGGCCTTGGGCGCCGATTTTGTAACCCTTTATCCAACCCTTAGCGGCCCCGACCAGCACTACGCCAAGGTTATAACCGAAACCCTGCCCGACGTAAAAATTATGGCGGCGGGAGATATCGATTTTAACGATATTGCTCCACTTTACAAAGCAGGCATTCGCTACTTCACAATAAGCGGCAGCCTTGCTAACCACACCCTTGCCCAAAAGCAAGAGTATGGCATTATGGAGCTTGAGGCCAAAAGATACGTAGATTTCTTGGCTTCTCTTTAATTTGTATTTTGAGAGGGATTAAGTATGGTGGCAAAAGTAACGTCAATAATTTCAGGAATTATTTCAGGAATTTTATTTATTAAGCTTCTAAGCAACCTGTTCGAAGATAACTATTTGGTTGATTTATTAGGCGACAGCGAAGAAGGAGTGTTAATTCTGATATTAACCTTTGTTCTTGTTTTAATTTGTATACCTATTTCTCCAATAATTAAAATGATAACAACCTCTTGCAGCGAAGACTATGAAGCAATAAAAAAGCGGGCCTCGTCACTTATGGTAAGTGGCATTATACATAGCATTCTTTTGTGCCTTATAACCGAAAATGTAGTAAGAGATATTGTGTACGAAATGGACAGCCTGGAAGCATTGGTTGCCGGTGGATATTTTGCCGGAGTTTACGGAGTAATAAGAGATACGGCATTGCCTATAGGTGTTATAGCTTTAATCAGCGGAATAATAATTTATTTCGCTATAGACGGCTACACACCGCCGCAGAACACTACGGGCAGCAGTCAAACCTACGATAATCAGCAAAGGGAATACCAAGAAAGCCCGGCCGAGAAATTTGCTCGCAATACCGAGGGAACCAACACCCAAAGCACAAATCCGAACCTGTGCCCAAATTGCGGAGCAGAAAAGACCGGTGGCAACTTCTGCGGAAAATGCGGCACAAAATTCCAGTAATATTAATGCAGAAAAAAGCGGAGTGAATTTCACTCCGTTTTTATATTTTTCGAATTTTCCTTTACTGCAAGATATGCTAAATATAATGGAATAAATCACAATTTGCATTTATTCTTTGTGTGTGGTATAATTATTTTAGAGGTGATACTATGAAAAAGTGTATAAATTTTCTGCTGATTTTTGCGATTTTATGTTCTTTTAGCGGGTGCATTAGTGATAAAAATGATATGGTTGTAGAAGCTGTAGATTTGCTCCAAAGGCATTGGAAAGAAACGTACGATGAAATGCAAATTGAAACCGACGGATATTTTGAAATTAAAAACACACGGGTTGTGGACATCAAAGATAATGATGTAGATGAATTCCAAAACGTGGATTACATAATAGAATTTGAATTATATACCGATATGTACGGTTCCGCACCTTATTATCAGGATGTGAATGCCTACGATACGGTAGTTGTATATAAAGATGATGGAAGTATGAAAGTATCCAGCGGCAATTTGTTTAGATTGTATTCCGGCAAGACCTATGTGTTTGATTACTCCAATATTATTGAATCAATTAAGGATTACGGCGGCGAGTACAACTGCGTTAAAAGGCTGAAATAAACACACAAAATTTGGTTGACGGTGGAAATCTCTATTGAAGCCTATAATCAATTGGTGCTTACAAGCGTAACCGAAGCAATTGTAAAATGCAAGCCCAACGTATAGAAAAAGCGGAGTGAATTTCACTCCGTTTTTTTGTTGACATAGTTTTTCTTTTGTAATATAATGGTTCGGTTGAAAAATGTCGAACATTGGTGATAACGTGAAAATTTTAAAATTCGTAAAGAAAAACATTGTTTTTTGTATAGCGGCTTTTGCGGCGGTGGTAACCTGCTTTTTGGTGCCGCCCGACAAGGCATATCTCGATTATTTCGATTGGAAAACCCTTTCCTGCCTGTTTTTAACCCTGGCGGTTGTTTGCGCCCTTAGAAACATCAAATTTTTCACACTTTTGTCGCGAAAACTGGTAAGCCTGTCGGGTAATCTGCGGTCGCTTTTTTTGCTGCTTATAATAATCACCTTTATCGGTTCTATGATTATTGCAAACGATATGGCGCCTATAACCTTCCTGCCGTTGGGGTATTTTGCGCTGTCGGTAACCCACCAGGAAAAATATATGGCATATCTTTTCGTGCTTCAAAACATATCGGCAAATTTGGGCGGAATGCTTACCCCCTTCGGCAACCCGCAAAACCTTTATTTATATTCGTGTTTTAACATTCCCACCGGCGGATTTTGCGGAATTATGCTTCCTGCATTTTTGCTTGCGGTGGCACTTTTGGTGTTGGCCTGCATTCCGATAAAGCCTGTAAAATTCAAGTTAAATGGCGAATTGCCCGAAAAGCTTAATATAAAAAAGACGGTGCTTTACTGCGCAATGTTTGCTTTTTCTATTTTAATTGTTTTCAGGGTAGTTCCCTTTATGGCGGGACTTTTAGTTATTCCCATTATTTTGTTTTTTGTCGACCGCGATTCGCTTAAAATGGTGGATTATTCACTGCTTGGAACCTTTTTCTTTTTCTTTGTTTTTGCCGGCAATTTAACAAGGCTTGAATCGGTAAATTCATTGGTGTCTACTTTACTTAGTAAGGATACCTTGCTGGTTTCGGTGCTTTCTTGCCAGTTTTTAAGCAACGTTCCGTCGGCCATTTTGCTTTCTCACTTTACCGCCGACTACCCCGCGCTGCTGTTGGGTGTTAATATCGGCGGAACGGGCACCCTTATTGCGTCGTTAGCCAGCCTTATAACCTTTAGCGAATTTAAACTTCTTTACCCTAACGAAACCAAAAAGTATCTCAAAATCTTTGCAATAACAAACGCAGCGTTTCTTATAATCCTAACTGTCGCCGCTAAATTATTTTGGCTGTAAAGAGCATTATTCAACACACAAAGCAACAGAAATTGTGAGAAGAATAGAGGAATGCGTTATTATAACCTCTCAAAATTGTTGCTGAATTAAAAATTCAGACAATTTTGGAGAACATAGATACTCGCTTCACTCGTATGAGATAACACAAAAGTCGCTTAAAGCCGCATAAACACTGGGTTTTCGTTGGTTTTTATCTAACTAAATTTGCACAAAACCCGGTTATAAGTTGTTTTGGCCAATAAATTAGTCGTAGGACTACACAAGTTCAGTATATACAGAAAATTTAGCTCATACATAAATCATTGTAATGTTTGACTAGTTGTGTTATAATTATGAAAAAATATTGGATGGTGTGTAATGGATAAGCCGAAATTGTTACCTAGTGAAATTATATGCAAAATACGGGAAGAAAAAGGCATCACTTTTAAACATATCAGCGAGTCTGAGGCTGAAGAGTTTTTAAGAGATAGGAACAACTACCATAGACTAGCTTCATACAGAAAAAATTATGATAAGAAAAGACTAGGCCCTGACGAGGGTAAGTACATAAGTCTTGATTTTGCCTATTTGATTGATTTATCTACTATAGATATGCATATTCGTTTTATGATCATTAAAATGTGTTTGGACATAGAACATGATTTAAAACGCTTGCTTTTGAATGATATAACTCTTGACGCCGAGGAAGATGGATATAGTATAGTTAGAACTTTTTTAGATAAATACAGTTATATTAAAGATGACATTTTCAAAAAACGCCACTCTACATACGTTGGTGATTTAATAAATAAATTTTTTGTTTTCGAAACTCATGAAAACGCAAAGGGGTCCATAATAATTGATTCTGCTGAAATTCGTTGTCCTATTTGGGCATTTGTGGAAATTATTAGCTTTGGAGATTTCGTTAAGTTGTTTGATTTTTATTATGATATTGAATCGCCGGTTGGAATTTCGTTAAACCCTATTAAAAGTTTACGAAATGCTTGCGCACATAATAATTGTTTGATAAATAATCTAAGAAGTGGACAAACGCGTCCAGGAAAAACTATAAGAGATTTTATTTCGCTAATACCAGGAATTAGCAAAGATGTAAGGAAGAAATATTTAAGCGTTAGACCTATTTTTGAGTTCGTTACGCTTTTGATAGTTTATGACAAAGTGGTTTCATCTACTATTAAAACCAATCGCTATAGTGAATTAAAAACTTTGGTTGATGAACGCCTTACAAAGCATTCTGAATATTATGAGGAACAACAGCTATTGAAAGCATCATACAATTTTATAAAAAAAGTTGTTGACTTTTTGACATAAATGGCATATAATATTAACGAAATCGAAAAACATAATGTTTTTGTACGGGGAGCGTCATTGACGTTCCCCTAGTTTTATAGTAAATGGTAGCGGAGTGAATTTTACTCCGCTGTTTATTGTTTTAACATATTGATATAATTTAAAAAGGCGGATTTGTATGAATGATAAAGTATATAAGCAACTTTTACAATTAATTGACGCAAACATATTAAATATAAACGATTATTTTTTTGTTTATACCCTTTTATTTAAAAGAAAGGCAAAAGAAACGAAAGCGGGTTCATATGGTGGGTATGAAGTAATAAACTTTGTCGGTGAATTTAATAACGAGTTAAACAACAAGTGTGCAGATTTGTTGAAAGAAACAGAGAAATTGTTTATAAATTCAGGAAGAAAGCTTTCGAAAAAGCAATATACGGAATTGATAGGTAAGTGCACAAAACCCTTTGATTCAATCATAGAAAATTATTCAAAAGCAGTTAAAGAAGAATTCGAGTTAAATGGAACGCTTGAAGTCTCCTTAACGCTATCCAAGGAAAGAATATCTTCCAGAATAAGGGGACACATTAATGCTTTAAAATCAATATCGAATACAAAGATTGACAAAGCATTGTTATGGACTGCTGTAGGCACAATTTTTGGAGGTATTTCTTTAATATTATCAGTTATCGCAATTATTATATCGTTTCAGTAATACAAAACGGAGCAGAACCCCTGCCCCGTTTTGTATTTATTATTTTACTTCTTTATCCATAAAAACACGTGAACCAGTTGCGCCTTTTTGGCCTTGGTACTTTCCGTTGTAAGGATTCAATGCAACATCATCCATTTTTGCAAAAACTAGTTGTCCTACACGTCTGCCTGCTTTTAATTCAATAGCACATCTATTTGCGTTATACAGTTCAAGTGTAATCTCTCCTTTGAATCCAGGGTCAACCCAACCTGCATTTTGAATGAACAATCCCATTCTGCCTAAAGAACTTCTTCCTTCAACAAATGCTGTTAAATCATTTGGCAAATCAAAATATTCCATTGTTGTTGCTAAAACAAATTGATTTGGTAAAAGTATATATGAATCAGTTGTAATAGTTTTATATTTAATTTCGTTTTCTAAATTGATAATCCCTGTTGAAGTATCTTCAACAATACTAAATGTGTTTCCTAAACGAATATCAATACTTGCGGGTTGTATTTGCTCTTTTTCTAAAGGCTCAACAATTAAAGACTCCTCTTCAATCATTTTCATTAAGGTTTTATCTGATAATATCATATGTACCCTCCAAATGTTTTTCTACATTATATCATACACAATTCAAAATGTAAATCTAAACAGTATAAATTCCCACAAATCACAGATAATAACAGTGTTATCAATTAGGCAAAGGAGTTTTTATTGCGAGGGTACCGAGCAACAAGGTTCTTGGCACCTTTCCAAAATTTCCGATTTTGTTGAAAGGTGAGGTTCTTATATATGAAAGTAACTGGAATCGTAAGACGCATCGACGATTTGGGAAGGGTTGTTATCCCGAAAGAAATTAGAAGAACAAAGAGAATTCGTGAAGGAGACCCGTTGGATGACTCATTGACACCCCCAGAAAAGTCTGCGATTGCAGTACATAGTATTTTGAAACGATATAAAGAACAAGCGAGGTGAATTCACCTCGCTTTATATTTAATCCTGATGAAAGGAATCGTTTACTGCTTTTTCAAAATTGCGAGCGGATTCATTTCCTGCGCCACCATCGAAAAATGAATTTTTCATAAATACTGCAGCAACTTTGTTTGTGGGGTCAATCCAAAAATGTGAACCATAAGCACCACTCCAACCAAAGGTGCCCACAGGCAAGGTTTTGTACGCTTCCTTAACAATGACGCGGACACCAAGGCCCCAACGTTCATTTGAAGGCATAATCTCCTCAGAAACAAAAGGAGTATGAAGCAAGCGGAATGTTTCTTCGCTAAGAATTTGTTTTTTTGGTGTTTTGCCCTTGTTCAAGAGCATTTTTGCAAACTTTGAATAGTCGTCAAGAGTTGACACCAATCCTGCTCCGCCCAAATAATGCGTACAAGGATAATCAACAAAAACACAATTTTCTTTCATTTTTGCTACACCGTTGTTACCGTCAATCTTATTGTGCATAGCAATTATTTGCTTCCATTGCTCTCCGGTTGGAATAAAGGTTGTGTTTACCATTTCACAAGGCTCAAAAATTTCTTGTTGTAGAAAATACAGATAATCGGTTTTGGTTATATTCTCAATAATCTTTACCAACACATCAAAAGCGCCTGTTCCGCTGTATTTTTGGTTTGTTCCCGGTTCAAAGTCCAAGCCTGCTTTAGCATAAAATTCGATTGTATTAGCAATACTTTTTTTATCTTCCTCGGTCATTTTTTGTGATTTTGCCGCATCACTCCCAATACCGGAAGTGTGCGTAAGTAGATGGCAGATAGTAATATCGTTTTGCGCTTCGCCAAAATCGATTATTTCATTATTATCGCAGATTTGTGTTATATGAACATTCTTAAATTCGGGCAGATAATCAATCACTTTATCAGACAACGAAAGCTGACCGCGGTCCACAAGAATAAGTGTTGCTATTGCGGTAATCGGCTTAGTCATAGAAGCTAGGCGAAATAGTGTGTTCTCTGTAACAGCTTCTGCATTATCAACCGATGTAGTTCCAAAGCAATTTTTATAAATCACATTATCCTCTTGAATAACACAATATGCCGAGCCAAATACTTTATGATTATCAAAATCATATTGCGCCGCTTTTTCTATGTTGATTTTTAGTAAATCTTTGTTTAATTTATTCATATTTATGCCCCTCAAATAATTTTAATAATTATACCATAGCCCAACTAAAAAGTAAAGTTATGCAGTATAAATTCCCACGAGTTACAAATAATACTATCACGATTTGAAATCAAAGGAGATTTATATATTATGAAAGCAACAGGAATAGTTCGTAGAATCGACGATTTGGGAAGGGTTGTTATTCCGAAAGAGATTAGAAGAACAATGCGCATACGTGAAGGAGACCCGCTGGAGATTTATACAGACAATGATGGGGAGGTTATTTTTAAGAAGTATTCGCCAATTGGTGAGCTGACAAGCTTTGCCACGCAGTATGCCGAGGTGCTGGGCAAAAGTAGCGATATGGGGGTTATAATTTGCGACCGTGACCATTGCGTGGCAGCGTCGGGTATTGCCAAGCGAGAGGTGGCAGAGCGCAGAAATTCCGTGGCGCTGGAGGATATTATGGAAAGCCGCAAGGCCTACGTTTACGCTCCCGGCGAAAAGACCCGCCCTGTGCTGGAGGGCTGTGACTACACTATAGGAATTGCCGTGCCTATACTGTCTTCGGGGGATATTACGGGCTGCGTGGTGTTCGTTTCTACCAACGGCGTGGTGCCGAGCGACGGCGACCTGAAGCTTGCCACCGTTGCCGCGAACTTCTTGGGCAAGCAAATGGAAGATTTTTAAATAGCAGAAAAACAGCGTCTTTCAGTTCGACCGAAAGACGCTGTTTTTGTTTTATTCGTAATCTGTGTCGCGGATTGAATCGGAATTTCCACCGAATTTGCCATCGCTGTTGGGGTTAAGGTCGCTCAAAAGGTCGGCACAGTATTCCTGTGGTTGGGTTTCCACAATCTGAAACAGGGGAGAAGCGTATTTATTTTTCATTTTGTGTTACCTCCTTAGTTTACTGCCACAGTGCTTGTGGTCAGGGTTTCTGTAAGGGTTTCGAGGTGAATAACTGCACTGCTGTACGCGGTGTAGCTTTGACCGTCGAGACTGTAGATTACGTAAGCTCTTACGTTTCTGTGGCGATTTGCATTAAGCCCTGTAAGGGTAATCATATATTCTCTTTGTGCCACGTGGCGAGCCTCGCCTTGCTGGTCGCAATCGGTAAGGGAAAGTGCAGAAGCGTTATCGTTGTAGTTTTTACCGCCTATTACAATGCCTTGCTCCACAAGTGTTGCACCCTCGGGAACGGCAGATACTGCGGTAAATGCTACGGTAAAGGTACCGTTTTCTAAGCTCCAGCAGGGGTTCTCGTTAATAAACACAGGAGATTGTACTGCTGTGATTTCCTCGCTTTGGTCTACATAAACTGCGGTGAAGCTAAGGTCACCTGCAGAGTAAAGGCTTGCGATGTTGTCAAGGCTTATAATCTGACCTGCACCGTCAATCCAGTGGGAGAATTTCATTCCTGCCTTTTCTTCGGCCACCAATTGGAATTTAGAGTCGAAGGGCAGTGTTACTTTGGCGGCGCCGTTTGCGGTGCCGTTTACAACGGTTACTGTGCAGGAAGATTCGGGCGAATTGGATTTTTTGTAGATGGGGGAAACCGACATATCTGTGGTCATATCCTCGAAAGCGTAGTTCCAGGCAATAAACTCATAACCAAATATTGCAGGGGGAACAATTCCTGCGGCGACAAGGTCCTCCTCGGTTACATATCCTTCGGTTTTGGTAACGTTACCCAAAAGCTCTCCACTCTTATCAAGGAAGGTTACGGTGTAGCTTTCTTCGGCAGGCTCAAGCACCCAACTGCCGTCTAAGGTCATTTCAACAATACCAACACCGCGGCTGCCGTTAGAGGGCTTCATACGAAGCTTGTTGGTAACAACCGGCTCTAACTCAAATACTGTATAATCACCGTTGGTGCCGTCTAAAATTGTGGGGTTGTTGTGAGAAAGTGGCAGATACTCCTCGCCGTTCCAATATTCGAACTCAACCTTGGTGGGGGTTTGAACGCCGCCGCCGTCGTTATAGAAGGCAACGCTTACGGTGTCAACTGTGGCGGTGGTTATAAATTCAAAGTCAATGTAGGGGTATTTAACGTGGTCGCCATAGCCGCCCTGGTAAGAGGTCCAACGGCTGTTTTTGTTAAATACGCCGTCTAAGGTGTTAAGAATATTATCGTTAACGTAGCTAAAAGAGGCGGTAACCTTTGCGTGGTCGAGTAGCGGAGCGTTGGGGTCGATATCAATAACACCTGTGCTCATATAAACCTTCATGGGTGTTTTACCGCGGTTTGCCCAGGCATAGAAGGGAATCATAGTAAATTCGGTGCGGGTAGTCTTTCCTGAATTGTAATCATCAAGGGTTTGACCTTGAACCTTAAGCAGGTTGAGTTTGCCTGTGCCGTAGGCCTCTTGACCGCTGACAAAATCGGTAACAGTTTGGGTGCTGAAGGTGGTACCTTCGGTAACGGCCAGGTTATCGATAGATTCCTCATTATCAATCTGCTCAATAGCGTAAACTATTGGGCCGCGGGTAACTGCAACCATACCCTTGTTGGTTTCAATTACGTCGCTGTTGTCAATAACCTCAACCTCCATCGGGAAGTTAAGGGCAATAAGGTCGCCCTTGCTCCACTGACGGGTAATAGAGATGTAACCGTTTTCACCGGCATTGCAGGAATAGCTTTCGCCGTTTATTGTAAGGGTGTTGTTGCCCTTAGCCCATTCGGGCAGCCTTAAGCGAAGGGTAAAGGTGCCTGAATTTTCGGGGTTAAGGGTTATATTAACCTTGCCGTTCCAGGGCATTTCAGAGGTCATATTAACCCCAATTTTGTTGCCATCGAGCTGGAATTCCGCTTCGTTGCCAATATAAAGATTTACGGTAAGCACATCGTCTTTAGTGGTGTAGATATATCCGCCAAGACTGTGAAGAAGTCTAATCATATTAGTGGGGCAGCAGGGGGTTCCGTACCACTCGGGGCGGGCAACGCCGCCGGCATTTGTAAGGCGGTTCTGGTAGTAATAATGCTGTCCGTCAAGGCCAAGACCCGAAATTACGTTGTTGTAAAGCTGCTTTTCAATGTTGTTAAAGTACTTAGCATCATCGTAAAGCTTGTTCATACTCTTGTTCCAGAATACGTTGGAGATGCTGGAGCAGGTTTCACAGTAGGAATTTTCGTTGGGCAGATCGTAGCTGTCGGCAAAGCCTTCGGTGTATTGGTCGTGACCGATACCGCCTGTGATGTAGGTTTTGGTTTCAACGTTATTCCAAAGGGTTTCTAAATTATCGTAAATAAGGTCGCCTTTATAAATTGACATATCCGCCATAGCGGTGTAAAGGTAGAAGGCGCGAACACAGTGGCCCCAAGCCTCGGTAAGGTCGGCGGTTGCAACAAGTGTATCCTCGCCCTTTAAGGCGTTGCCCTGCTGCTTGCGGTTTTCGTCAAGGTAATACTGGCTAAGGGTTATACACTTTTCGGCATATTCCTCGCCGTATTCGGGAATATCGTAAAGCACAGCGGCCATTTTTATAAGTGCCAGCTCTATTTCCTCGTGACCCGGTGACGAGAAGGTTGCGGTGTAGGTGGGATGATTCTTAAGATAGAATACCGAGTAGAGCATATCCAGAATATCGGCAGAAGCAGTGAGCAATCTGTCGTCGCCACAGTGGTTATAAATGGCAACTGCGGCTTCAAAGAGATGTCCGTAGCAGTAAAGCTCGTGCATAGGACGTTTCTGGAATCTGGCCTCGGGGGTGATGGTGGCATCACTAGAAGAAATGGTAAAGTAGGTGTTAAGGTAGTGGTCGTCGCCCTTGGCGGCAAGTATTCGCGGAATCATATCGTCGAAATATTCCGGAATTTTGGCAGCCATAGCGGCTTCCGTGGGGTCGGCACTATCTTTATAATTAGCATAAGCGTATGCCATACCCTCCATAAACTTGTAAACGTCGCTGTCGGCGGCGAAGTTGCTGAAGAAGGTGTAATCGGTATAGTCGCTAAGGTCACCGTCGGCAATTACTTTGGCGGCATTGTCAAAGTTCTTCATAGAGCCTTCTAACTGCTTGAGCCCGTGCTCCATACTAACAAGCAGGCTTTGCTTCTGCTTGCCACCGAAGAATTCGTCGGTAATAACTGTATCTGTAAAGTCAACGCTTGTGGCGTAGTTGGTGGTTGAGGTGTCCTCTACCTTATCGCCGAACACTGCAATTTCGGGCAGTCGGCAACGGGAATATTTGTAACTGCTGTTTTCCATAAAAGTAACGCCTTCAATAATCTTAATGCCTAAATATTTACCGCTGTACTCTTTAAAGAAGCGTACCTGCTGACAGTAGGTAGAATTTGTATTATTGTGGGTAAATATTTTGTTTTCAGGGTTGTAAAGCTCGGTCATTTTGTCGGCGGTGTAAACCTCGTAAAGACCTGTCTGGAGATTTTGGTTAGTGCTGGTCTGATTTTCGGAATAGAACCAGAAATCTGTGAGCTTATATTTGCCGCCCAACTGATAGGTAAGGGTTACAAAGGTGTCGATATTATTCTCGTCGTATTCGCCTGTCAGGTGGTTGTATCCGTTGGCTTGAGTGTAGGTATCGGTAGCGGCATCGTAGTCTACAAATGCCACACCCGAAAGGTCGCAAGAGGCGGTGGCGGTGTTGTTATAGTAGCCGTCGGTGGTTCTGTGGATGTTGCCTGAGGTCATATTGGCAACTGTACCCTTTTTAATACCTGAAAGGGCAGGAATTTTGCCGTAGATAAGGCTTTCGGTGATGGTTTTGCCGCTTTTGGTTAAGTCGGCAATCTGCACGTCGTTGGATTTAGAAGGTGTTTTGTAGGTAACGGCATAGTCAGCAGTGGAGGTGCCGAAAAGAGCTGCCTCTAAAACGCGTACTCGGGAATACTGTGTAAACTGAGCATCGGTTATACCCATTATGAATTTAATGCCGAAGTGGGTAGCTGTTATGGGATTTTCCCAGCGGAATTTCTGACACCAAGAGATTTTAGTGTTGTGGTAAACGCCTACACGGTTGGAAGAATCGTAAAGATTGTTCGCATTGGTCGAGGCATATAATTCGTATATACCAAGGCTGTTCACACCGTTAGCGGTGCTTTCGCCGTATATCCAGAATTCATTAAGGGTGTATTCGCTTCCAAGGTCGTAGGTAAAGGTTACGTAGCTTTGTAGGTTGGCTTTATCGTAGGTAACGGTGGCTGGGTCGTAGCCGTTGTAGAACTTATAGGTGCCGTCGGTATCCTTGTAAGAGAATGCGTCTATTGTAAGGTCGCAGTTGGTGGCAGAGGTGTTGTTATAATAGCCATCGGTAGCGTTTGGCAGGCGGGAAACGTGGGTGTCGGTAACAACAGTCTTTGCAACGCCGTTAATTTTACCGGCTACTGCAGGGGAGGCACCCAGTATAATGCTGTCGTCGATGGTTTTTCCGTCGGCGGTGGTATCGGCAATTTTTACATCGTTGCTTTTAGAGGGCTGTGATGTGGTAAGGCTGTAAAGGGGCGAGCCAATTGCCGCAATTTCAAAGCAGCGTACAAAAGAGATATCTCGCGAGGCACAGGTATCCTGCACACCTTGACGTATACGCACGCCTATGTATTCACCTTGAACGCCATCGTCGAAGTTAATTTCCTGAACAATACCGAAGTCAGAACTTGCAATGTCGTTTACGCAGGCGTATTTAAGATTGTAGCTTTCGTAAAGGTCGGCTACGGTATCTGAAACGTAAATGTCGTAAAGCTTGGTATAAAGGGTATTTGTTCCTGTGCTGTTAACGTAAATCAGCTTGTCAATGTCGCTGAAACTGCTTAAGCGGAAGGTGATATCGTAGTAAAGGTTATCGTGCCATCCGCCGTCGGCTTTCTGAAATACAACTCGGTTGTTGGAGCCAAGATAATCTCTATAGGCTTCGTTGCTGGAGCCTGCGTATATATCGGCAACCTTGGCAGAGTTGTAAACGAGCTCACCGTCGGTTATGTGGGAGTTGGCAAGCTTTCCGGCCGTGGCAGGATTCATTACGAAAAGTCTTTCGCCGTTTTCATAGGCCGAAGCAGTAATGGTGTATTGACCTGCCGAAAGTACGGTAAGGTCGGTGGTGTTAACGTAGCTGTCGCCCAGCAGTAGGTTGCCGCTGCCGTTAACTTCGGCCGAAAGGGCGGTGGCGCCTGTGAAGTTGTTATCGTATTTCGAGTGGGTTACACCGGCGGCCAGCGCGGTGCCAAAACAACTTGCAACAAGGCAAAGGCTAAGCACAAGGCTTATAATTCTTTTTGCGCATCTTGAAATTTGCATAAGTATCCTCCTTAAAGGTTTATATTACATATTAAATATAATATAGGGCGGTGGAAAATCAAATTGTAATAATGATTTATTTATTTGCAATTATCGACATTGTGTGGTAGAATTAAAGGGAATTAAACTAAAGGAGAGCCGAAATATGTATTTGGATTTATCGGCACCGCCTGTGTTTCTTACCCATAGCCATTGTAGGTTAAGAAGCTTTGCAAAGGGCGAGCAACACCAAAACAGAACCCCTGTTTTCAGCACCCTTATATTGGTTATAAAGGGTGTTATTAGCTTTAAAGAAAACGGCGAAGAACGGCACGTAAGCGCAGGAAATTATTATATTCAAAGGGCTGGAACCAAGCAAGAGGGAATAGAAATAACCGACCCGCCTGTGTATTATTATCTGCATTTTTCGGGGGTTTTTAAGGAAAAAGAGCCGGCTTCGGCGGTGCCTATCAGCGGCAGTTTCGATATGGACTTAGGAGGCGAGCAGTGTATAGGTTGCTTATATAAGGCCAATAGCGCCACCGAAGAAATGCATTACTTTTACAATCTGCTGCTTCACCTGCAAAAGCATAATTCCCGCAACGAATTTAGCCCGGCAGAAGAAATGTCTGATTACATTTCAAACAATATTGCAAAAATCGAGAATTTGCAGGATTTGTGTCGCAGATTCAACTATTCCAAAGACCATATAATACGCATATTTCGTGAAAACTACGGCATTACACCCTATAAATACATAAAGGCAGAAAAAATTAAGTTTGCAAAAAAGCTTTTAAGAACCACAAACCTTTCCGCGGCGCAGGTGGCCGAAAGCTGTGGATATAGGGATCTTTCGGTGTTTTACCGCACATTCAAGGGGGAAGAAAACAAATCCCCCTCGGAATACAGAAAAAAGCACCGAAAATAACAACAATATTTAACGGTTTCTAAGCAATCGATTTGTATAAAAAGCAGATTGACATTTATATGCGGCAGTGTTAAACTATTTGATTGTTGAGGGGTGCTTGAAGCACTTAATGTTAGTGAAAGAAAGTGTAGAAAATGTATATTTTATTAACCCTTTCGGGTGTAATACTTGCAGGCTTGCTGCTTTCCCGTGTGGCAAAGTTTTTTAAGCTGCCTGCAGTTACCGCATACTTGGTTGCGGGTATAATAATCGGCCCGTATTGCCTTGGTAAAATCGGGGTACAGGGTCTCGGCTTTATAAGTCTTGACGACGTGCAGGGTTATTCACTGCTTTGCGATATCGCCCTTGGATTTATCGCCTTTTCAATAGGTAATGAATTCAGAATGAAGGAGCTTAGGTCTATAGGCCGTCAGGCATTGGTTATAGGCGTTGTACAGGCTGTGTTCACAACCATTTTGGTAGATGTTGCCTTAATAGCCCTTCATTTTGCAATGCCGGATAAGTTGCCGCTGCCTGCCGCAATAGTGCTGGGTGCAATAGCCTCTGCCACAGCGCCCGCCGCCACCTTAATGGTTGTTCGCCAATATAAGGCCAAGGGTCCGCTAACAAAAATCCTGCTTCCTATAGTTGCCTTAGACGATGCGGTGGGACTTGTTATTTTTGCCATATCCTTTGGCGTTGCTAAAAGCCTTATTTCAGGGCAAACCGACCTGATGGCGGTTTTGCTTGAGCCAATTTTAGAGGTTGTGTTCTCTTTAATACTTGGCGCCGCTATGGGTCTGCTTTTAACATTCTTGGAAAGATATTTCCACTCCCGTTCAAAAAGACTTTCAATGTCGGTGGCCTTTGTGTTGCTTACGGTTGGAATTTCTATGATGGAGTTCAAAATTTTCGGCATACACGTGGCTTTCTCCTCTTTGCTTGTGTGTATGATGCTGGGCACCGTGTTCTGCAATATATGCGACTTCTCGGCCGAGCTTATGGACAGATTAGACCGCTGGACTGCTCCGCTTTACATAATTTTCTTTGTTGCCAGCGGTGCCGAGCTTGAGCTGTCGGTTTTTGCCGATTGGGCAATAGTTGTAATAGGCGTGGTTTATATAATTGCTCGCTCCTTTGGTAAATACTTTGGCGCCCGCGGCTCTGCGGCGGCGGTTAAGTGCGACCCGAATATTGTTAAATATTTGGGCGTAACCCTTCTGCCCCAGGCAGGTGTGGCTTTGGGTATGGCATTAAAGTCGGAAGCTTTGCCGGGTTGTGGCAGCATAATCCGTAACATCACCCTTTTTGCCGTTCTTATTTACGAGCTGGTAGGCCCTGTTTGCACCAAAATTGCCCTTACAAAGGCAGGGGAAATCAAGCCCGAAAACAGGGTAAGCTCTCGTACCCATAACGACCACCACTTCGCCAAAAAAACACAGTAACAAAAAAACGGACTGTCTTGCAAGGCAGTCCGTTTTTTGTTATGGAAGCACTGTTATTTCCTTTGCTTGTTTTTTAGCATAGTCAAGGGCAATTTTGGTGCCGCTTTTACGTGTAGCAGGGAGATTCGGTTTATTGTAATAGACAATACAAAATCGACTTTTGTTTATCATTTCATAGTTACGTTCCACGTACGCGGCACGGCCCGAGCCAACGATATTTTCAGGATAATAGGTATCTTCGTAGGTTTTCAAAAGATAATTTGCATATTGCCGGGTAATTTCGGGGTATTCAGCCCGCACGTATATTCGATTTATGTGCGGGTATTTTTCTTTTATTTTCGTTACTGTTTCAAGGCAAAGGCTGTTGAATCGGCTTTTACTGCCAAAAAGAAATGTATCAACATTTTTAAACACAATCAATTCTTCTATAATTTTATATAATTGTTCCTTAAGTTCTGCGGTTTCATTAATAACTCTATGGCCAATAAAGCAACAAGTATTTTCAAGCATTTCTTTCACTCCAAGTAAATGATTCATCATATATTATACATCATATTTGACTTAAAGTAAATAATTCTTTACTAGGTGAAAATTATAATTTACTTCCTTTCCTTGTAAACTAATATACAAGGGAGGCGAAATAATGAATACAGAGTTTGCTGAAAAGTATATAACATTGGGTTTGAAGATAGCCTATTACAGAAAGAAAGCCGGTTACACACAAGAACACTTCGCGGAACTTATTGATAAGAGCGTGAACTTTGTGGGTCAAGTGGAAGGTCCGGGCACTGTTCGTGGAGTTTCTTTGGAAACCTTGTTTAAAATCGCACAAGTACTCAAAATATCGCCATCTAAATTATTAGAAGAAGATTAATATTTAAAATGGGCTGTCTCAAAATCGGCGAGGCAGCCCATTTTCTTATATATAAGGGTCAATTCGTTCTTCAAAATCATCTAAATACTCTTCATAAAGCTCTTCGTCCAGCTCTTCTGCCAGCATATCGTATTCCTCCATACCGCCGTACTCATCGCTGTAAATTGGGTTGTTATAATCGCCAAATATATTTTTCACGGTGCAAGCCTCCTTATAATAAATACTATTTTTAAGTTGCAGTTTAATATGCCTAATAATTTTTTCCGCAAAGCTCGCAGAATATACCACAGAATATAGTGGGGAATTTTGCTAATAATAATGCCGTAAAAATTTTTAGGGGCGGTGGTTCAAATTAAAAGGCAGTTAAGCGATTATAAGGGGCAGATACTAACTAATTCTTTAGACGAAAATTTAAGTTTTTTCTCAAGACTTTTTGAAAAGGACGACATATATAGAGTAAGGGAGCTTAAAATTACAAGGGGCAGAGAATACCGCTGTGCGGTAATGTTTATGGACGGTATGGTAAACACCGAGCTGCTTAATCAATCGGTTATAAGGGCGTTGCTTACCTGCGGCGAGCAAAATCCCGAACCCGACCTTACAGAATATATAGAACACAGGGTGCTTTTTGCCAACGAGGTTAGCGGAACTCTGGATATAGCCGAAATGCTTAGCGCTATTTTTTATGGTGATACCCTGTTGCTTATTGATGGATACAGGCGAGCCTTGATAATAAACACCAAGGGCTGGCGAGCAAGGGGTGTCAGCGAGCCTTCCGACGAAAGGGTTCTGCAGGGCCCCCGCGAGGGCTTCGACGAGGCCTTGATGCTGAATGTTGCCCTGCTCAGGCGAAAGCTTCCCACCCCCGACCTACAGGTGGAGCTTTTAAAGGTAGGCCGAAAAACCGATACAAAAATGTTTCTTTGCTATCTTGATTCGGTGGTGGATAAAGCTACAGTAAGCGAAATCAAAAAACGCATTTCAAAAATAGATATTGATGGTGTTTTAGATTCAAATTATATTAATGAAATGATAAAGGGCAGTAAGCATTCACTTTTTAAAACCATAGGCAGCACCGAGCGACCCGATATTGTGGCGGCAAGGCTTCTTGAAGGTAGGGTGGCTCTTATGGTAGACGGCACGCCTGTGGTGCTTACAATGCCCTATCTGTTCTCGGAAAACTTTCAGGCCGACGACGATTATTACCTTAATTATTTTGTGGCAAGTGCCGGCAGAATTTTGCGGTATATATGTTTCTTTCTGGCAATAAGTGTGCCTGCGGTTTATTTGGGGCTTATAATTTATCACCCTTATCTGCTTCCAACCTCTTTTGCCATAACCGTTTCGGCGGCAAGGGTGGGAATACCCCTGCCTTCTTATATTGAGTGTTTTTTGCTTACGGTGATATTCGAAATTCTAAAGGAAACAGGAATAAGAATGCAGCAAAGCGTGGGTCACGCGCTAAGTATAGTTGGCGGCCTTGTGGTGGGTCAGGCGGCGGTAGAGGCCAAAATTGTGAGTGCGCCAATGCTTATTGTGGTGGCATTAAGCGGCATTTGCGGGCTTATGATACCACGGCTTAAGGGGATTATACTATATTCTCGCTTCGGGTTGCTTATATTGTCCACTTTATTTGGGCTTTACGGATATTTTATCGGTATGGTGCTGCTTTTGTATTCTGTTTTTTCGCTTGATTCCTTTGGGGTTGATTATACCGATAGTCTGGAAAGGTGTACAAAAGGCTCTTTAAAAGACACCGTAATACGTGTGCCCTGGTGGAAAATGAAAACCCGCCCCGAAGGGCTTACTAAAAATGTAAGGCGACAAGGGGGAAGGTAACTCTGTGTTAAAAAGAAGCTTATGTCTGCTTCTTTCAATGCTGCTGTTAGCCCTTAGCGGTTGCAGCAGTAAAAGAAGCGATTACCAAGAGCCGGAAAATCGACTGTTTGTTTCTTCTTTAGGTGTAGACCGTGTAGGTGAAAATTTTGAAATATGTGCCGAGGCCGTAGAGGTTGCCGAAAACTCAGGAACCAATGAATATAAGGTTAAAAGGTACAGCGGAAAAGGAAAAAGTGTGGCCGCGGCGATGTACGAAATAACCAACGACCTGCCCAAAAAGGTGAATTTAAGCCATTGCGCCCTAATTGTTTTGGGTGAGGGCGTACAAGGAGAGTATTTCCCACAGGTGCTGGATTATTGTGTTAATAATAATGAAATTACACTTTCTGCTTTTGTGGCAGCAGCATACAATGCAAAGGATTTGTTAAGCTTTAACAAGGAATTATCAGAGCCACTTGGATACGAAATTGCAACACTGCTTAAAGAGGATTTAGACGGAACAGCACTGCATAATTACTGCACCGTTTTAAGTGTAATCAATACAAATAAGGAAAAGAACAACTGCCTTTTGCTGCCTTGTTTTTCGGCTAAAGATAAAGAGATATATCATATCGGCGCAAGGCTAATGCAGGGCAACAATACCCTTTGTAAATTAAGCCGAGGCGACACTCAGCTAATGGCTGTTGCCACCAATAAATTTTTGGGTGGCGAGCTAAAGGTGGAAACCGAAAACAATCAGCACATTCTGAAGGTGACCGATTCCAACACCAAAATTTCTTGTAAAGAAGAGGGTACCCTTTCGGTAGAGGTTGCGCTAAAGGCGGAGAAGGGCGATTATAACAAAAAAGAAGTCGCCGAAAGCCTGGAAAAAGCTATATACGGACTTTTTGTTAGGTTTAGGGACAGATACTCTTTCGATGCCTTCGGAGTTATGAATAGCAGTAATGCCAAGGGGCGGTTCGCTAATACCGAAATAGAGGTTTGTTGCAGTATTAAGGGGGGTGGATTTTAGCTATGCCACAAAGCAATAAAACCTATTGGAAGCACGGCATTTGCTTGATTTCTATTTTGATTTTGGGAAACACTGTTATAACATTTCCTTCAGGGCCCGATGCTTATTGCGGTATTTATGCACTGCTTGCTGCAGTTATTCCATCAATTATAATTTTTTCTCTTTGTGCAAAAATAAGAACCGAAAATAAAGCCGATTTGCTCTGTGGTCGCTGGGGTAGGGCAGTGGCGATTCCCACCTTAATTTTGCCGACTTTGGGCATTGCAATTACTGTGGGGGATTACAACCGGTTTATTGATACAATGCGCTTGCCAAACACCTCGATATATGTTATAGCGGGAATATTTGTGGCCTTAAGCTTTCTTTTGGGGTTGGCACCCAAAAAGGTTATTTATTTGTTTTCCTTGGTAGGCACGGCCTTCACTGTGGTAATAACACTTATAATGCTGGTGTTTTCAATTCCTAATATCAGGTTGGAATACCTTAAAGAGCTTACTCGGGTAGACCCTTCGGGAATATTCAGGCAGGCGGCAGGGGTGTTTATACAAAGCTTCGGGTTCTGTGTATTGCTTGCTTTTATTGGTAATTCAAGAAGCTCTGTACTGAAACAGCAGTATTTTGGGCTGTTTTTAGGCGCATCACTTCTGGGAATATGTTTTTTTAACGTACTCTCGGTATTGGGGCAGGCTTCAAAAAGCCTCGAATATCCATACATTGCGGTAAGCGAAATGGTTTCTGTGGGCAGAATTTTCACAAGGCTGGAGGGCTTAAGCTATGCAGTTTACTTTATTTGCGCCCTTATAAAAACAGCACTGCTTATAAAGGTTTCGTTTAAAATTGCTTCTGCTGTGCATAGAAATTTCAAAAAATCTTTGTATTTTTTACTGCCACTGGTGTCGCTTTACGGAATTTCGGGTATGGGTGGAAATTTAGCCCAAAACAGTGCGGTTAATATTATAATGCTGATTATAGAGCTTTTGTTGCCTATAACACTATATGCAACCGTGAAGCTTAAAGGAAAAGAGGGATAAGGCAGATGCCTTATCCCTCTTTTAATGCGTCGTACTGATTAGCAATAGCGTTCCAGGTAACCGCCCCAACAAAGCGGGTTACGGGGAGCCCGAATTGCCGCTGAAAGGTGTTTACGGCGGATAGGGTTTCCCCACCGAAAATACCGTCGATTTTCACCCGCGGCAAGGCGCCTATATTTGCACCTATAAAATCGAGATATGTTTGCAGGTCTCTTACATTTTCGCCACGGTCACCTACGTTAATAATATAGCCGGGAAAAAGCTTGGCTTTTTCCCCTTCATAGCCCTCGGGCAAAAGTGCAACCGAGTTATTATAAACCTCGGTAAGCTTATTCCAGGTGCGGCGGTCTACAATGCCGCTTACAGGCAGGTCGTACTCTTGTTGAAAAACCTTTACCGCATTAAGGGTACCGGGGCCGAAAACTCCGTCGGAGGCAACAACGTTAAGGGCGGGGTTAAAGTAGGAAATAACGTTAAGGTAATATTGTAAAATCTTTACGGGGGTTCCTTCCGACCCTTGGCGCAAATCCCCGGGAAAGGGTGTTTCAATATCTCTGTATGTAAGCCCTTCTGAGGTAAGCTCGCCCAGCCTTTTTATGGCGGTGAAATACCGCTTGATTTTATACCAGGTGGCCTTATCTACTACACCTGTTGGGGGCAGGTCGAAAACATCTTGAAAAGCCCTTACGGAATTTTCTGTTTCGGTGTCGTAAAGTCCATCGGTGTTGGAAATTCTCGGTATTGCAGGGTAGTTTCTTGCTATGCGGTTAAGCTGCTTCTGAACAACGCTTACGTCGTTGCCTGCAACCCCACGCGAAAGGGGTGTTCCGGGGTAGGATTCTTCTACGTTGGAAACAGGGGCGTTTGTTACAATGTCAATATCGTTGCCGTAATAATTCTGCAGAATTTCGTAGGGTATAAGCCCCCTTTCCGCCAAACCCACGGTGCCCCATTGGGAAAGTCCGTCGCAGGTGGCGGTGGTGCCATTGCAAAATTGGGTGAAATAGGGCTGAATCTGGCCGCGGCGTACCACGTAATCGTTGTATATTTCGTCTACAATTTCACTTATGTTATCAAAAATATCTCTATCTTTTTTAAAAGCCTGGTCTACAGTGGTGGAAGAGGTAATATCGAAATCATACCCTCGCGAGGGATACCATTCGGTGTAGTATCGGTTTAAAGCAAAGCTTATTATTGCATAAATATTGGCCCGCAAGGCACTTTCGGGCCAGGTGGGGTATATTTCGCTGGAGGCAACGTTTTTAATGTAGTCGGGAAAGGGTACTGTAATGTTTTCTGCCACCTCGTCGGGGCGGCCTAAATGCACCGTTATGGTTTCAGGTATAAAGGGTGTAATAACAGCCATAATTTATCTCCTTTACAAAAAGTTATTACCCAAGCTTATTACAGCGTGTTGGTATTGCTGAAACTTATTACGATAGGTTGATTGCTTGAGGCCGAGGCGGTGTAGGTTAAATCTAAGGGTTGGGTGGTATTTACTCCGTCGAAAATCGGAACGCCCTTTATAGTAACCGGCACAAAGTTTTCGGCTTCAATTTTAAGGTCGTAAAATGCCGCAACGTTGCTGTAGCTTTCGCCGGGGGCTTCCGAAAGAATTTTCGAGGGGGCAGGAAGCAGCAAGCGGGTAGTTTTACCACTGTTGTCGGTAACCTCTCGGTCTATAACCCTGCCGTTTTTATCGAGAACAGAAACCGAAGCACCTTCTACTGGGTAGGTGCCGCGAGAGTGGGTAAGCGCCACCATAAGCCCACCTTTTCCGGTGTAGGGCTCGCGTAGCTGTTCATCGTTCTGAGCAAACGGAACAATGGGTCTTTGTTCCGTAATCGGCGTATCCTGTTCACGTACTGCTTGCGAATTTGCGGGAACTATCGGTCGGCTGCGGTACAGCTCCATAAGCTCGCGTTTATAATCTTCAATGGACTTTTCCATATTTTTACGCCCTTTCGTAAGGTTTATTCACACTATACTATGCTGTGTTCGGCATTTTTGCTACAAAAAAAGAACGCAAGTAAATACCTGCGTTCTTTATGGTTAATTTAAAATATACTTTCCGTTTCCAAGCTCCCATTTTTCGCCTGTGGGGGATATTACTGTGGCCTCACAGTTTGGTGGAATTACCACGTCTAAATGGTATTTTTCTGCAATACGCCGTATATACACCTGTATTTTTCCGCGAACCGAGTGGAATACACAGCGAAGCTCGTTAATGCTTTCGGGAAGTTTAGGTGCAATGGTGATTTTTTTGTATTGCTCTTCCCCGGTAATACCTGCAAAAATGCGGTAGTAATCGGCAAAAATTCCGCCGAACATAGGGTGGTCGCAGCTCATCATACCGCAAAGGTTCAGCCATTGCTCCAACAGGGTGGTGGCATCGTATTCCAGCACCTGCCTGCCGAAGCTGGGGTATTCGGTGCTGTGTAGCATACGGCTTAAAATTTCCATTCCCTCTTTGTCGCGGCTCAGCACACGTATTAAAAACCTGGTGCCGGAAATGCCGGTGGTGTGGTGATAGTTATCTACCTCTATAATATGCTTTTTAAGGGCGGCATAAACCCTGTCGATATGTTCGCTCTTTACTGCACCAAGGGCTAAAGCCATAATGTTTGGGGTCTGCTGACCGCCCGAAAAGCAGCAATCGGAATTGCTAAAATATTTTTTATAAAGCTCTTCTTGGCAAAAAGCCTTCAATTCTTCAAAATATCGGCTGTCTTCAGTCTTTCCCAACCTTTCGCTTAATTCTATCAGGTAGTTAAGCTGGAATATAAAGCTGCAAAGGCCTGCTTCGCCGCCGAAGTGACCGCATTTTTCGTAATCGTTTTCGGGGTTGTCTATTGGGGCACACCAGTCACCAAAGGTGGGGTTGAAACCGTTTGCCTTATAGGTTTCAAGGCTCTTTTTTACCGCCCACTTCATTTTGGGGTACATTTCTTCGGCAATTTCCGAGTCGCCGTAATGCTCTTCTAAAAGTTTAGGCAAGGTTATAAGTTCGCCATCCCAAAGGGGGAAGTGGCCGTTGGAATCGGTTTCGTTTTTGATATTTCTTAACCAATGGCGGTAAAAACTATGCATATCAAGGCTGTGTAAACACAGCTCTTCAAATGCCATAGAGTCCATAAGGCAGGGGGTGCGTTCGTCTCTGACGGCACAATCGGTGGGGTGATTCATAAGGTTCGCCCTTACCGAGCGCATTGCGTTATTGTAAAACCTGCGTAGCATACGGTCGTCGCAATAAAAACTGCTTTCGTTATCCAAAGCGGCACCAATTGTAACCTTTTCGGCCGAAATAAGCTGTGCCACGCCATCCATACGGATTTCGGCATAGCGGAAGCAATGGTAGGTGAAACGAGGCTCGTAAACCTCAAGCTCGTGCCCTTTCAGAATATAAACATCGGTGGCGTTGGCATCGCGATTGGTAAAGGTGTTAAGGCTGCCGTCGGGATTTACGTTTTCAGAGTGGGTAATAATAACCCTGGCGCCGGGCTCGCCGATTATTTTTATACAAATATAGCCCGCACCGTTTACACCGAAATCGCAGAAAATAACCTCGTCCTCCCGGGCCTCTAAGTGGGTGCATTTTTCTCGGCGCAGTTGCTTTACGGGAGTGGTGTAAATATTAAGAACCGCGTCGGATTCGGGAGATAATTTGCATTGCTCCCAATCGGTTGTGTCTATGTAGGGGTTGCTCCAGTTTTTAATTTCAAGATTTTTATTGTAGGCTTCGCCGTGGTATATAGAGTTAGAAATAATTGGGCTTCTGTGGCATAGCCAGCTTTGGTCGGTAGTAATAACGGTATGGTCGCCGTCTTCGTATTGTATCGACAGCGCAAGCCAAACCCTTTCGTCGCCCTGGTAGCACCAGCCGTAGGGGCTGAAATCCTTTTTGCTGTAGCCGCGTCCAAGCCAGATGCCCAAAGTGTTATTATCGGTGCCAAGCAGCTCGGTAACATCGTAGGCATCTGCCACACAGTGGTAGGGATAGCTTCGGGGGCTAAGGTTTGCAGGCGCCAAAATTCTATCGCCAACGCGAAGATCGTTTATATACAGCTCGTAAAAGCCCTTTGCGGCAATATATGCGGTGGCATAAGCAACCCTTTTACCTGAAAAGAAGGTTTTGCGGAAAAGGGGGCTTGCCATATCTTCGGCCATTATCCAGCGGGCATCGGTAAAGGTTTCGTCCATAAGCCCTGTGCGGAAACGGGTTTCGGCCGAAAGCTGTTCGTTGCCGAGCAGCACCTCTACCGTTACGCGATATTCGGTGTCTGGCTCTAAGGCCTTGCCGCCCTGCTTTATGCCGAAGCTTTTATCGGATTCCACCCAGCCACTGTCCCAAAAAAGCTCGTCAATAAAGCCTATAACCTTAATTCTGTATTTCTTTTGAAATACATTTTGCTTATTGCAAACAAACTCCCAGGAATAGTGTGGGAATTTGGTGTCAAGGCCTATGGGCTCTTTCACATATTCAACTTTAAGGTTACAAAGCTTAGTCTTCATAAATCGTTACCTTCCTGTGAAAACAAGTATATCATATTTGCCGCCTGCTTTCAATTAAAAATTACTTAGGGCCTTAAAACGGATACCTTTGCGTAAAAACTGTTGGTTTTTATGTAAAAATTGATGAAAAACTGCAAAAAAGTTGCAGTTATTAAACTACAAGTATATAATGCAAATGTATATACATAACAAAGGAGTGTTTTCATTGTTTAAAAAATTCCTGGCGTTTTTTGTTTCTTTGGCAATTATCAGCAGCATGAGCCTTACGGCTTTGGGAGAAGGCTATTTCGATAATTCCGGCAACATTGAAGATGCACTTGAAGATGAAACTTTAGCCACAGTTTATGTTTCCAATTCAGGTAGCGACGATGCTGCAGGTACCGAGGAGAGCCCTTACAAAACCCTTAATAAGGCGATGAAAAATGTAATCCATAACGGTACTATTGTAATTAAGGATACATTAACCTTAGCATCAAACTATAATTTTGAAAAATACGGCAAAACCATTACTATAACCGGTGGCACCTTAGATGCTTCTGCAAAAAGCCGTGTTATTCTTCAAAACAATACCATATTCGATAATATCAATTTGAAGTTTGCAAGTGGCGCAAAGCTTTTTGCTAACGGCTATAAGCTTGTAATAGGCGAAAATGCAACTATGTCGCAGGCCTCTTACAACGGCTCTGCCGATTTGTGGGTATACGGCGGCGGCCAAGAAGATACAACCGTTAAAAGCACCGATGTTACACTTCTTGGCGGTGTTTATTCAAGAGTATACGGCGGTGCCTACGGTGGTACTGTACTTGGCGATACCAACCTTACGGTTGGCGGCAACGTAAACCCCGACCTTGATATTACAAGCCACTCAAGTCTTTGTAATTTCTATGGCGGCGGCCAGGCAGATACCATTATGGGTAATACCAATTTTACCTATGGTGGTAACGCTAAGGGCTCTTACATATTCGGCGCTTCTGAAAACCCCGGTGCTCTTGAATCTAAAACCGCAACCATCGGCGGAGTTGCTAATTTAAATGTAACCGGCGGTAAGGCATACAGCATTTATGGCGGAAGCAACAACGTTAACCACGGAAGCGACGTAAACCTTACCATCACAGGCGGTGAGTTCTCACAGATTTTCGGTGGTAACCAGGCAGCACATCTTACAGGTAACGTGAAACTGAATCTTTTAGGCTCCACAGTTAAGCGCCGCGTTTACGGCGGTTGCTATAACGAGGTTAGCGGATTCTTTTCTTACAGTTGGAGCTCAGCATATTATGTAAACGGTACTGTAGACCTTACAATAGGCGGAAGTGCTAATATCACCTTTTCCGATTCCGATTCCGACCGTGCCATTTATGCCCATAGCCGACAGGCTACACTTTCTAATAACGAGGTAACCACCCTTGTTTTCAGCGATGAAGCAGCTTACACTAAGTATAAGAACAAGCTTACGGCTCAAGACAGCATTATGGCAGACATAATGAGTGGCGCTTCTGCGGCAGATTATCTGCACTGTTATGTTTACACCGCCAACGATACGGGCGACGTGATAACCCAGTCTTGTAAATACCACACAAGCCTTTCTGCTACAGCTACTTTAAGTGTAGACGACGGTGTTTCCAGAGTTTATAACGGTAACGAGATTGAGGCGGCAAAGGTTACCTATTCCAATTGGGAGTGGGAGCCTGTAGAATTAACATATTCCAATAACGTAAATGCAGGCACAGCCACCGTTACCGCTACCTGCGGTACTGCAAGTGTTACCTGCAATTACGAAATAGAAAAAGCAGACAAAGCAGCCCCCGATGCTTCTCGACTCTCTGTAACAAACGAAACCATCAAGGGCAAGGCAGACGGAAAAATTGAAGGCCTTACCAAAAGTATGGAAATCAGCACCGACGGCGTTTCCTTTACCCCCATTACCGCTTTTTCTGTTCCTTATGCTTCGGGAACATACTATGTTCGTTATGCCGAAAAGGCTAACTACAAGGCTTCACCTGCCACCACCATTACCGTGGGTGAGGGAAGATACCTTGTTGTAACCTTTAAAATAGACGGTGAAACCGTTGCCACAAAAGAGGTAGAGTGGAACGGCACTGTTTTGGATATTCCCGAAATCCCTGCAAAAGAAGATCACGATTTGGTTGCTCCTTACTGGGATGTAGCAGATTTCAGCGAAATTACAGCAGATATGGAAGTAAACGCAGTTTACACAATAAATAAATTTGCTGTTAGTTTTGTAGACCGCAGCGGCAACACCTTCTACACCGCTTATGTTCAGACAGGTGAAACCATAAGTCAGCAAGAACTTACCAATGCCGAGAACGCAGTGCCCGACGTTTACGGTTACGATTTCGTGGGCTGGGATAAAGAGGTTGAGATTGTTACCGAAGACATTTTGGTTAACGCCGTTTATTCAAGACAGACCACTATTTATAATACAATTCTTAACACTACAAAAGGTACTGTAGAAACTCAGGAATTAGAATTTGACCAGCGTTTTACCCTTGTAGACGATGGCGCTAAATCTTTCTTGGTAGATGGTCAGGTAATCGGCGGCGAGGGTAAGGTAACCCTGTACGGCTGTGGAGAGCTTACTGTTAACGCCTCCGAAAACATTGCACCTCAAGGTGTTTCTGTAGCAATACTTAAAGCAGTGCCCGACGAGGTTAAGGCTAAAAACGCGTATCGCGTATTTGTTCATATATATAACCCCATAGAGGCAGAAATCTCTGATTTCGGAGTTATTTTTGCTCCCGGCAGTGCATATACAAATGATTCCAACTTCACTATTGAGGCATTGGATAGCGATAGATACATCACCCTTAACGCAGACGAAGAAACAAACGACCTGTTGGCAAGCTTTATGGGAATTACCACTTCTAAGCAGGTAACCCGTGTTGTACGCGCATACGCCACTACCGATAGCGGCAATATGTATAGCAATGTGTACAGCCACACATTTAATTAAGAAGGGAGAACGGAAAATGACTAAAACTTACGTATCTCCGGATTTCAGCGTAATTCAGTCGCTCTCTGAATATTGTAAAGGCCTTTCGCTGGGTCTTTTAGATGATAGAAGCGGCTACACCCAAGTAGAAACCGAAGACCCCTTCGGTGAAGAATAACATATTAAGCGGCCCCGTTTATCGGGGCCGCTTTTTTCTTATGATGTGTATATTTTTATTGCAAATTTCGGGATTATATGGTAAAATAAATTGAAAAGTTATGGATTGGAGGATATGCCGTGAATCTCGATGACTTGCGACACGAAATTAATAATATCGATTTTCTTATTGTTCCGCTACTGCTTAAACGCCTTGATTTGGCTCACGACGTAGGTGTTTATAAAAAAGCTAACGGAATCCCAATCCTTAACTCCGCCCGTGAGCAGGAGATACTTGAAAAGGTATGCGACCCAGCTCCACCCGAACAAAAAAAGTATATTAAAAAACTTTACGAAAAAATTATGGAGGTCAGCCGAGAATATCAGGCTGAGCTTATGGGCGAGGATTAAAATTTAATATTTAATACGTCCTCCCCACTATAAACGGAGGATTTAAAATGAATTGGTTTACATTAGCACTTATTGCTATGGTTTGTTGGAGTGGTTCCGACTTCTTTTCTAAGCTGGGTTCAAAGCCCGGCGACAAATACAGCCATTGGAAAATGGTTATTGCCGTGGGCCTTATAATGGGCTTGCACGCAGGTTACGAAATATTTTTTAACAACGTATACATTTCTTTAGATGTAATTTTAACCTATCTTCCCGCATCGGCACTTTACATACTCTCTATGGTGTTCGGATATGTGTCACTCAGATATATCGAGCTTTCGGTATCTTCACCTATCTGTAACTCCTCAGGCGCATTGGCAGCCATTCTTTGTGTGCTTTTCTTACCCGGAGAAATCAGCAAAGAAATGCTCGGCGCAATTATTCTTATCGGCGTATCTATTGTTGGCCTTGGCTTTGCGGAAATGTATGAAGACGATAACAGCCGTGCAATTCGTCAGCAAAAATCTGTTGTTAAATACAGAAAAAGTGTGTTGGCGCTTTTATTGCCGGTGCTTTACTGCCTTATAGATGCTGCCGGCACCTTTGTAGACACCCTTATTCTTCGTGAAGAGCCTACAGGTACCTTCTTCGATAAGGTGTTCCCCACCGTTTTGCCCGAAAATTCCGCCAACGTAGCTTACGAGCTTACCTTCCTTTTTATGGGCGTTATAGCCGCAATTTACGTGTTTGTTATTCGCCGCGAAAAGGTGCAAATAATTTCCAGAAGCAACGAAGAGTTTGACGGAATCGTTATAAAACGCGATGGTATGAAGCTTTTGGGCGGTATTTGTGAAACCGCAGGTCAGCTTGCATACGTATTCGCTTTGGGCAATACAGCCCACGCAGCCCCTGCCGCTGCAATTATTTCGGCATACTGTGCCCTTTCTTCCGTCTGGAGCACCATTTTCTTAAGGGAAAGGCTTTCCTGGAAGCATTACGTTGCTATATGCGGCGCAATAGTGGGTATTGTTGCTTTGGGCTTCTTAGACCCGTAAGGTATCAAATATTACGGGGCTAACATATTAATTATTGAAAGGATGGTCTTAAATGAAAAAGAGGATATTGGCAGTTCTATTATCTATGGCTATGGCTTTGGCTGTGGTGCCTGAGTTCGCTGTTTTTGCGTCAAGCACTTCCGAGTTTATAGAGCTTTCTGTAAGCGGTAATGTCAACGAATTTGCCGTTTCCGACACCTTTGAAATTTCGGTAGAAGACAAGGCAGACAGATATTCTGCTCCTTTAAGCGAGGCCACCGCTTTCGATAAATACTTAGTTGATAATCTTGTTGCCTGTAAAGGTGAAATCGACCTTAAAAAATACAATTTCACCCTTACTGAAAAGCAAATTAACGACCGCAGTAATCTTGGAAAACACATAGCTTCCACCTATCCTCAGCTTGATATTCAGCGCCAGGTTAATAAATATCCCGACCTTTATAACGTGCATAGCTGGAATTTCAAAATTTCCGGAGAATACGTTAATGGTGTGCCAAGGTATAGCATAAGCTCTGTTGAGATGGACTATTACTACAGCTATGCCCAATACCTGAACTATAACAATGCCTACAAGGCAGTGGCCAATTATATGGTTGCCGATTTAATTAACAGCAACCTTACCGATTTGGAAAAGGCCCTGCTTCTGCACGACAGAATAGCACTTCACTGCGAGTACGATTACGATAATTATGTAAATGGTACTATACCCGACGATTCCTACAATATGTATGGGGCACTGGTTAATAAAATTTCGGTTTGCCAGGGATATGCCAAATCTTATCAGTATATGCTGGATATGTTGGGAATTCAAAATCGTCTTTGCTCTTCAGATACCCTGCAGCACGTGTGGAACATCGTTACGATTGACGGCGAAGAATATCACGTAGATATCACCTGGGACGACCCGGTGTACGACGTTAGCGGTCGTGTTATGCACGACAATTTTATGCTTTCGTCTGAGGGCATTTACAATGCCGACCACGAGGCTTTCGACTACGATACAACCCCTGACGATTATACCTACGATGATTATTTTTGGGACGTTTCGGAAACGGCCTTCCAGTATGTTGGCGACAGTATTTATTACGTAAATAAAGATAGCTCAGATATTAAATTATGGTTAAATGGTGCAACTCCTTTGGTTCTTGATATAAGTGGCTACGGAAACCAGGGGATTATGCTTAACAGCTATAAAAATAAGCTTTACTATTTATATCGCAATAAGATTTATTCCTTTTCTCCCACCGAGGAGGGTGCAGTTCCCCAGGTGGTTTACGAGCCCGAACTTCCTTATGGCTACGATGTATATGGCTTTAAGATTGAAAACGGAAAACTTATTATCGACAGCTACTATTCTCCGTCAGATGTGAGTTTTCAGAGAGAAACCGTACAGTTAGAAGCCGCGACGGATATCTCTGCCGATTTGAAAGCAGCACTAAGCAATATAAGTAAAAGTGTTGCCTATAACGGCAATGCACATCTGCTGGATATAGCAGTTGTGCACGACGGACATCTTCTTATAGAAAATCGTGATTATATAGTTGCATATAAAAATAATGTAAATGCAGGTGTTGCCACCGTTACACTAACAGCACAGAACGGATATAAAGGCAGTGCCACCGCCACTTTTGCAATTAAGCCCTCTGTGCTTACAGGGGCAAAGGTGTCTAATATTGTTGATAAAAGCTACACAGGAAAGGCTTTAACCCAGGCACCTATAGTAACGCTGGGCAGTAAAAGGCTTGTGTATGGAAAGGATTACAGTGTAAGCTATTCTTCCAACACCTCCACAGGTAAAGCCACCACCAAAATAAATGGCATTGGAAATTATTCGGGCACCATAACAAAGTATTTCTACATTCACCCCAAAAAGGTAACCGGTCTTAAGCTTTCTTCTGCCACCGCAAGCTATGTGAAAATCAGTTGGAGCAAGTCTCCCAGCGGCACAGGCTATGCCGTAAGGCGTAAAACCTCAAAAAGCGGTAGCTACAAAACCATTGCAATAATTAATTCACGTTCTACCACCAGCTATAAGGATAAGAACGTGTCGGCAAATAAAACCTATTATTACGATATCGTAGCATTTAAAACGGTGTCGGGCAAGAAGTATACATCAACTGCATCTTCACTTCTTACCACCAAAACTGCAACCAAAACGCCCAAAATAACCTACTATAAAAATACCTCTTCCAAAAAGGCAAAAATCAAATGGGGCAAGGTTTCGGGCGCGTCGGGCTATAAGCTTTATATGAGCACTAAAAAAAGCTCGGGCTATAAGAGCATATACTCAGGCACCAAGCTTAGCTATACCAAATCAAAGCTTAAAAAGGGTAAGACCTATTACTTTAAGCTTCGCACCTACAGAACCGTTAACGGAAAGAAGATTTATTCTTCCTACAGCTCGGTTAAAAAGGTTAAGATAAAAAAATAAATTAAGCCAAAACAACGCGGCTGTCTTGTATTATCCAAGGCAGCCGCGTTTATATGTTTACATTTTTTCGAAGCCTATCAGCAATCCGCCCTTTTCGGCATAAAAGCTGCAAAGCCCACGACATTTGTAAAGCTCTACCTTTACGTTGTTAAAGCTTTCTTTAATAAGCTGCATAAGCTTTGTTCCTGCCGCTTCATTCAGGCAATGGGCGATTTTAACCTTGCCGTTTTTAAGCCCCGCGGTTTTCAAATGCTCTATAATTGTTTTAAGTGATTTTTCTTCGCCGCGGCATTTGTTAAGGGGCTCCAGGTCTCCCTTGTCGCTGGCCTTGCCCACAACACGTATTCCGAGAATACCTGCCATTTTCGCAACAACGGGGCTTACCCTGCCGTTATTGGCAAGATTTCGCATAGATTCCAGCATAAACAATAAACCTGTTTTATGGCTGTATTTTTCAATTTTTCGGCATACGCTTTCGAAATCCTCGCCATTTAAAATCAGTTCGCGGAGCTTATCTATAATAAGGCTGATTTCGGGACCGGCCGTAAGGGAATTCAATACGAAAACACGGCGGTCGGGGTACAGCTCTTCGTAATAGCTTTTGGCAAGCATCGCCGAATTGTAGCTGCCCGAAAGGGTGCCGGTTATGGTTACACAGAAAATGTATTTCGTGTCTCCAAAGGCCTCAATCCAGTCGCCGGCATTGGGGCAAGAGGTAGAGGACTTTCCCTTGTAGCAGCTTAAATCATTAACCATATTTGTAACATCTAAATTCTTGTCGTCTACGTACTCCTTGTTAGCAGTAATTATTTTAAGGGGGGCAGAGCTAAAGCTGATACCCTGGAGCTCCAGTATATCGGCCGAAGAGTCGGCCACAATTTTTACTTCGTTAACCATTGTAAGAAACCTTCCTTTCGGTTGTGTAGGTTAGTGGTATCTGATATTCCTTTTCGTAAATATCTTTCCAAGCTTTGTAGTTTTTCTGCATCATTTCATCAGCATTTTTGCCGCTGCTCTTTTCTTTGTCGGGGTAAATGGGCTCTGCAATATGTATTGTATATTCCTGAGTAAAAAATCCGTCATCCCCCATTATGTCGGAATCCTTCATTGTAATAAAGCAGGGAAGAAGCGGCACCCCGTTTTTGGCGGCAAAGGAATATGCTCCTTTTTTAAGGGGCTTTGGTTTTCTGTAGTTCCACCACATGCTTTGTTCCGGGTAGATCAGCACAAAATTCCCCTGCTGCAGAAGCTTGTCGGTGGCGGACACGAATTTTTTCAGGGTCTGTCGGTTAGAGGAAAGGGGCAGGGTGTTGCAATGCCGCATTAAAAAGCCGTAAAACCCGGGGAAAGAGGTGTAGTTGCCCTCTCTTATAACCCTGTAAAAGGTTCTGTCGGGTTGCTCGGCTGCCTCGTAGGCAAGCTGTATTGCAAAGCTGTCGAAGGCATTGAAGTGGTTGCAGGTAATAACTGCGCCGCTTTTAAGATTTTTAAAGTGCTCAATGCCCTTTATTTCTTTTATTATAAGCTTGTTTTCATCTATCAGATTATGTACAAATCGCCTAGCCATCATATAGGCAAATTTGGTTTTTAGTTTTTGGCTTACACTTTTATTAACGTAATCGATTTCTTCGGGTAAAAGCTCTTTAGTGGGTGGGTCTTCTTCAACATCCAAATCAAATTTGCCCAGCCTTTCGTATTCTTCAATTTTCTGCATAGCATTAACCCTGTCGCGGGCACGGTTTTGCTTATTAATTCGGTTTAGGTAGTTGTCCTCGCGGTTGGTTTCAGCCACGGCAAGCGCTAAAAGCTTATCACAGGAAATTTGGTCTCTTTTCTTTTCTTCTTCTGTGTAAGAGTTAAGTATTTCTAAAAGCTCGGCATAAACCGAGGTTTCCTTGGCGTATTTCCAGAATATATCTCCGTGCCTGCAATCGCTGTAGTGCCAGGGCTTACTGGTCATAATGTAGTGAAGTATTTTTGCTTCCTCTATCGGGTGGGGGATTTCTCCGAAGATTTCTGTGTTCCAGCGGCCGTCAAGCCAGCAAACGTGGTCTTTACAAATAAGGTTCAGGTAATCCTCGTCTTGTGTTACAACGAAGGTATAGGTGTGCAGATATTGTATAAACTTATCCAACACAAAATTCATTCTGAAACGGTGGCAATTAATAACAATCATACCGGCATTAAAAAAATTATATCTTGAAATGCCAATAACCTTTTCAACGTATCTGCCGTATTCCTCTACCTGCACCATAGCCTGCTCGTGGCAGGCACCAACGTAGGCATCTTTAATATCGATGCCGTAAAGCTCGCTTATATCACCCTGAACTATGGTGTCGCTGTCTATATAAATTGCCTTGTCGAATTCGGGGAACATTTCGGCAATAAACAGGCGGTAATAGGTTGTTTTTGAATAATAATCACGAATGGGCAATCGGTCTGAAATTGCCTCTAAATGCTCCGAAACGTCGGTGAAGAAAATTTTAAAATTTTCGTTGCAGAGCTTCAACACCTGTGTTTTCATTTCTTCGCTGATTTCGGTGTGAAGAATGTAAATATGGTACTTGTGCTGTGTCGAGGCATTTTTAATCATAGAGCTTATAGATACAACGGTGTACTTAACAAAGCTGTCGTCACAAGCGTAAAAAATAGGTATTATATTATTGCTCATTATTTTGTTCCTCCCTTAAGAATTTTTCTTTCAGGTATATATATTCGTATAAAACATCGTCGAATTGATAATAGCCGAAAATTTTGTGTACAAGGCTTAACTGCCATTGCTTTATGTTTGCGGTGTGGGGGTAGGGTAGCCAGAAAAGTCGCTTAGAAAAGTGCCGCACCACGGTGTGACGGTGTAAAAACTTTTGGTCGTTAAACCGTTGGGGCAGCATACGTCTTTTGGTGGTTGAACGAATTATGGCGCTTTGGTCGGCAAAGGGGAGTTTTTTTGTTTTTATAAGTTCTCTTGCTTTTTTCAGCAAACCGCTTTTTCTGATTTCTGCCATATTAAACAGTAAAACTCCTGCGTTTATGTAGTTTGGGCTTACAAGGTATTTCCCATAGTGGTCGCGGGCGGCGGCATATTCAACCGCGCTTATATCTACGTTATATAAAAGGTGTATATCCCGATTAAACATAATGTCTATGTCTAAATATAAAAGTTTGTCGGGCATTTCCTCTACCATATCGGCCAGAAGCCTGATAAGCGTATATGGCGAGCAATAGGCCGATTCGTTTGGGCAACCTCCAAATTCCTGCATATACAACTGAGTTACATCAATGAGTATTGCTTGGTTAAGGGGGTTATATTCCTTAATAACCCTTTGGAAGTATTCCACCTGCTTGCCATTAACTGGCAGATAATTGCTTTTCAAATGGGACACGTCCATTGTGAATATGTAAAAGCAAAAAGGTTCGGCGTTTCGGGTTCTTTTCAGTATGGACAGCGTGCAGGTAAGCATTCCGTCCCACACGTCGCGGTTACCGCAGTATAATATGTTAACCATTTTTCGCCTCCGTCTTTATATACTTGATTTTCTCTACATTTGAATTTTCGGCTCTCTGCAACATAGTTTTGTATACGCGATTCCGCAAATCTGTTTTTCGCTCTTTCGGGCTTAACATCATATCGGGGTAAAAGGGCCCATCAATATAAGTTACAATCTTTGGGCTTTTTCTGAATTTTCGTTTTTGGTAGGTGTTAGTAAAACAAAATACAGCCGAATTAAGCTTTGCAGGGTAGCTGAACGAGGTGTCGGTAAAGGGGCGGATTCCAACGTAATAAGGCCAGATATGTGCCTCGGGATAGATTATCACAGCACTGCCTTCGGCGATTCGCCTTTCCACCGCCGAAAGAAAATTACGATAGGCTGCAAGGTTGTCGGGTAGGGGGAGGGCACCAAGGGAAGGGGTGATTTTCCCAAGAATCGGCATAGATACGTTGTTGGGATGTACCACGGTGTAGTTGGTTTTTGGGAAGTTCATAATATGGGGCATAAAGGCATCACCAATGTCTTGAGTGTGGTTGCCATACATAAAGTAGCCTATGTTTTTAAAATCCCTGAAGGCTCTTCTTCCCACCACCTTGTGACCAAATTTAATTTTGCTGTAAAAATAAGCAATTGGTGTTGCAATAATTCTGTACCAGAAAAAATGGGTAAACTTTTTAAAAGCACCTTTGTAGCAGTAGGTGTAATTTTCATCGATTTCACGTGGTTCAATCACCGCAGTGGAAAATTCGTCGGTTAGCTCATTTTCGTAAAATATAACCTTTCGTCTGTCCACATAAAGCTCTCCCTTCTTTTTAAATCTTTGCTGTTAAGCAACTACCTGTTCTTTCAACACAGCTAAGTATATACCCCCTGTGTCTATACAAGCAACCTACTCATTGTTAAAACAGCTATACTGTGCGGCTTGATGCTTGTAGAGCAACAAAAAAAGCCACTCTACTGTGAGTAGAATGGCTAAAAACCGCGTAATTAAGCCTATTTTGGGGCGAAATTGGCAAGAGTTTCTTGTAACTCTACCGAGTGGAAACTCCAACTCCACTATTGGTTTACAGAATAAAATCCAGCGTTTCCCTCAATTCCTTGTATCCACCGTGAGGCCAGCGGGTGATATCTGAGTCTTGCTTATTTATAAGATTGTCGGTAAGTAAGAATACCTTCATTCCGATTTTTTCGGCAACCATATCGTCGCCCACGTCGTTACCTACCATAAGGCACTCTTGGGGGGCAACACCCAATTCTTTGGCAATATGTTGGTAATATTTCGGGTTGGGTTTCGAAAAGCAGGAATTTTCGTATGTAGTGTACAACTCGAAATCGGCGGGCTGGAGACCTGCCCAACGAATTCTGCTTTCGGTGGCAATAGCCGGAAAAATAGGGTTGGTGGCAAGGGCAACACGAATACCTTTTGATTTTATAAAATCTACGGTTTCTTTGGCGGCATTATCACGGCCGCAAACAGAGCTTACCTTATCAAAATCAGTTTTATAGAATTCATCGAAATAAGGCTCATCTTGGGTGGCTTTTTCGCCGAATATACCCTTAAAGCAATTCCAGAAAACAGCTTCGTTGGTGTTGGCGCCATCGTTTCTTATCATAGCTTCGGTGCCTGCCCAAATCGCCTTTATAAGGCTTTTCGGCTCGTAGCCACGTTCGGCAAGCTTTTTGGAAATCCCGCCGAAATATGCCTTCACAAAAACATCTTGGTCCATAGGCAGAAGGGTGCCGTCTAAGTCGAATAAAACAACTTTTATGCTCAATTTCGAACCTCCAATCAAGTGTTTTTAAAGAAAGCCGCAGCAATTGCACCGGGGCCGGCGTGGGTACCTATAACACTGCCGATTGCGGTGTAATTCAGATTGTCGGTGCCGCCCTTCCAAATTGAAGCGCTGTCTTCAATATATTTTTGCAAAAGTAGGTCGCTAAGGCCTGTATAACCAAGCAATAAGGGCTTGGTAAAATCCACACCGCCTGCTTTTTCAATTTCGGTTACAAGCAGATTGTTACCCTGCTTTGAGCCACGAGCCTTGCCGAGTATAGCGATTTCACCATCGATAACCGAAAGTACGGGTTTAATATTTAAAAGTCCACCGGCAAAGGCAACGGTTTTGGAAATGCGGCCTCCCTTTTTTAAATATTCCAGGGTGTCTACCATAGCAATTATACGGATATTCTTCTTTTCTGTTTCAAGTATATTTGCAATTTCCTTGGCGCTTTTGCCTTCTTCTGAAAGCTTTAAGGCAAGCTCGGCAAGAATTCCTGAACCAATGGTTACCGAACCGCTGTCTACAACATATATGTTATCGTAATCGGCCGCGGCAATCATAGCGCTTTGGTAGGTGCCCGAAAGCCTGGAAGATAGGGTAATAACAACGGCACCATCGCCGTTTTCCGAACATTCCTTGAAAGCACCTTCAAAAGCGGCAGGAGTGGCCTGGCTGGTGCTAGGCATAACATCGGTTTCTATAAGCTTTTCGTAAAACTCCTTGTGGTTTATGGTTACGCCGTCAATATATTCCTGCTGGCCGAAATGTAAGGTTAAGGGCACAACGGTAAGCTTGCTTTTAGTTTCTGGTATAAGGTCTGCGGTTGAATCTATAATAATTTTAACACTCATAAAGAATCTCCTTGCTATTTCAAAAAAACACGTAGCAGTTTTCCGTACAATTTGCGGTTATATGGCTGATATCTCATAGGCAGGTCAAGCCAGGTTTTCTTGTTCACAATGCTTTTGGTGTGTGAAAAGGCTTCAAAGCCTACTCTTCCGTGGTAAGAGCCCATACCGCTTTCACCAACGCCGCCAAAGCCCATATTGCTGGTGGCTAGGTGAATTACAGTGTCGTTCACACAACCGCCGCCGTAGCGTATGCGTTCTGTTATTTCGCGTATGCGTTTTTTATCTCTTGAAAAAATGTAAAGCGCCAATGGCTTGGGCTTATCTGACAAAAGGGTGTAAATCTCCTCGTAGTTTTGGAAGGTTAGTATTGGCATAATGGGGCCGAATATTTCTTCCCCCATAATTTTGTCGTCGTAGGTAACATTATCCATAACAGTGGGGGCAATCCGAAGTGTATCGGTGTCACTTTCGCCACCTGTAACCACCTTACTTTTATCAATAAGCGAAATCAGTCTTTCGAAGTGTTTTCGGTTAATAATCTTGCCGTAGTTGGGGTTATCAAGCGGCTTTTCTCCGTATTGCTTTTTGATTTCGCATATAATCTCTTTTAAAAGTTCATCTTTTACACTACCGTGGCAAAGAATATAGTCGGGTGCCACACAGGTCTGCCCACAGTTAAGATATTTGCCGAATACAATTCTTTTGGCGGCAAGGGAAATTTTTGCGGTGCTGTCTACTATGCAGGGGCTTTTTCCGCCAAGCTCTAAAACGGCGGGAGTAAGGTGTTCGGCAGCGTGGCGCAGCACCTCTTTGCCAACATTGCTGCTGCCTGTAAAGAAAATAAAATCAAATTTCTTTTGAAGTAACGTAGCGTTTTCCTTTCGACCGCCCAGCACCACGAATACGTAGTTTTTGGGGAAACATTCCGAAAGTATTTTGTTTATAATTCCTCCCGTGGCCGGAGAGTAGGCGCTTGGCTTTACAATGGCGGTATTTCCCGCCGCGATTGCATTGGCTAAAGGGCCCAAAGTCAGCAAAAATGGATAATTCCAAGGGCTCATTATAAGCGTGTTGCCATAGGGCGTTGGCTTTTTATAGCTTTTCGAGGGAAACTGCGCCAAGGGTGTTCGAACCCTTTTTTCGCGGGCGAAGTTTTTCAGATGCTTTATCATATAGCTCACTTCGCTCAGCACCATACCGATTTCACACATAAAGCCTTCAAAATCGCTTTTGCCCAAATCCTGCTTTAAGGCTTCCTGTGTTTCTTCTTGGTATTTTTTAACTGTAAAATATAGTTTTTTAAGCATTTCTGATCTGAATTTTAAAGGCAGCGTTGCACCACTTTCAAAAAATTCTCGCTGCTTTTCTAAAATTTCATCTATATTCATATCTCAGGAATGCCCTCCTGACATAAGGCCTTAAGATTGTGCATAATTGAGCTAAGGGAATTATAAAAAATTTCTCGGTTCTCTTCGGAAAGGTCCTTGCCTGCAAATTCCACCGCCAGTGTTGCGCGTTTTTTTACGTATTCTACCGCTTCTTTGCCTGCTTCTGTAAGCTTAAAAACTCCGCGATAAAGGTTTTGATGCACACCTTCTTTGGTAACAAGACCCTTCTTTTCCATAATCGACATCATTCTGGAAACATCGGCCTTGTCCTTGCCGCAGAGTTCGCAAAGCTGCGAAGCGGTAATGCCTTCGGGAAAGCGCGCCACTGCCATAAGGTACACCGAGTGGCTGCCTTTTAGGTTGTGCTTTTCCATTTCGTCGGCAGTAAGCTTGTGCCAACAGCGGGAAATTTCTGAAATTGCCAGTGAAAATCGTTCAAATCTATCGGTCATAAAAAAGTCTCCTTTATTTAAAAGTCAAATAATAAAATTACCGCACTTAGCAGGTGCATTTTAGCCATTAACAAGAATATGCTTGCCACTACTTCTTACCCTGCATTTTGAGAAGCTCTCTCAATCGGGTAAGTTCAGCTGCCATAGCCCTTTTGCTCTGCCTTATAACGTCGTCCTCGGTAACCTCGGCACGTTCGTAGCGAATGTCGGCTTGCTCTTTGGTTAGTTCATCGCCTAATGAATTGCGTTCGTATTTTACTTTGTTTGTTTCCTCTTGTATCTTGCCAATATTTCGTATGCATTCGAGGAGAGCTTGGCTTGGTCGAATTCTTGGTGTATTGTTATGTACTCCAACATTTCTACTATTCCTTCTTCCGACAAGCTTCCCACTATGTACATTGCTTCTGTCCAATGCATACCCGAAATGGACAAGCATCTCGTTAATAGTTTTTCGTTGTATGTCATTCCCTGCATCTTTTCCACTCTCCGTTTCGTCAAGAAAATTCATAAACCACGCATATTCATTTTCTGCTCTTTTGCCTTTACAGGCATATAAAACAGTGGGATTGTCTGTATGCGAGGTGCTATATAATGCAAAATAGGTGTTGTTCCCTGTTTTTTTGTACAACCATTTGTTTGCTTCGTCAATATAATTATCGGTTGTATCAAGTTCCCTATCGGCTATGCGTTCAACAAGCGTGACTTCGTATGCCGTCATATTAGGGTGCCAATATTCGTTCTTTTCAAACTTGACCGCTTGTTCACCCTGAGCGACGGTTCCCTTGCCCTGCTGATTATGAACAGCACCCACTAAAGCATTGTCCCAAAGTGCTTGAAGCTCGTCGGCATACTGTAGCATTGCCTTTGCCGCTTCGGAATTTGCACCTACTCTGTCAAATGCCTTGTATACTGCCTTTTTAAATCTTGCAATAAAGTTCTTTATAATATTAAATAGGCTTCGGTTTTCGTAGTATAAAGTCTCAATAGCTGCCGAATCTCTTAGCATGGTTTCGCAAGCTCTTATGTGATATGCAAAAATAGCAACTATTCGCTATTTCGCATAAGCATATTCTGTCGCATCAAGATGTTGAAAACTCAACGTCTTGCACTTGCGCACTAAGATACAGAAACTGAACAGTTTGAATTACACACCTGATACTTCTTACTAAATACTTGGCATTAGCACACCAGATATTGAAAACTAAATACTCTAATCATCTTGCTGAGATGTTGAAAACTCAACGACATACATTGCTTCACCAAGCTATTAATAGCGCAAAATTTCGCGTTACCACGCCGAGATGTTGAAAGTTCAACGTCTTGCAATGGTACACCGAGTTGCTGAAAACTAAGCACTTTGAATCAGCCTGCTGGGATGTTGAAAACTCAACATCTCACATTACAAAATCGGGATATTGAGAATCTAATATTTTGAATCTTCCTGCTGAGATGTTGAAAATTCAACGTCTTGCGTTGGCACATTTAAATATCGGAAGGTCAAGATCTCCCATTAAGATTGTGTTCTCGCATCGAGAAGTTGAAAACTCAACATCTTGCAGTTGCACACCGAAATACTGTAAACTAAACACTTTGAGTTGGCTCATCAATACGTTGAAGATTCAACAACATATATCACAAAACCAAGAGTTAAAAGTTTAAGATTTTATATTATCATACCGAGATGTTGAAAGTTCAACATCTAATATCATCTCGCTGAGATGTTGAGAGCTTAAAATTCAGGATTATCGTACCAAGATGTTGAAAACTCAACATCTTGCAGTTGTACACCGAAATACTGTAAGCTAAACACTTTGAGTTGGCTCATCAAGACGTTGAAGATTCAACAACATATATCACAAAACCAAGAGTTAAAAGTTTAAGATTTTATATTATCGTACCGAGATGTTGAAAGTTCAACATCTTGTATTGTACATCAAAGATGTTGATTTGTCAACATCTTTACGGTTTGTGGTTGTTGGTTTGCGGTTTGTGGTTGTTGGGTTACGGTTTGTGGTTGTTGGTTTGCGGTTTGTGGTTGTTGGATTAGGGGATTTATAGCCACAAATACAAATATATAATAGCACTTGAAAATGCGTAGAACTTATAGTATACTGTAAAAAAGAACGCTTGTTCGTCGTATGTTTAAGAGGGTGATTATTCTTGTTTTCAAAAATAAACAGTATTGGAATTTTCGGTATGGACGCTTTTATGGTAGAGGTCGAGGCCGATGCTAATATGCGTGCTGAAATGCCTCAATTCAATATAGTCGGGCTTCCCGATACCGCGGTTAAAGAGGCGAGGGACAGGGTGCGTTCGGCAATGCGGAATTGCCACTTCAGTTTTCCACCCAGCAAGGTAATAGTTAACCTTGCACCGGCCGATGTTAAAAAGGCGGGTGCGGTGTACGACCTGCCTATACTGCTTTCAATTCTTGCCAGTTTTGGCAGAATAAAGTTAGATGTTTCAGATGCCGCCTTTGTTGGGGAATTATCTCTTGATGGCTCGGTTAAGCCCGCCTTCGGCATGCTGCCAATGGCGATATGCGCTAAAGAGCACGGAATAAAAAGACTTTTTGTACCTTATGAAAACGCGGCGGAATGCAGCATAGTAGAGGGCATTGAGATTTACCCCGTAAAGCACGCGCTTCAGCTTGCCAACCACCTTGAGGGGGTGGAGAAAATCGAGGTAGCTCCACCCATTTCCTTCAGTGACGTTGACTATCAGCACGAGCCTGATTTCAGCGAGGTAAAAGGTCAGCATATGGCCAAAAAAGCAATGGAAATCGCGGCGGCAGGCGGACATAATGTTCTGCTTATCGGTCCTCCCGGCTCGGGTAAAAGTATGCTTGCAAAAAGGCTTTCTTCTATTCTGCCGCCCCTATCTTTCAACGAGGCAATTGACACCACAAAAATTTATTCTATAGCGGGTATTTTGCCCAAGGATATTCCAATAATTAAAAAACGCCCCTTCAGAGCTCCCCACCATTCGGTAACAAAAGCCGGACTTACCGGTGGCGGTTCGATTCCAACGCCAGGTGAAATCTCCTTGGCCCACAACGGTGTGCTCTTTTTGGACGAGTTGCCCGAATTCAACCGTTCCTCTATGGAAACTTTGCGCCAGCCCCTTGAAGACGGTAAGGTTACCATTTCCCGTGCGGCAGGCTCCCTTACATACCCCTGCAGCATCACCCTTATAGGTGCTATGAATCCCTGCCCTTGCGGTTTTTACGGCCACCCAACAAAGCAGTGTACCTGTTCCGAAAAGGCGGTGCGCCGTTACCTTGGAAAAATTTCCGGCCCGCTTCTTGACAGATTGGATTTACATATCGAGGTGCCGCCGGTAGATTTCGACTCCCTTAACGCCAAGGGTAAAGAGGAAACTTCCGAGCAGGTACGAGAAAGGGTAATAGCCGCAAGGTTAATTCAGCTTAAGCGCTACAGCGGTACGGAAATTACCTGTAACGCACGTATCACTCCAGGCATGCTGGACGAGTACTGCAAGCTTAACAAAGAAGCAGAGGATTTGCTGCGTACTGCCTTTGATGCAATGGGTATGTCGGGCCGTTCTTACGATAGAATTTTAAAGGTTGCAAGAACCGTTGCCGACCTTGAAGGCTCCGAAAATATAGAGTCTGCTCATATTGCCACAGCACTTCAGTTCAGAAGTCTTGACAGAAAGTATTTTTAAATCAAATCAGGAAAGGGCTTAATATGAAGGATATAAAACTTACTCCTCGCCAGAAAGCTGTGTACGATTATCTGGTAGAAACGGTATCAAAAGGTATTCCCCCCAGCGTTAGAGAAGTGGGGCGCTCCCTTTCTATAAAATCCACCTCTACAGTTCACAAAACTCTTGGCGAATTAGAGGAAATGGGACTTATTGAAAGAGATGCCAAAAATTCCCGTTCCATTAAGCTAAGCGGATATACCGCCGGTATAAATGTTCCCCTTTTGGGAAGAATTACCGCAGGAAACCCAATACTCGCTGTAGAGGATATACAGGAATATTTACCGGTTTCGGGCGAGCTTGGCGCAAGGGAGAATTTGTTTGCCCTTCGGGTTGTGGGCTTTAGTATGAAGAATGCCGGCATTTTAGATGGCGACATTATTATTGCCGACAAGGGAAGGGTTTCCGAATACGGAGATATAGTTGTGGCACTTATTGAAGACGAGGCAACCGTTAAACGTCTGGGAAAAGAGAACGGCAAACCTGTGCTTTACCCCGAAAACGAAGATTTTTCTCCAATTTATCCCGAAAATTTAAAGATTTTAGGCAAGGTTGTTGCCACATACAGAAGGTATTGATTATGGAAAAAAAGGTTAGATATCATTTGTTAGACGAAGCCAGGGGCTTTGCCCTGGTGTGTATGGTGTTTTATCACGCATTTTACACAATGGCAGATGTTTTCGGGCTGAAATTAGGCCAGCAATTAATTGAATTTTTCGACCCTGCACAGCCTTATTTTGCCTGCTTTTTCATTTTTCTTTCGGGTATAATGTGTCAGCTTACAAGGTCGAACCTTAAAAGGGGACTAAAGCTATCGGTTGTGGCAGTTGCAATTACTGCAGTTACCCACTGGGTGTTCCCTTTAATAGGTATTGAGGATTCAGGCATTTACTTTGGTATATTGCATTTGCTGGCCTGCGGTATGCTGCTTATCGCCTTGATAAACCCATTGATTAAAAAGATTAAAAATCAAATTGCACCCGCGATTCTTGCCATTGTTTTTTTGTTTTTGTTCTATATAACCCTTCACGTAGACGTAAGATGGGGGCAGTATATAGGTATTGAATCGCATCATATAAATCTGCCTGAGGTGCTTTATAAAACCGATTGGTTATTCCCCTTTGGCTTTTCCACAGGCAAAATCGTTTCAGCAGATTATTTTCCCATTATACCCTGGCTGTTCCCCTTTATTGCAGGTGCCTTTACAGGGCTATATGCCGCAAGGAATAAATTCCCCAATTTCTTAAAGCCTAAGCGTATACCGGCGCTGGGCTTTGTGGGCAGGCATTCGCTGGTGGTTTATATTCTGCATCAGCCTGTGATTTTTGCCATCGGCACAGCTATCCAATGGATAATTTCGTTGTTTTAAAGGTTAGGTGTTTATATGAAAGAGATTGAAATGTTTACCGACGGTGCTTGTTCGGGTAACCCAGGCCCCGGCGGCTGGGGTACAATTCTACGCTTTATGGGCGTGGAAAAGGAGCTTTCAGGCGGAGAAGAAAACACCACCAACAATCGAATGGAGCTTACTGCAGTTATCAAGGGCTTAGAGGCTTTAAAAGAGCCTTGTAGAGTTGCACTTACAACCGACAGTCGCTACGTGGCAGACGGAATAGGTAAGGGGTGGGCGGCCTCTTGGCAGAAAAACGGCTGGCGCAAGGCCGACAAAAAACCGGCGCTGAACCCCGACCTTTGGGAAAAATTATTAACCCTTTTGGAAACCCACAGCATAGAAATAACCTGGGTTAAGGGTCACGAAGGTCACCCCGAAAACGAAAGATGTGATAAATTGGCGGTGGCAGAAACACAAAAATTCCAAAAATAAGGTATTTTTTCGTTTTTTTTGCAAATAACTATTGCAAAGTATACTAAAATGGTATACAATAGCGTTGGAAAATTTTTAACGTTAGACAGGATGTATTTTAAGTGAAAAAATTTGTTTATGCAGATAATGCTGCCACCACCGCTTTAGCCCCCGAGGTTTTAGAGCAGATGATGCCGTTTTTGCAGGGCGAATACGGTAACCCCTCAAGCCTTTATTCCTTTGCAGGTAAGGCAAAATCGGCTGTAGAAAAGGCAAGGCAGCAGGTTGCCGATGCAATAAATTCAAAAATTAACGAAGTGTTTTTTACTGCCGGCGGAAGCGAGGCAGACAACTGGGCAATTAAAGGTGTGGCCAAGGCTATGAAGAAAAAGGGCAAGAACCACATTATTTCCAGTAAATTCGAGCATCACGCCGTGCTGCACGCTCTGGAGGCACTTAAAAAAGATGGCTACGATATTACACTTCTTGACGTTCACGAAGACGGTCTTGTTCGTTTAGACGAGTTGAAAGCCGCCATTCGCGAAGATACCGGACTTGTTACAATAATGTATGCCAACAACGAAATCGGCACAGTTCAGCCGATTGCCGAAATCGGTGCGCTTTGCCGCGAAATGGGAATAATTTTCCATACCGATGCGGTTCAGGCGGTAGGAAATTTACCTATAGATGTTGTGGCCGAGAATATAGATTTGCTTTCAATGTCGGCCCATAAGTTCCACGGCCCCAAGGGTATTGGTGCCCTTTACTGCCGTAGGGGCGTGTTCTTCCCCAACCTTATCGACGGCGGCGCCCAGGAAAGGGGCCGCAGGGCAGGTACCGAAAACGTGCCGGGTATTGTCGGCCTCGGTGCGGCTATTGAAAGGGCTGTGAAAACCATCGACGAAAGGGCAGAGCGGCTTTCCAAAATCCGTGATTTCTTTATGGACGAAGCCCTTAAAATTGAACGTTCCAGAGTAAACGGCAGCCGTAGTCACAGACTTCCCTCGAATGTAAATATGTGTTTTGAGGGAATCGAGGGAGAATCCCTTCTTTTAATGCTTGATGCAAACGGCATTTGTGCTTCCTCCGGCTCGGCCTGTACTTCCGGCTCGCTGGACCCCAGCCACGTGCTGCTTAGCATCGGTCTTAAGCACGAGGTGGCCCACGGTTCACTCCGTCTTTCCTTTGGCGAAGATGCCACTTTGGAAGACGCAAAGCACATTCTTTCTGTGTTGCCGCCCATTGTGGAAAGGCTCAGGGTTATGTCACCCTTGTGGGAGAGAATAAAACGCGAAGAAAATAAATAATTTTGGGAGAATAGATATATGTATACCGAACAGGTTATGGACCATTTTATGAATCCTCGCAATATGGGCGAAATTGCCGACGCCAACGGTGTTGGTGAGGTTGGCAACGCCAAATGCGGAGATATAATGAAAATGTATTTAAAAATTGAAAACGGTGTTATAACCGATTGTAAGTTTAAAACCTATGGTTGTGCTTCGGCTATTGCCACCAGCTCTATTGCCACTGAAATGGTAAAGGGTCATACCGTTGAAGAGGCGGTTGCACTTTCCAATAAGGCAGTGGTAGAGGCCTTAGGCGGTCTGCCTGCCCACAAAATTCATTGCTCGGTGTTGGCCGAACAGGCAATTAAGGCAGCCTTGGCAGATTATTATACCCGACAGGGTATAGATTACGAGCCGATTCTTGGCAAGCTCCAAGACCACGATTGCGAGCATTGCGAGGGTGGCTGCGGAATTTAATAGATTCTCGGTTAGCTTGGCTTACAGCCCTTGCGATGTTTTCCACTGTTATCTTGCACGCGGTGGGACGCCAAAACCTACATCAAACTTAAATCGTGAAAAAATTCGGCTTACAGCCGAAAATCGGCACTTGTGCCTGTCAGTTCGAAACCATCCTGACAAAAAATAAAACTACGGAGTGAAAATTTAATGAAAAAATATACAAAAGCCAAAAGCTTAACCACAGCGGGGGTAATTGCAGCTCTTTATGCGGCGCTTACCTATGCGGCTGCAGGATTAGGTATCGCCTATGGGCCGTTTCAATTCCGCTTTTCCGAAGCCTTAACGGTGCTGCCAATATTTACACCTGCCGCAATACCCGGGCTTACGGTGGGTTGCCTTATAGCAAATCTCGCATCCTTTAACCCAATCGACCTGCTTTTCGGTACGGTAGCAACCCTTGTGGCTGCACTGCTTACTACATATTTCAAGAATGTAAAAACCTTTGGTGCGCCGCTACTAAGCCTGTTTCCACCAGTAATTGTAAACGCCTTGTTAATAGGCCTTGAGCTTTCTTTGTTTTATTTCGACAGCTTTACCATTGGCGGCTTTCTTATATCCTTTATGGAGGTAGGCGTTGGGCAACTTCTGGTTTGCTACGGCTTGGGGTTACCTTTGTATTTTGCACTTAATAAGCATAAAAGAATATTTATATAGCAAAAAAGAGCACTCGTGAGAGTGCTCTTTTTATTACATAAATATTGCCATTCTTAATAGTAAGCGTACCCGGAATAGTCATCAAAAATACCGTTTCCGCCCGACAGCAGGTATCTTGCGTTTCTATCGATTTCTTTGGATTCGCCGTCTTTATACAGGTTCATTTTATATCTGTCTACAATGTATGCAATGCCGTATCCGTCAAGAATAACGTAATCGGAAATGTTATCATCAATTTCTGTGTTTTCACCGTCTTTATACATATTAAGTGTAGCCAGAAAATCAGGGTCGTTTTCGATATTTGTGAAGTAATAAACAGCCTTGTCATTTTTTCTGTAAAAAGCGTGGTTCGCTTCGTTGGCAATAAGCTCGTCCCCAAGATAAAGGTCGCCGCCGTTGCGGTACAGCAATTTGTTGCCCTGAGCGTAGCACAAATCGTAAATATCCTCGGCATCAGAGGTAATGCCGGCCTTTACTATCTTTGCTGTGCCCGGTGTGTTATTAGATATTTTTGCTTCGTACAAATCGTAGGTAAGGGTTTCGGGGGCCTCATCTTCCGAACCGTCAACAAGTTTTTGAGAAGCTTCGTCTAAAACAATGTAGGTGCATTTAGTGGCATTATCGTTAAACACGTATTCGTATATCTGGTGTTGAAGCTTTGTAAAGGTTCCGTTTATACATACATAGTCGCCCAGATGCTTTTCTGTAACATCAGAATCAAGTTTAATTTTTATCTGAGAAATGTCGCCGGGAGCAAGAGTTATATCGTAACTGTAGGTAAACTCATCTATAATATCACTGAACTTAATGCTTTTATTGAAGCTGTATTCGTAATAACTGAAGCTGAATATAAGATCGTCGCCATCGTTAACGTGAACCGGAACGTAGCTGTAGCCAATGTTTTTGGTAAAAAGCTTTGCTTCTGTTCCATCGAAGCTGTAAAGGTCGTAGTGGGTGCGCTCGTATGTTTCCTCTTTCAGGTCTTCACGGATTTTATTTCGGTCTGAGATTTTCTCGTAATCCTGTAGTTTATCTTGGTATTTGGCTAACTTTTCTTCGTATTCATCGTACTTGGCATCGTAGGCTTCATATTCCTCGTAATATGCATCATAGGCTGCGTCATAGGCGTCGTAATCGTAATCGCTTTCGGTAACGTATTCTTCCCAGTAATCATCGTAGAAATAGTCTTCAAAATAGTAATCCTCTATATCCGGTGCGGTAGGTGCTGTAGGTGCGGTGGGCTTAGTGGGCTTTTTCGCTTTTTTGTCGGATTTCAGCAGGTCGTCGGTAATGCAGTCGTAAATTTTTGCTGTAACCTCTCGGCTTTTAACATAGTAAACCAAGCCATCGTTACTTACAGCGGCAATTCTTTCAACGTCGGTATCAATCTCTTTCTTATCGGTGCCATTGTTGCTTACAAGATAAAGCTTTCTGTTTGCATCGAGGAAGGCAAATTGCGAATAGTCGTTGGAATAACTAACCGATTCGTGGCTGGAAAAGTATTTAGTGATTTTGCTGTTTTCGTAAACGTAGTAGTCGGATTCGGTGGAATAGGCAAATCTTGATAAATCCTTTTCAAAAACCGAGTATTCTATAACGTCGTTGGCAATTTTGTTGGCATCTCCGTTTTCGTAAAGATATAGGTTTTGGTTTCTTAAATAAAGTACCTTTGAAGCATCGGGAGAAATTGTGTACTGCATAACATTTGATGCAATTTTGTCCGGTTTTTCTTCATTAAGCTTGCGTATATAAAGGTCGTACCCATTGAAGTCACTATCTGTGTATTTCTGGTTTAAATCAATACCATCGGGATAAAGCACGGTTTTTCCATCTTCCGAGTAGGTTACAAAATAAGAATAATTATATACTGCGTAATCCTCTCCGGTAAAACCGCTGTTAGTAATTTTAAGTGGCTCAGATTTGAAGTTTGTGTAGTAAAGATTATTGTTTTTTATGTAGTAGGCATAATCTTTAATTTTTGCTTCATTACCCCCGCTTTTTGAAGGTATAAACAGGGTAAGGCAAACAATAACGGCGGCAACCACCAAAGCAACACCGCCTGTAATTAATCCAATCAGCAACCCCTTTTTAGATTTTTGGCCGGTAGGTTTCTTCTTTGTAACTTTGGGGTTGGTTATCACAGCAGGTCTTGCTTGGGGCTGTGACTTCGCCGAGGGCTGCGATTGAACTGTCGGCGGTGCCACAGGAATTGTTTGCTTGGTAACAGGAATCTGCACAGGTTGTGTGAATTTTTGCTCGTTTGCAAGATTTATGCGGGTGTGAGTTTCGGTGTTATTTGTATTTTCTGCCTTTGGTACCACAACCGTTCCGCAGGCCGGACAGGTACCGCCTACAAGACGTGTTCCGCAGTTCGGGCAAAATGCAGGGGTCATAATATATCTCTCCTATGTTGAAATGTGTCGAAAATTTATATAAACAAATATATCATTATATACAAAAGGTGTCAAGTTTTCAGTCGGGGGGGTTAATCCACCACTGTGTCAGAGGGGGGATAGCCGAAAAAATCTCGGTATGCCCTGAAAAAGGTTGTGTAATCGTTGTATTTAACCTTCAGATATACGTTGGTGGGCTTTTCTCCTACCCTAATCATTTCTCTGGCGGCAAGCAACCGCTTGGTTTTTATGTATTTCATAGGGCTTGTGCCAAGTGTGGCAGAAAAAAGCTTGTGCAAGTAAGCTCGGCTTAAGTAAAGCTCGCTGCATATTTCGTCGATAGATTTCAGCTCGAAAAGATGCAGGTCGATATAGTTTATAATCTTTTCCATAGCCTTGCCGTAGCCGTGGAACACCTCAAGCTCGGTGTTTTCGGTGTCGGCCGAAAGCAGAAAAATAAGCTCGGTTAAAAGATTTTTATAAAGCAGATTTCTTTCGTTGCCCGAAAACAGAGAAAAGTATTCCTGAAACCGTGAGAATATACCCCGTATGGGTGTAGAAGTCTTAACGATTTTAGGTGTGGAGAAAAGGTGCGCCAGCTTTTGCGCATCGGCTGAAGTTGCATCGAAATTCAGCACAACTCTTTCGTAAGGCTTGTCGCTTAAAATGCTGATATAATGCCCGTGAAGGCGAGGGATGAGTACCAAATCTCCGGGAGAAAGCCTGTGGCGAAGATTGCCCACCACGCAATCGGCATCACCTTGCAGAAAGTATAGTATTTCGTATTTTTTGTGCAGATGGTAGGGAAATTCGGTGCGGCTGGGCTTTAAGCTTTTGGTATAAGCGTATCTAAAGCTGTCGAAGGATACATAGCTGTCCGTAATACCCACTCCTTTGCTGAAGTATTTGCAATCATTATACACCAAAAGTAGATTTTTTGCAATATAATTTTATATAAAATACAATACAAATATTAGAAAAAATTTTGTATTATAAAGGTGTAAAAATATTTATCCCAAAAAGGAGAAATAATTATGAAAAAATTAAGAGTAGCAATCATTGGTCAAGGCAGAAGCGGTAGAAATATCCACGGTGCGTATTTTCTCTCCGAGCTTAACGAGAAATACGACGTTGTAGCCTGTGTAGACGAAATTCCCCTGCGCCGTTTAGTTGCAGAAGAGCGTCACCCCGGCTGTAAAACCTTTGCCGATTATAAAGAGCTTTTCAATATTAAAGACGAGATAGACATTGTTGTAAATGCCAGCTATTCTCAGTATCACTACGAAATTTCCAAAGACCTTCTCTCGCATGGTATGAATGTTGTTGCCGAGAAGCCTTTTGGCCGTACATACGAGGAATGTATGGATTTAATTGAAACTGCCAAGGCAAACAATTGCCACGTTTACCCCTTCCACCAAACACTTTTTGCCCCTAACTTCGTAAAGGTTAAAGAGGTTCTTGAAAGCGGTAAGCTTGGTCAGCCCATTCAATATTCCTTACGATATTCCGGCTTTAGCCACCGTTGGGATTGGCAGACAATACTTGCTTGCTGTGCAGGTGGCCTTTACAACACAGCACCTCACCCCATCGGTCAGGCTCTTGACCTTCTCGGTTGGGATGAAAACGTAGAAATTGCATTCTCAAGATTAGGCTCGTATAATGTAAGCGGCGATGGTGACGACTATGCCAAGCTTATTTTAACTGCTCCCGGAAAACCGGTGGTTGATATTGAGGTTATTTCCTGTAGCGATGCATATCCTGATTACATTTTCAAGGTATTTGGTACCAACGGTACAATGCAGGCAAGCTACGCCGATTACAAATATACCTACTATAAGCCCGAGGAATACACCGAGCACGAGCTTAAGAAGAAGGCATTAAAAGACGAAAACGGCAACCCCATTTATTGTGCCGACGATATGAAGAAGTACGAGGAAACAGGTGAAATCACCGGAAGTGCGTTCAACATTGGTTCCAACTGCTTCTATAATATGGTGTACGATGCCATAGTTAACGGCAAGCCCGCATACATCAATCCCGAAAAGGGTGCTCTTGCCATAAAGATTATCGAGGAGTGCCACAAGCGTACCCCCCTTGAGAAAAAGGTAGAGCTTTAATTATTAACTTACTAAGGAGTTAGTTTTATGTTTAATATAGCAATTTTAGGCTGCGAAAACAGCCACGCAAACGCATTTCTTAACCTCAAAAAAGAGGGTAAATACCAAGACGTAAACTTTATCGGTGTTTACAGTAACGACCCCGAAGCCGCCAAGAAGTTGGAGGAGGAGTTCGGTGTTCCCGTTATGGAGAACTACGCCGACGCCGTAGGCAAGGTTGATGCCATAATCATCACCGCCCGTGACGGTAAATATCACTATGAATACGCTAAGCCTTATATGGACAGCGGTATTCCTATGTTCATCGACAAGCCCATCACCACCGATAGCGCAGAGGCGGTTGAATTTATGAAGGAAGCCAAGGCAAAGGGCATAAAGCTTTGCGGCGGTTCGGTTTGTAAATTCTACGACGGCGTTCAGGAGGTTAAAAAGAGAATAAAAGAAGAAGAGGTTGGCGAGCTTAAAGCAGGAACAGTTATTGCTCCTTTAGCTATCAACAGCGAATACGGCGGATTCTTCTTCTATGCTCAGCATATGGTTCAGATGATGCAGGAAGCCTTCGGCTACAACGTTGAAAAGGTTGCTGCCATTAGAAACGGCAATAAGGTTAACATACTTGCAGACTATGGCGACTATACCATCAATGGTATTTACAGTGATAGTTATAAATATTATTACTGTGCTGCCTTCTGTCAGGAAGAGGTTATCGCTAAGGAGATTTCCTTCCGTGGCGGCTATTTTGAGTGTGAATTCCAAGAGCTTTACGACCTTCTTACAGGCGGCGAAATGAAGGAAACCTATAAGGAATTTATCAGCCCCGTATTTGTTATGGAGGCAATTAAAAAATCTTATGAAACAGGAGAAATTGTAGAGGTTGCTCCTGTTCCGGAGGTATAAAATTTATGAGCAGATTTATTTTAAGCGGCTTTGCCGACGAAATGTACGACGAAATTGAAAAACAGGCCGAGGGCTTTAATGAAATCGGTTTCGATAATATTGAGCTTCGCTTTATCGACGGCAAAAATATTGCCGACCTTAACGATGCCGAGGTTGAGAGTGTAAAGGCTATTCTCGACAGCCACAATATTAAGGTTTCTGCAATCGGTTCTCCTCTTGGCAAAATTAATCTCGACGACGATTGGGCTGCCCATCTTGAGAAGGCAAAGCGTGTTTTCAAAACTGCAAATATGTTTGGTACAAAGTTTATTCGTATGTTTAGCTTTTATCCTGCAGGCTACCCCGAAAACGAAAGCTTTAAAGAGGGCGATTTCGACCTTGTTGTTGCAAGACTTGGCGAGATGTTAGACCTTGCCGACGAATACGGCGTAATTCTTTGCCACGAAAATGAATACCGCGTTTGGGGTGAAAGTCCTGAGGCTTCTTTACAGCTTTTAGAGCATTTCGGCGGCAGAATGAAGTGCGTATTTGATATGGGCAACTATGTTCTTGAGCATTTTGATCCAATAAAGGCTTACGAAATGACTAAGGATTACATTGCATATTTCCATATTAAAGACGGTACCAACACAGGTGCCATAGTTCCCACCGGCTTAGGTGAAGCAAAAATCAAGGAGATTCTATCTGCTCACAAAGGCGAGGTTATAATTTCTCTTGAGCCACACCTTTGCGACTTCACAGGCCTCTCCGCATTAACCGGCGGTAACGATTTAGATCAGTCTGCTTCTAACGGCTATGCAGATAATGCTACCGCTTATCGTGACGCTGCCCGCAGACTTAAAGAAATTGTTAAAGAAATAGATTAATGGAGTAAAAAAATGAAACAGTATAAAGTAGATAAATTACAGGTTAAAATTATGCCTACCCGTGAGGAAATGGGCAAGGTTGCAGGCAACGATATTGCTGCAAAAATTGTTGAGCTTCTTAAAGAAAAGGAGTACATCAATATAATTTTTGCCGCCGCCCCCTCTCAGAACGAAACCCTGGCCTCTCTTTTAGAGCATAATGAAATCGACTGGAAAAGAATTAATGCCTTCCATATGGATGAGTATATTGGCTTGCCTTCCGACTCAACCGCAAAGTTTGGTCAGTACCTTAACGACCATATTTTCGGTTTGGCACCCTTCCGTTCCGTAAACTATATCAACACTGCGGTTAAAAGCATCGAAGCTGAGTGTGAGCGTTATTCCGAATTGCTTAAAAAGTTCCCACCCGATATAGTATGTATGGGTATCGGCGAAAATGGACACATTGCGTTTAACGACCCACCGGTTGCAGATTTCAACGACCCGCTTATGGCAAAGCCTGTTGCACTTGATATGACCTGTCGCATTCAGCAGGTTAACGATAAATGCTTCAAAAACTTAGACGACGTTCCTAAGTTTGCTATAACCCTTACCGTTCCCACCCTTTTTAATGCGGGCCACCTGTTCTGTAGCGTTCCTGCAATCACAAAGGCTGCAGCGGCTAAGGAAATGCTTACCACCAACGATATTGACGAGCATTGCCCTGCAACCATTTTAAGAAAACACGATAGCGCAATCCTTTACTTGGATGCCGACAGTTCATCGGAGTTGTAAAATGATTACAAGAATTAAAAGCAACAAAATTTTAGCACCGAACGGTATTACTGAAGGATACCTTTACTTTGATGAAAACGGGATAATTTCAGTGGGCACTGAAGAGGGTAGCTTCCACCGTGAAATCGATGCCACCGATAAATATGTGTCGGCAGGTTTTATAGACCTGCACGTTCACGGCGGCGTTGGTAACGATTTTTCCGAGTGTGATGTTGAAGGTGCAAAAGCCGCAATAGATTACCATCTTTCTCACGGCACCACCACAATTTGTCCCACAATTACATCATCTTCTTACGAAACTATGGTGCGTTCTTTAAGTTGCCTTAGGGAGTGTAAGGAAAAGGGAATAGCAAAGGCCAATATCTTCGGCGCTCATTTAGAGGGGCCATATTTTTCACCGGCGCAGGCAGGCGCCCAGCCTCCCGAATTTATAACCGACCCAATCCCAAAGGATTACGAGTCCCTTATTGCCGATTTTGGCGATGTTATAAAACGCTGGAGCTATGCACCCGAAAGGGATAAGGAACAGATTTTCTGCAAAGATCTTGCAGAAAACGGAATTCTTCCCTCGGCAGGCCATACCGATGCTGTTTACGATGATGTTGTGGCGGCGCACAAGGCAGGCTGCAATTCCATTGCCCACCTGTATTCCTGCACCTCTACCATTACTCGTGACCACGGCTACCGCCGCCTGGGTGTTATTGAAACTGCCTATCTTTTAGACGATATGTACGTGGAAATAATTGCCGACGGACATCATCTGCCTTTAGAGCTTATTCGCCTTATCTGCAAGCTTAAAGATAATTCTAAAATCTGCCTTGTAACCGATTGCTTGAAGGTGTCGGGCAACGGAGAGGTAACAGGTAACGTGGGAGCCACTAAATTCATTGTTGAAGATGGTGTTTGTAAATTACTTGACCGCTCTGCTTTTGCAGGCAGCATTGCCACTACCGACCGCCTTGTAAGAACGGTAATTGCCGCAGGCATTCCTTTAGAGGCTGCCGTTAAAATGGCAACCGAAAATCCTGCTGCTCTTCTTGAAATCAACAAGGGCAAGCTGGAAAAAGGATACGATGCCGATATACTTGTTTTTGATAGCGATGTAAATATCGAAAAAATATTTGTCGGCGGCAAGGAAATTCAATAATTAAACATTAAAACCGTAGGCTTTGCCTGCGGTTTTAATAATTTTTTCATAATTATTGCAAAAGGTCACAAAAATTGTATAATATAATTAGATGTACTAAAGGGGGTAATAAAGGTGCAAAAGATAATAGTAGCCGACGATGAGGCCTTAATAAGGCGGCTTGTAAGCGACTTTTTAACCAAGGCAAATTTCAGCGTTATAGAGGCTGAAAATGGTAGGGAAGCAGTAGAGCTTTTTAAAGAAAATCCCGACACCGCCCTTATGATAGTGGATATTATGATGCCCGAAATCGATGGTTGGGAGGTTTGCAGAATTATTCGAAAAACCTCTGGTGTGCCTATTATTATGCTTACTGCCAGAAGTGAGGAGTTCGACCAGCTTGTGGGCTTTGAAGCCGGGGCCGACGAATATGTTACCAAGCCCTTTTCCCCTGCGGTGCTTGTGAAAAGGGTAGAGGCCTTGATTAAGCTGTATAACGGAAAAGCAAGGCAAGAGCTTTCCGAAACGGGTGTTAGAATAGATAAGGAAGCCTATGTGGCATACCTTGACGGAAAACCCCTTGACCTTACCCTTAAAGAGTATGAAATACTTTGCGTTTTAATGGATAACAAGGGTATGGTATTTACCCGCGACCGACTGCTTGACCTGGTGTGGGGCTACGATTTTTACGGCAATTCCCGAACTGTGGATTCCCACGTGGCAAGGCTCAGAACAAAGCTGGGCGAATTCGGTGAAAATCATCTTAAAACAGTATATGGCACAGGCTATAAGCTGGAAGATTAACTAATGGAGATGGGTATGTTTAAAAAAATGTGGGTGCGTTTGTTTCTTAAAATTGCCGCAATATTCACAGCCTTTGTGGTTATTCTGGCGGTAGCAAACAGCACAATGCTATATAAATATTATATTCATAAAGAAAAAAACCGTATGAATCTGACGGCAGAAAAAATAGACGAGGTTAATCTTTATGGCGGCGATAGTGCCGAAGAAATATCAAAAGTAATTAAGGATAGGGATTACGCACTTACAATAACCGACAGCTTCGGTAACGTGCTGTTTTATAGCTTCAACCCCTCAGTTGCCGACCACAAGGGCGTGTTTAACAATGGAAAGTTCAGAAAATATGCCGAAAATCCATTTAAATCTGAGGGATTTTTTAAAGAAAGTGGTACAGGTGGTGAAAAACTGCTTACCTTAAAGTATACACTTTCCGGCGGTGAGGTGTTGCGACTTAGTATAAAGCTTTCAATACTTAAAAACAGTGCAGAAATAGCCAATCAATTTATGTTCACCGTGGCGATAATTTGCTTACTCTTAAGCCTTATATGGGTGCTGCTTTTGGCGCGCGGTATAGCCAAGCCAATTCGGGAAATGCAGCAAATAACAGGCGATATGGCGGCGCTTGACTTTTCAAGAAAACTGCAGGTGAAAACCCAAGATGAAATTGGTATGCTGGCAAGTTCTATAAACCTGCTGTCGGCCACATTAGATGAGACCCTTTTGGATCTTCGCTATAAAAACGAAAAGTTGCAGGGAGAAATTGAAGCAGAGCGCAGGCTTGATAAAATGAGGAAGGGCTTTGTGGCCAACGTTTCCCACGAGCTGAAAACCCCTATTTCAATTATCGGCGGCTATGCCGAGGGAATTAAGCTTAATATCAATTCAGCTCGGGAGCGGGAGGAATATGCCGATGTAATTATAAAAGAATCGGGCAGAATGAACGAGATGGTTTTAAGCCTTTTAGAGCTTAGCCGTATGGAGTCGGGGCAGGTTCCGCTGAATCTTGCTACCTATAATATAAGCCACCAAATTGCAGATGCTACAGAACGTATGCAAATAAAGGCAAAGGAACAGGGCGTAACGCTTACGCTTAATACAGGTTGTGATTTGCTTGTTTGTGCCGACAGCGCCCAGATAGAAAAAATACTTAATAATTATCTGAGCAACGCCTTCAGCCACGTTGTGCCGGGTGGTGAAATTATTGTTTCTGCATTTCAGGTAGATAACAGCGTAAGGGTAAGTGTTTATAACCAAGGCGAGCATATTCCCACAGAAGATATGGAGAGAATATGGGAAAGCTTTTACAGGGGCGACACCTCTCATAAACGGCAAAGCGACCGTGTGGGACTTGGGCTATCAATCGTTAAGGCGGCAGTTGCAATGCATTCTGCCAACTGTGGCGTTAACAATGTAGATGGCGGTGTTGAATTCTGGTTTACCTTGAATGCCGCCACAGCAGAACAAAAATAAAAAAGTAAGCATACGGTGAATTTTTCCGCATGCTTACTTTTTTGCTAAAAATTGTATTGTCAAATTGATAGGTTCCTATTGAAAAAAATTGTGGAATAAGGTATAATAAACAGGAAAATTGTTATAAAGGTCTGATTTTATGAAAAAGTTATTATCAATTTTTATGATTTTCTGTTTGCTTATGGCTTTTGCAGGCTGTGGCAAGAAAAGCGACGATACCTCGTCTGCTGGTTCTGTTACCGAATCTGTGATTTCGGAAGAGCCGGTGGTTGAGCCGGAACCGGAGCCTGTGGTTAAGGGTGAAATAAACCCACTTACAGGCGTTAGCAATTTAAAAGAGAGTGCGGTGAACAATCGCCCGGTTGCAATTATGGTTAACAACATTGAAACTGCCTGGGGAGTACAAAGTGGTCTTTCAAAGGCCGATGTTGTGTACGAAGCCTATGTTGAAGGTAATATCACCAGACTTTTGGCTGTTTATAAAGATTTAAGCGCCGTTGGAAAAACAGAAATTGGTTCGCTTCGTTCGGCAAGGTATTCCTTTGTTGATTTGGCTTTGGGCCATGGTGCACAGTTTGTTCACGCAGGCCGCGACGAGGATTATTGTACACCCCATATAGCCGAAGTGGGAGCCACTACTGTAGATCTTAACACAGGCGGCAGCACCCCCACCTCTGTTCCCGGCGGAAGGTATGCTTATCGTAACAGCAACGGTCTTTCTACAGAGCATACTCTTTTCACCAACGGTAAAAAGCTTTATGATGGTTTAAAGAGCTTAGGTGTGGCAAAGATGGATGGCCCCGGCGAAAACTGGATGAACTTCTTGGAAGAGGGCAGCGAATACGTTCCCGACAGTGGCAAATGTAAAAAGCTTTACGTTCCTTTCTCGGGTCGTTATAACGCAGAATTTGAATACGATAAAAAATCGAACAAGTACGTAAAGGTGCGTAACGGCTCTAACCAGATAGATGCCGGCACTAAAAAAGCCGTTGCCTTTTCGAACGTTCTGGTGCTTTATGCCGATACCTATTTTTTATCTGACAATTATCACCAGAAAACCGAGCTTACCTCGGGTAGCGGTTACTATGTTTCAAATGGTGGATATATGGAAATTAACTGGTCTAAGGGTGGCGCACACTCGTCGTTCCAAATAACCGATGCCACAGGTGCCGAGATTGATTTCAACCCCGGAAACACCTACGTTTGCTTGCCCAGGCCCAGTTGTAAAAATAACACAACATTTAACTAAACCCAAAAAATACCGACAACCGCAAAACGGCTGCCGGTATTTTTTTGTGCCCCTAAGCGATTCATACACCAGAAAACAAAATATTTTCTGAATCCGAGGGCAAGCTATTTTTCTAAACCCATAATTGCTAAAGGCGAAACCCAGTTGTCATCCTTTTTCATTGCAAAGTGCAGATGGCTTTGGTCTAAGCACTCGCAGGGAATCTCGCCTAACGTGCCTATTATTTTACTGATTTCAACCTCTTCTCCCACTTCTACTGTGGTGTTGGTAAGGCCGCAGTAATAGCTCTCTATTCCGCCGGAGTGTGATATTACAACCGTTTTTCCAAGCAATGGGTCCTCTGTAACCTCTTTAACGGTGCCCTTTCCGCTGGCCTTAATGGGAGTTCCTTCTTCCCCTACAATATCTATGCCGGTGTGAACTCGCATATCACCATAGGTTTCGGAATATTGCAAAGCATCCAGGCTGAAGCGTTTGGCAATTTTACCCTTTAAGGGCATACCAAAGGTAATAACCTCTTCGGTGGCAATCTCTTGTGGCTGTGATTCTGTGTTGGGTGTATTCTTTGCTTCGTCTTTTATTTCTTCGATTTTTTCTACTGCTTTATCTAATTCAGATTTGGTTTCAGGCTTTGTGGCTGCCTGATTTTCCTCTATTGCAGAAGTAACTGAAGAGGTGTTTTTATTTTCTTGCTTTGGTTTTGTTGGGCTTTCAACCTCCATGGTCAGTCTTGTTGCGGCGCCTATAGTAAGCAACAGGGCTGCGGCAATAATATAAAAGCCTTTACCCGAGCGTTTTCCGGTTTTCCTCATAAAATTTATCTCCCTTTAATAATTTATAATTTTTTTACTGCAAAATTATTGTTGGCGAATGCGGTCGGCTTTATACAGCGTAAAAAAAGCCAGAAAAGTTAAAATTTTATTCATAAAAATACAATGGATAGTTATTATTTAACGGTTATAATATAAATGTACTCAAGAGAAGGCAGGGAGCCGCACCCTGTCGAGTACACTACCCTCCTCAAAACATCCCTTAATAAAGGGGGAGAACGGTGTGATTTGTTTTATCAAATCGCACCGTTTTTCTTTTTAAGGTCCCTACTTGTGCATACTATACAAGCGAGGGCTTTTAATTTTGTTAATCTTTACAAAGTTACAGAAAAGCTGTCACAACCAAAAAGAAAGTATCGTTTATAGGTTAGCCGGCAAAAATTCTAACAAACATTGTAGATTGAAGGAGAGAATAATATGAAAAGATTGCTATCTTTGCTTTTAACAATCACACTTATTGGCAGTTTGTTCAGTTGCATACCTATTGTTGCCCACGCCAGAGATTTCGCAGCATTTGAGAAAAGCTATTCTTCCGACCGCAAATGGGTATATTTAACCCTGGATGACGCAAATAATGAAATTGTGTTGGTTGAATATAAGGGAACCGATTTAGATGTTATTATTCCCGAAACTGTCGACGGAAAAACTGTGGTAGGTGTAGGCGATGCATATTTCGATTTCGAACCAACGCTTTTTGCCACCAGAAAGGTTAATTCGGTAACCTTTCCAAAAACCGTAAGAGATATCAGCGATTATTTTTACGACGAATACGGTGGAGATGAAGAAGGTTGGGATGAATACTGGGCACGCTGGGGAGAAGACGAGGTCTACTCGGGCATAATTGATGTAGTTAATATGTATACCATTCCAAGCCTTTCTATGGGCAGTATTACCGAATTTAAGGTGGCTGAGGATAACCCTTATTTTTCGGCGGAAGACGGCGTACTTTACAACAAGACCAAAACCGAAATTCTCCGTTACCCTGCAGGAAAAACCACCCAGGAATTCACTCTGCCCGAAACCGTTACCAAGGTGGGAATGTATGCCTTTGCGAACACTAAGGTAAAAAGTGCAGACCTTAAAAACGTAAACACCATTTACCCCGGTGCTTTTTATGGTTCACAGGTGGAAAAGGTAGACAACATAAGTAAGGTTACAGAAATTCCTATAGCTGCATTTTTAAAATCAAATCTAAAGAAATTTCCAAAGGTAGAAAAAGCAACAAGTATAGGGGAATACGCATTTGCCCATTGTAATAACTTAACTAACGTAGAAATCCCCCTAAGGGTAGATGAGATAAGAAGCCACGCGTTTTATTCCTGCAAGAATTTAAAACAGGTAGATTTTGGAAAGATTCTTTTTGTTGGCTCTGCCGCCTTTGCACAATGCTCTGTTTTAGAGCAGGCGGCGTTGCCCGACACCTGCCAAACTGTTTGTTCTTATGCCTTTAGTAATTGCAGAAAGCTTAAAATGGCACATTTAGAGCAGGTAGAAAAAATAGAAAATATGGCCTTTTATAAGTGCTACGACTTGGTTTCACTTAATAAATACGGAATTACAAGCAACACCTTGTGGCAGGCAGAAGAAATAGGCCACTCCGCCTTTAAAAAGTGCAGTGCCTTAAAAAATATTCGCTTTTACAAAGTAGACTTGATTGATTATGCCGCATTCCTCGATTGCACTTCTCTTAGCGACGTATCTTTTACTGGGTATCCAAGCAAGGTGTATGCCACATCTTTTGATAATACAGCCCTTGTTAATAACGTAAAAAGCGGTATGGTGTATATTGATAAGCTGGCGCTTTGCTACAAGGCTCCGAAAACACCTAAAACTTCAATAAAAATTAAATCCGGCACCAAGTATATTGCCGATTATTGCTTATATGATTTAGATGGAGTAAAGTCTATATATCTGCCAAAAAGCGTTAAATATGTGCATGCAGTTAACCTATCCTCCTGCCCCGACCTGCGCCGTGTATATATTGGAAATAAAGATATAGAGTTCAGTCCCACTTCCTGCCAGAATAAATACACAGGCAACACCACCTATTACATAAAGTCCGACGCTTATGGTGCTATTAAGCATTTTAAAGAGAATAAGTGCGAATATAAAACAAACTGGAACCCCGACAAAACAAAATCTCTTAAAGCTGTGGGCAAAACCAAAACCACCGCCAAAATAACCTGGAAAAAGCAGGGTTACGTAACCGGCTATAGGGTATATATGAAAACCTCTAAAAACGGTAAGTGGAAAAGGGTTGCCGAAATAAAGGGCTCAAGCAATACCTCTTATACAAAGAAAAGCCTTAAAAAAGGCAAAACCTATTACTTCCGCGTGCGGGCATACAAAACCGTAGAGGGCAAAAACTACTATGGTGCCTATTCCGCAAGCGACGCGGCCAAAACAAAAAAATAAGTAGAATATAAAAAGAACCTGCAAAGCATTTGCCTTGCAGGTTCTTTTGGGCTTTTAATTATTAGCCTAACAGATCCTCAACATTAACTATGGTTCTGTCGCCGTGTGCTTCGCTTACAACTTCTGTTACTGCGCAGTATTCTGCGGGCAGGGAAGCAACTATCTGAAGCTCTGGTTTCTGGTAATCTTTCATTGTTGTTTTCTCCTTCCCAAAAAATTATTCTGCGGTGCTGCCGGTGGCAACGTGGTCTGAGTAAGCGGTGATGGTTTCACCATTTAATGTGTAGGTTACGTAAAGCTTAGCGTAACGTGTTCTGTCTTTTGCAACGCCCTGAAGAATTATCATAACCGCGCCGTCGCTGAACTTCACGTCTGCTGTAGCTGAAACAACACGTTCAGCCATATTGGTAACGGTTGTGTTAAGTAGTCCGGTTGCCGATTCAACGTCGGTGTAGGTAATACCGATTGTGTTAACTGTTGCGCCTTCGGGAACTGCAGTTTCACCAAGGAAGTAAAGGTTATATTTACCATCGCTTCTTAGTTGCTTTTGAACAGCGGAGTTAATTACAACTTCGGTTGCCTTGTTCTCGTCGTCGTTATAAACAGCCTCAAGGGTAATGTCGCCGGGAACAAAGAAGGTGTAAACTGCTTTGTTAGAAAGTGCCTTGCCGCTGTCTGCATCTTTCCAGTAGCTGAAGCCTTCACCGGAGGCCTTAACAGTAACGGCGGCATCAAAGGCGTGGCGGCCTTCGTAGGAATCTTCACCATCGGTAGCTTTAACAACGTACTTAGTAGCGGTAGATTTAGTGTAAATAGCTTTTAAGGTTTTGTCGGTGTCGGTGGTTTCAATCTCGTCGTTCCAGGCGGTGAATTCATAGCCGAATATCAAGGGAAGCTTAGATGCGGCGGCCTCTAAATCTTCGGCTGTAACTGTAACCGAGCCGTAGCCTTCAACTGTGTGAACAACGTTGCCCAAATTATCGGTAAAGCTAACCGTAACAGCAGGAGCTACCTCAACCTCGCCCGAAAGGGTTGCAAGAATGGTTGAAGCATAAATGCTTGAACCAAAATCGTTGGGGTGGTTGTAGCAGTTAGCGGTGTAGTCGGCAGGGTCTTTAACGGTCTGTAAGGAATGATATACAGAGTTTACAGGCGCAATGGTAATGTTGTCGTATTCCTCAAGAAGCTCGTAGTAGGAAGCTTCTTGAGTGTCTAAGTTGTTGTCGATATTGGTTGAGTTATAGTTAGGAACAAAAGCAGATACAAGAACAACCGAGCAATCGGGATTGATTTCGCGAATGTAATCGATGATTACTTTGAGCTCGGCATTAAGAGATGTTCTACCGCTTTCGTTCATACCATAGCCTATGAACACAAGGTCGGGGTTAACGCCATTAAGGAAGAAGTCGAGATTTTCGGTTTCTGAACCCCAGGGGCTGGCGGTGGAACCAACGGCCTTGTTAACCATTTTGATATTATCGTTATTGTACTTTTCTTTAAGACCTTCAACAACCTGATAAGCCCAGGAGTTGTTACCCCATTCGGGAACTTTAGTTAAGCCGAAGCAGTTGTAATAATATTGATACTTTTCTTTAAGTTGTGAGGCGGGTAGGTCGTAATCTAACTTGCCATCACCGTCTGCATCATAGAAGCCGTAGGTTGGCTGGTAAAGACCGCTGGAGTTACAACCAACCGAGATGCTGTCGCCAAGGAACAACACGGTGGTATCTTCGCCGCTTTGAGCCTTGCGGTGGAATTTAGAAATATCGTTTAATTTGCCTTCGGGAGCCACATTGTAGGTGGTGTCTTCCCAAGTGCCGCTGTAGGTATAGGTTACACGAACCTGATATTTCCACTGGTTGTTCTGCCAGTTAATACCAAATTCATCTGCGTCACGTGTATATTCTACTGTGTCGTAGGTTGTTTCAAATACGGGCATTCTGGAGCCTTCAAGAACCTTTAACTGTCCGTCAACAATCTCAAAGTCTTCACCAACCCAATAGGTTTCTTTAAAATCATAAGAACGAATTGTAACAATATTCTCAATGGGGTAGAGAAGCTTTGCGGTGGTTCTGGTGCTCCAGAACATTGCAGTTTCGTGAACCACATAGTCGCCATCCCAAATGTTGGTGCCGTAGGAAGCAGAACCAAGGTTCAGGTTAAGTCCGTTCCATATACCGTTCTTTGTGGCGAACTGGTCGCGGTCGGTTTCTACGGTGATTACCGTGGTTTTTTCCAAAGCCGGAATTGTGAATATGTTATCAGCCTTGGCGAGTTCAACGCCGTTGGCATAAGCCTTGGTGGCTGTGCCGCCGTTTTTAACATCTACCTTAAAGGAATAGGGACGGCCGCAAAGTGCATTCTCGGTTACGGGAACTATTGTAGTTTCGTCGTTAAGATTGGAAGTGTCTAACTCTATAACGGAGTCTGAGCCTTGAATATTAACTTCTGCCAGATAAGCCCAGCCGGGGAAGGTTAATGAACCGTCTAACACCTTTATACCAACATATTTTGCCATAGGCTTTTCTTCGCCTGTAAAGGTGTAGATCTGACCCTCGGAATTCTTGCTGTTATTAACGGTGTTAAGCTTGCCTGCGGTAGAACTGTCTGCATATCCGTCATACTTGAAGGATGAAACGAAATTTGAAGCATCGTAAAGGTTTTCTTCATCGCTGGAAGCATAAACCTCGTAATGAACAAAAGCGGTGTTGGCTCGGGGTGAACCAATAATTGAAAGCTCATTAAGACTGTAAACGCTGTCAAGCGTAAAGGTTAAGTAGCCCTGCGGAACAGCATCGTCGGTAAGGCTGTTGTAAGAGTACCAGAATGAGCCACTTGTATAAGTGCCCGCGGTGTCGATGCCGCCGTCGGTGATACCGGCAAGGGAGCCGGAGCCTGTAACGACAGCACCTTCGTTGTTGGTAGCGGTAAAGCTACCGTTTTTAAGAATGTTGTTGTTCACCTTTTCTTCGGTGAAGAATTCGGGAGTGATATTGGTAGCTTTAACGCTTACTTTGTAATTAGAAGAAATTTCCGGCAAATCGGTGTCTGATGTAACCATATTGTTAACGGGGGTAAGGTTTTTACCGCAAACACCAAGCTCGGCGACTTCAAGGAAGCTGGGGTAGCTGGAGTTGCAGGCGGCATCGTAAACCACAAGGCCAACGTATTTACCCTGGGGCTTGTTATCGCCTGAGAAGGTCCAGATTTGACCCTCGGAATAGTTAGCGCCGTTAAGCTTTGCGTTTGAATTGCTTGTGTATTTAGCATAGTCAAAAAGCGCAACCTCGTTGCCGGCCGAGAAAAGGTTAGCTTTATCGTTGCCCACAAACACCTTGTAGGTGGTGGGGGTGAGATGTGCACGGATATGACCTATAAAGTAGAAGGTGTCAATTAGGGTTTCGCCATCGAGGGTCATAATAAACTTGGCGTCGTAGTTTTCGCCTTGCTCTGCCACACGGTCCAGGTGGTACTTATCACCTGTGTAGTAGTAGTCACCAAGCTGGATTGTGCTTTGTCCATACCAGCCGAGACCGGAGTGATAGGGGTCGGTGCCCGAAGCGTCGTAAATCTTGCCGTCGGTCATTCTGTCGAAGGCAGATGCTTCGCTTTGTACTTCGGTGGTTGCGGCATCGTTATAAGCCGCCTCACCGTTGCGGATAAATTCAATTTTGGAGATTGAGTTTTTATCTGCATAGTTTTCGTAGAGATATGTAGGGGTAATATCAGAAACCTTTAGGTTAAAGGGCATATAAGGGGATTTCACGGTTATAGCATCAATGTTTTCGGCGGAATTGCTGCCTGCATCTATTGTATAGGCGGTGTCACCGAAAACGCCGATGTCGTAAAGGTCAATACGGGTGGGGTAACCAACCTCACCGTGGTAAATTTTGTAGCCAACATATTTACCTATAGGCTTTTCACCTGTGAACCTCCAAATCTGACCCTCAGAACGACGGTCGGTACCGCTGCCGTTGTGGGTGCCGTTAAGAGACCAGGCAACGGTGTCGGTGTTCTTATATGCTTCGTAATAGTCGAAGTAAGCTACCTCGTTGGCATCGCTATAAAGGGTGTCGGGGTCGTTGCCAACGTAGATTTTATATGTACTCCAGGCAATATTTGTGCCGGGGTGAGCAAAGGCATAAATGGTGTCGATTTCTTTGTAACCATCCAAGGTAACGGTGATGGTGGCGTCGTAGGTGTCGGTGCCGAAACGGTTGCGACCCAAGGGTTCTGCAGTACGAGAGGGGAAGGTGAATCCGGTTGTGTAGTCGGCAGTATCACTACCGGTTCTGTCGTAAATGTCACCGTCGGTAACCTTCGCAAGGTCATAGGCCTTGGTGCCGCCAAGGGAACCTGTACCAACAACACTTGTGATAAGATTGTTTTCTCCAAGTGCTTTGAGGGTACTGTCGTAGATATTGTCTACCTGCAGGGTGGTTTCTGCAAGAGATGCACCGGCATAAAGCTTTTCGGCTTTTTGAGCCCAAGTATAGCCTGACTCGGTGTTGGTTTTGCCCTCTGCTAAAACGGGCTCAATAATGGTAAGGTTGCTGTTTGCATCTGCGGAAGCCACAAAGGGGATTACCGAGAAACAACCAAATGCCATTACAAGGCTTAAAGCGATGGACAAAATACGTTTTGTTGTTTTCATTTTACACTCTCCTTAAAAGAATATATGTATACATATATAGTTTAGCATATTTTACAATAAAGTCAACAGTTTGTACTTAACTTAATCGAAAATTATAAAACCTCCATACGTGTAAAAGCCCTGAAAGTTTAATGCTTTCAGAGCTTTTCTTAGTATTAACCTATTTTAAATAATCTTGCGGTGTTCGGCTTTTCCATCTTAACCGTCAAAATTCCCTTTTGACTATCGTAACAGTAGGGAATATCGAAGCCTTTTTCGGGGTAGATCTGGCGGCATTCCATACCATTTTTAACCCATTTTGAAAGGTCAATGGCAGCAGTGGAATTTTCACCGCCGATTCGCCACACAGCAAGCAGAATTTCGCTGCCCTCTTCGTTTGTAAGGCCGCAGGTAAAAATGCCTTCGTCCACCATTCTGAAGGTGCCTGTGGGGTAAATGGGATAGGCCTTGCAAATAAAATCGCGAAGCTCCTTCCAAAGTGCTGCACCCTCTTTATAAAGGGCGAAGTTATACTCGTCGCAATAGTCGGGGTGGCCTGACATATACATAGTGCCTAACATTGCCGTTACCATATTGCAAACCGTTTCTTCACCGTCGGTTCGGGCGGCTATCCACTCTTCGGTGAAATAGTCCTGATAATTCATATCACGTTTCAGGTAGGGGATGGAGTATGGGTAGGTCCATACTTCTGCCTTTTCGGGAAGCTGGCAAAGCAAAGTGCCCGAAATTATTGAAGGGTTTTTGTAGTATTCCATCTGGTCGCTGGTGCTCATCATATTAAAGTGACGCATAATTTCGCCATCTGCTCTTTGGGCGCCGCTGCCGCAGTTTTCAATAAGTATATCGGGGTATTTTGCCCTTACCTCGTCAAAAAAGCTATATACTGCGTGGCTGTGCTCAAGTAGGCCTAAGCTGAAATTACCCTCTTCACAGTCGCAGCCTGCACCAATATTACGGTTGTAATCGTTTTTTATAAATCTAATGCCTTTTTTGTAAAGGTAGTCGAACACCGACATAAGGTAGTCCCTTACCTTTTGGTTTCTCATATCAAGGAAGGTACGGGGAGCTTCAATGTTCCCGCCGTTACGCGTTAAAATACAGCTTTTGTCAAGCTTTTCGTTTCTCACGTGCATTTCGAAGGTTTCAATTTCAAGCCATATACCGGGCTTCATGCCCTTAGACTTTATGTAGTCTATAATTCCGTCGAAGCCAAGTTCACCAAACAGTGGGTCGTATTGATACCAAAGTCCGTTACCCTGGCCCAGCTTTATACTTTCTTCGTGGTCGGCACTTAAGAACCAACCGGCATCAATGCAAAAGTATTCGGCACCCAGCTCTGCCGCCTTATCAATTACGGGAATCAGCTTTTTGTCGGTAGGAAGTGCCCAAAGGCAGCCCATATAATCGTTGAAAACCAATGGGGCAGGTAAACCCGCAGGGGTAAGTGAAATTTGGCGCTTGTATTTGATAAGCTCTCGTACTGCATCGTTAATATCTCCATCTGCACAGCCCCAAACGCAGGATTCTGTGGTGTAGCTTTCGCCGGGCTTCAAGGTCTTGCACCAGCCATCGTTCCAAATGCTTGCAGAGTTCATCGAAACTAAAAGCCTGTCGGCACCGTCTACATAATCGATGCAGAGTGTTATTTGCCAGCTTGCCGAGCTTTCCATCTCGAAAAACCAGGTTTTACCATTTTCCAAATCTTCCACGTAAATAAGGGGGTAGTACTGGTTGGTGCTCCAACTGCCTATAGAGGAAAATTCGGCCGCGCGCCAGGTTCTGATAGACCCTACCTCGGTAATACCCAATTGGTCTAAGTTGGCACAGCTCCATTGACCTTCGCCCTGCCAACTGCTTTGGCAAAAGTGAACGCGGTATTTATCCTTGTGGTACCAGGGCAATTCGCCTGCGGGAAGTGCCACAGATCCCGAAGAAATAAGGTTGATGTATTCGGTGCTTTCGCCGTTGTTTTTCACGGTGTTGCGTTGTCGTTTTGAGGAGGTGTGCTCGAATTCCTCTGCCACACATTTTACCTCGATATGGGGGCACTTTTTAATTTGGTAGGTGTTGTTGGATATGGCGGATGTTTCGGGTAATCCGCAATAGGTTGGGTGAAGGTTTGTTCCTTCAATACCAAGGCTAAACAATAAATTTTCCATAATAACATACCTATTTTCTTTTAGAAAGTTTTTGGTTGTAACCCGAAAGGGCTTTGTATTGTTTTATTTCTTTGGAAGTTTCAATTAAAAATTGGCGGCATTCTTCGTGGCGGTATAAAAGCCTGCCAACCCGCCTTACAGCGGTGATAAAATCCTTATTAAATTTAACCATTTCGGCGTTTTCTGCCAAGGGGCAAAGCCGCAGGGCACGGGTGTCGATTTCGGCAGAAATTCTGCCGTTTTCAAGCACCACGGGAAAAAGCGGAAAAATTCTGCAGGCAAGGGGACGGTAGCTTCTTGTACATTTACCGCCGCAAACACAAAGCCTTAGGCCTTCGCCCTCGATAACCTTAAAGGGTGTTTCTTCCCCCGGAAAAAGCCGCATACCTGTTGTCTGGTCGCCTTTACAGCAGGCGGCGTCGCAAAGGCTGCCGCAATCTGTTTTTAAAGGGGTTAAATCACCTAAAATTTCGAAAGCAGCTTTATATAAATCTTTATAATGTTTCAACGTCGATACTCTCTATAATAACATCTTCCAAGGGCTTGTCGGCAGCGCCAACGGCTACGGCTGCAATCTCGTCTACAATCTCCATACCCTCGGTTACCTGACCAAATACCGTGTGGCGGTAGTCAAGCCAGGGTGTGCCGCCCATTTCGGCGTAAGCTTTTACAATATCTTCGGGGAAGGAATCGGGCATCTCCTTCATTTGGCCCAGCATCTGTGCCGGCACAGATTTAGCCTGAACAATAAAGAACTGGCTGCCGTTTGTGTTGGGGCCTGAATTTGCCATAGAAAGTGAGCCACGCAGGTTGTGAGCCTCGGGGTGGAATTCATCGGAAAAGCTTGTACCCCAGATAGATTCACCGCCGCAACCGGTACCCGTAGGGTCACCGCCCTGAATCATAAAATCGTTAATAACTCTGTGAAAAATAAGTCCGTTGTAATAGCCGTTTTTTGCGTGGGTAATAAAATTCTCGGCGGCTTTAGGTGCAAATTCAGGAAGCATAAGAATTTTAATATCCCCGTGGTTGGTGTGCATTGTTGCCACGGTGTCGCCCGCGGCGGGTGTTCTTAATTGTTTTGCTGACATAGTGTATTTCTCCTTTATATGGCAAGGTTAAAACCTTTAGCCATTAATTCATATTGTTAGTTAGTAGCATAATGCCGCTGAGAGCCGCCAGGGGCGCAGTTTCGGTGCGCAAAATTCGGGGTCCCAGGGTTGCAATTTCGGCACCGCCTTCGGTGGCTTTTGCAACCTCTTCTTTTGAAAAGCCCCCCTCGGGGCCAATAAGAATTGCAATACTGCCGGAAGCTTCGGTTATAAGCTCTTTCAGGGGTTTTCCCCCTAACTCGTAAAACAAAATGCTTTTGTCGAAGTTTTTAAGGCGCTGACAGCAAGCATTAAAGCTTATAAATTCGCCTATTTTGGGCAACCTGCCTCTACCGGATTGCTTGGCGGCTTCGTCGGCGATTCGTTGCAATCTTTCCTTTTTCTTTTTGGCCGATTTTTCGTCGGGTCGGGAAACGCAATGCTCCGAAATAACCGGCACAATTTCCGCCACCCCAAGCTCTACCGCTTTTTGAACAACAGAATCAAGCTTGTCTCCTTTTGGGTTGCATTGAAACAAGGTTACCGCAACCGTTGGCTCGGTTTGATTTTGGGTTTCTTCTAAAATATTAAGCTTAATACAGTTTTCGGATATTTCGGAAATCTCGCAGTGGTAATCAACACCGCAAGTATCGCAGACGGTTAATTTTTCGCCCACACGCATTCTGAGTGAACGGGCAATATGCCGCCCGTCGTCGCCGTCTATTACGGGATTTTCCTTAAAATACTCTTTGAAAAACCTTGGCATATTCAATCTCCTTAAAGGTGTTAACTCTGGCCATTATCCTCGAGGCTCGTCGATAAATTTGTGCAGAGCATCTAAATCTATTGCCGTGTCGTCGGAATTATAATCCTCAAAATCTGTTGCTTCTTCTGTGCTTTCGCACTTTGTATCGTTTTGCGGTACTGCAAGGGTCGGGTGGCTTTCCCAATATTTCACCAGCTCTTCGCCCTCGGGCCACTGGCCGCTGTATACCGCTGGGTGCCTTTTGCGCCATTGTTTAATCAGTAGCAGATAAACCACAAATATAAAGGCAGCACTTACAGAAATAACAACTCCGATTTTAAGGCCGGGGGTGTGGTAAACAAAGCGAATTGTGTTTTTGCCCTTTTCGGCCACCACCGCCATAAAGCCTACATTAACCTTTTCAATTTTTGCGGGTTTGCCGTTTACATAGGCGGTCCAGCCCTCTTCGTAAGGCACCGAGAAAAATACCAGGTTATCTCTTTCAAGGTGAATTTTGGCAGTAAATCCCTTTTTGTCGTGAGAGAAATAGTGGGCGGCACTCAGTGCGCGCTCTTTGGCGTCATCTTCGTAAGAAATTGTGTCAAGATAGTACTCGTCGTTGGTCACATTAATAAGACCCAATTTATCTGCATATTTTTTAATTTGTTCATCATCGAGAACAAGTGCCTTCAGCATCATATTCGCGCGTTCGTTTTCGTAAACCGTGTCGCAGTCTTCTTTAGAAACGTAGTAATCGTAGGTAAATCCGAAGGGAATATAGTTTTCGTTTTGGTATACGTTAAAGTTATTTTCCTGCTTTTGGAAGCTCCAGCCCGGCATAATCGGCTCTCCGTCTTCAACAAAGCTGTCACCATCAACCCTATTAATAAGATATTTTACCGAAAGCAGTGAACGCAGTGCATAGTTTTCGGTTTCGGGTCGGCTGGCAACCGAACGCTCTTCTCCTACATATTCGTAAAAATCCATTACCGATCCGGGCACGATTGAATGGAAGGCGTTAATGCTGGAATACCCCAAAAACATAGCTGTGTTATCCATACAGTCGTAGCAATCGATTCTAAAGGTATCGGGGTCGCCCTCAAGTTCTAAATTACCCTCAATAAGGTCGGGGATAATTTCTCCCTTAACGTCGTAAGAGTGGGTTTTACCACAGCCTATAAACACGGCAGAATAAATAACGGCTATAACACATACCGCAGTAAGGGAGGATTTTAAAAATGTAAGATGATATTTTCGCCAGTATCTGAGCATCAAGCCCAGAACCAGCAATGAAACTATGGCAATGGCGCAGGTTATCCAGAACCGTTGCACATAGACACTGGATTCTGAATCGTAGGAGTAAATTCCCAAATGGGTAATTTTGCCCTTTTCGTCTTTCCCTGCAGGCCACAAACCTACAATAAGGGTGGTTACTGCGGTAATACCGAAAACCCATTTCCAAGAAGAGTTCCAATCTATTTCCGGGTCTTCAATCGCCATAACCGTGGCAAGGCACATAATAAGAATGGGCATATAATACCATCTGGCATAGTAGGCGCTGTTAAACATATAGAAAGCAGAGTTGAGAATAGGAACAAAAGCCATAACAAGGCAGGTTTTCAGCAAGCGGCTTATCCAGTTTTTCTTTTTTGCCTTTACAAAGGCAAAAACACCAACCATACTAAACAGGGGTAACCAGGCTCCCATAGAAGACCACTTAATATCGGCACCGGGGAAGAAAACAGGTCGGGCAGGAATGTCCGGTGGGAAGAAGAAAATTTCAAAAATGTTGGCATAAATCTGAACCCTGCCGTAAAGCCAGGAATCGTAGCCAAGATTAACGCTTGAAATACGTTGATTTTGCAAAACCGAAAGTATTGTGGGCATAAGCAGGGCCATTGCCATAAGAAGCCCCAGCACCGCCTCAAGCGCAAGGGTTAAAAAGCAACGAAGGCTTTGCTTCCAGCAACGGTGAGTGGTGCGTAAAAACCAATAAATTACGCAGAAAACAACCATTCCGAAAAAGAAGAAATAGTTAGTTAATGCACATACGAACACCATTAAGCCGAAAACGCCGCGTTTACGTTCGGTTATGTGCATTTCAAGGCTTAAAAGTAACAGCGGAAATACAATTATTGCCTCGTGAAAGTGGTTAAAAAAGATGTTATAAACCGAAAAACCCGAAAATGCGTAAAGAATTCCGCCAAGCACTGCACTTTCGGAATTGCGAACAAACCGCCTTAGGAAAAGGTATGCGGTAAGCGCCGCCAAGGCAAATTTAACTATAAGCAGTGGCCCCATAAGATAGGGTAGGAAGCTGTTTGGGAACAGAAGGGTAATCCAGAAAAATGGGCTGCCTAAAAGGTAGAAGGAATAAGAGCCGATAAAATTAACACCCAAATCCGTAAACCAGTTCCAGCCTATGTTACCCTCGCGAATTGCTTTGTGGCAAAGCTGGTAAAAGGGTACCTGCTGAACGTTGAAATCGCCGTAAAACAGAAAATAACCCTCTCCCATAACGATGTAGGGAATAAAGAAGGCCGCCGCAGTAAGCGCCGCTAATAGCAGCACCTGCCAATGCATTGGCTTTTGGTTTCGATTTAAGGTGATTGGTTTCATATATAGCCTCCGGGTTGGAAAGAAATTATCTATTGAAAAATGAATAATAATATATTACAATGTATTATAGCAAATTCTGCCACGTTATTCAATAGCCAAAGCTTGTCACATTTTAGTTTTTTGTGCCGTTTATTTAACGATAGAGAGGAAATTCGTTATGTCGTTTCATTATTTCGCAATGCTATCCAGAATGAAGCATATAAATCGTTGGGGTTTAATGCGCAATGTAAGGGAAGAAAATCTGTCGGAGCATTCCTTGGAAACAGCTTTTATTGCTCACGCCTTGTGTAAAATAAATAACCTAAGGCTTGGTGGAAGGCTTAATGCCGAGCATGCCGCAGTGCTTGCAATGTTTCACGATACCACAGAGATTATCACCGGTGACCTTCCAACACCGATAAAATACAAGAACGAACAGATAAAGTCGGTTTATAAGGAGATTGAAAACTCTGCCGCTGAAAAGCTTTTGGAGCTTCTTCCCGAGGATTTAAGGGAAGAGTATAAGCCACTTTACAACGAAGCCGATGCCGATTACGCAAAAATAGTAAGGGCGGCCGATAAGATATCTGCACTTATAAAATGCATCGAAGAGGGAAGAATGGGTAACGACGAATTCAAAATTGCCGAACAGAGCACCCTTTCTGCCATAGGCGAGCTGGAGTGTCCCGAGGCCGATATTTTTATAAAAGAGTTTTTGGGTAGCTATCGACTTACGATAGACGAGATGAAATAACTGCAGGTAGATTTTTCTTGACATTTGTGGTATAATACTTTAATAGAATTTTAATGCACAGCATAAATGCTTGTAATAGAAAGAAAGGAAGCGCGAATATGGACTTTACAAAAGGAATTTGTATGGGTTGTATGAGCAATATTGGAGAGGAGCAAATCTGTCCTGTTTGTGGATACGATAATCTTTCTCCCGATAACGGTGCAGGGCTGCCGGTAAGAACCTTGCTTGGAAAATACGTTATAGGTAAGGTGCTGGATTCCGGCGGTGAGGGTATCACCTACATAGGCAAAAATACCGAAACCGGTGAAAGCGTTAGAATAAGGGAATTTTTCCCCGCGGGCCTTTGCGAGCGTAACGCTAACGGAACGGTTGATGTAAAAAAAGAGAATGCCTTCAGCTTTAACGAGGCATTGCTAAGCTTTTTAGAGCTGGCACGTTCTTTGTCAAGTTTTAAAGGAAATCCGAACCTTCTTAACGTTATAGATATTTTTGAAGCAGGAAACACCGCATATTACATCACCGAAAATGTGTCGGGAATAACCCTGCGTGAATTTTTACTTCGCAACGGCGGCCAGCTTACCTGGGAACAGGCAAGAAGTCTGTTTTTACCGCTGTTCCCCGTGCTGGGTCAGCTTCACTCGGCCAATATTATCCACAGAGGCTTAAGCCCCGAAACCCTTATTGTTGGCAGAGATGGTAAGGTGCGAATTACCGGCTTTTGTATTGCTTCGGCCAGAACTGCCCGCAGCGATATTCCGGCTCGCCTTTTCCCCGGCTTTGCCGCAATAGAGCAGTATGGATTCGACGCAAAATCCGGCCCCTGGACCGACGTTTACGGTTTGGCGGCAACCCTTTTCCGCACAATTATCGGCAACCCTCCGCCAGAAGCAACCGAGCGTGTATCTCACGATAATATGACTGTACCTGCCAAAATGGCTGAAGAGCTGCCCAAATCAGTTTTGGCTGCTCTTGCTAATGCGTTGCAGATAATGCCTGAAAACAGAACAAACTCTATCAATGCTTTTAAAGAGGCTCTTGTTGCAGACGGCGTTGCTGCCACCAATCGTGCCGAATCACCTGCAAAAGGCGGCACCTTCTTCCAGAAATATGGCGTGCTTACCATTGCAATTACCGCCACAGTTCTGCTTATAATTATTGCAATTTTTGTGGTTAAAGGCCTTAATTCCGGCAGTAAAGACAATCCTAACGGTGCCGATTTATCGGTAGAAACCAACAGCCGTTATATTGTTAATGACGATGACGAGGTAGCAAAGGTAATAGACTTTACCGGAAAAACCTGTGCAGAGGTTATGGATTACTATAAAGAACAGGGCTTTGGCAACATTCAGTTAGAGGTTGTTGGGAAAGAGCATAACAGTAAGTATCGCCGCGGTGCTATTTATAAGCAGGAAGCCAAAAGCGGCACCGAAATCGGTGTTGAAGACACCCTTAAAGTGTATGTAAGCTTAGGCCCGAAAGAGGTTAAATTGCCCAATTTCTTAAAAGATAAAACCAGCTATCTTGAAGCCAGAGTTGCACTGCTTGAGCTGGGCTTCCTTCCCGAAAATATTGTTGGTACCGGCGTTACCAAGCTTGGTGTAGACGAAGACCGAGTGTTTGAAATGGAACCCAAGGGAGGTTCAATGGTTAGCATTGAATCTAAGGTTGAACTTTCTTATTATATGGAAATTGAAGATATAGTTGTGGAAGATTTCGTAGGTATGGATTATAACGAAGAAATCAAGGGTAATATGGACTACAGCGCATATCAGTTCACCATTAAAGAAGAATATTCCGAAGTTATCGATAAGGGCATTGTTATTGAGCAGTCGGTAACCCCAGGTGCCAAGGTAGACAACACCGAAATTATTCAGCTTGTTGTAAGCCGTGGTGAACCCCCCATTATGATTTCTCTTGTTAACTGGTTAGAGGACGATGCAGTTAGATATCTTAAGAGAAACGGTGTTAAATACAGCATCGAAAAGCGTTACAGCAACGTTGCCAAAAACCGAGTAATTGAAACCACCCCGAGAAAGGGCGAAACAATACTTGGAAAGGTTACTATTGTTATTAGTAAGGGTCCGCAACCTGTAGCAAGCTCGGCGCCCTCTGCAACCACCTCTGATTCCGGCAGTACATCCACACCGTCAACCTCAAGCCAGCAGGCTACATCTTCGGTAATATCAACCCCAACCACATCTACACCTGCCGCGAGCCAACCTACAGAGCCTGAATCTACCACTTCAAGCGAGGCCGCCAATACAGAACCTGCTACATCATCTGATACAACAACAGATTAAAAAAGTAATTGACTTCACTAATTTATTGTGGTATAATGTCAGTTGCGCAAAATAAATTAGCGTCCTTGCTGCGCAAAATTGCGTAGCCAATAGTCCAGAAGGAGGTGCAATTAGATGACTACCAAATACGAGGCCGTTATGGTGTTCACACTCAAAAACGGTGAGGAAGCCGCTACAGCACTGCAGGAGAAATTCGAGCAGTTGATTGCGGCAAACGGTACTCTCGAAAGTGTTGATGCATGGGGCAAGCGTCGCTTAGCTTACGAAATCAACTACGAGACCGAAGCATACTACGTACTCTACAACTTCGAGGCAGGCGAGGCTTTCCCCGAAGAAATGTACCGTGTTGCTAAGATTACCGATGGCGTATTAAGAACCTTAATCGTTAAAAAGTAATCGAAAGTAATTTTAAAAAGAAGGAAGTGTCTAACAATGCTTAACACTGCAATTTTAATGGGCAGACTTACTGCTGACCCCGAACTCAGATACACAGGTTCTAATATCCCTGTTACCAGCTTCACCCTGGCTGTAGACCGTGCTTATAAAAACGGCGAAGAAAGACAGACCGATTTTATAAACATAGTTGCCTGGCGTCAAAGGGCTGAATTTGTTTCTAAATGGTTCAAAAAGGGCCAGTTAGTTGCTGTAGAAGGCTCTATTCAGACCCGCCGTTATACCGATAAAGACGGTAATAACAGAACAGCTTTCGAGGTTGTTGCCAACAACGTTCATTTTGCAGAGCGTAGAGATGCTTCCGCCGCTGCTGCTCCCACTTTCCAAGAGGGTGCTGCCGCACCGGCTCCGTCGTTCTCTAACACCGGTGCCGAGGATTTCTCAACCCTCCCCGGCGACGACGATTTGCCGTTCTAATCTCGAAATTTGAGTGTAAATACTAATATAGGAGGCTTAAACCATGGAAAAGATGGATAGACCTGTCCGCAGAAAGGGCCGTAAAAAGGTTTGCCACTTCTGCGTTGACCGTGTTGAAGTTATAGATTACAAAGACGTAGCCCGTCTTCGTAAGTTCATTTCCGAGCGTGCCAAGATTCTTCCCCGCCGTGTAACCGGCACTTGTGCTGCTCACCAGCGTGAACTTACCGTAGCTATCAAGCGTGCTCGTACAGTTGCATTGCTTCCCTACGTAGCAGACTAATCTTAGCTTAAGTTAAAACTAAAACACCAACCAATTTTGGTTGGTGTTTTTTGTTGACACGATACAAAAAAACTGTTATTTTATTTACAAAGGAGTTGGTAGCTTTGAACACCGAATTATACCTTGAACGTTTGGGCTTAACAGAAAGCGTAAAGGGATTAAAAGGAATCGAGCTTTTGAACGCGCTTCAATACAGCCACGTTACTAAGATTCCCTACGAAAACCTGGATATTGTTAACGGAAAACCCCTTAACCTTAGCACAGAAGCCTTGTTTCAAAAAATCGTGGTAAATCACCGCGGCGGCTACTGTTTCGAGGTGAACGGTCTTTTTGGCGAGCTTTTAAAGGCATTGGGCTTCAAGGTTACAAATCTTGCCGCAAGATTCCTTCGGGGTGAGAGTGAAATTCCCCTTCGCCGCCACAGGGTTCTGTTGGTAGAGTGTGAAGATAGTGCCTATATCTGCGACGTAGGTATCGGCAGTGCCGCCCCAAGACACCCATTAAAATTAGAAGAGGGAGTAATTCAGCAACAATTCGGTGAAGCCTATAAGCTGGAGAGGGACAGCTTTCTCGGCTGGGTAATTTTAGAGCAGTATAAGGGCGAATGGCGGCAGTTTTATTCCTTTACCTTAGAGCCGCAGATAGATGTCGACTTCGTTACCCCCAGCTTTTATTGCGAAAAGCACCCCGACTCTATTTTTAATAAGGATATTATGGTGGCAATAAAAACCGACTTTGGCCGCAAAACCCTTAACGGCAGGGAATATAAGGTGTTCACCGGGGAAGAAGTAACCGAACTCCGCCAAAACCTAAATAATTCCGAAATCACCGAAATACTAATCCGTGAATTTAATATATCAGTGTAATAAAAAACGTTCCGTTCTAAACAGAATGGAACGTTTTTTGTTTGGTTAACACCCGCGTTGCCGTAAGGGGCTTATGATAACCTGCCCATATAGCAGGTGGGTGCCTTCCTTACAGCTTCATGTTTCCTTGAACCGCCCGAAGGCGTAAGGCCTGCAGCTCCACTGTAAGAGCAAAAAGACTCCCGAAAAATCACTTGTAGGGTTATAAAAGCCACCAAGAGTCCACGTACAACGCAGGCTTCGGTTTATGGGATTTAGTCTACGTGTCGAACACTCTTTTCGTTTTTTTGCCCGCTTTCTCCTTTGGCAATACACAAAGTATTACCGCAGTCGAAAACGACCAAAAATTCCGAAAATAGAAGTTCGCCAAGCAGCCACACCCCATAAACCGAAGCCCCGGCTTCCGCAGATGGGGTTTAGCCCACTTTTTGAGTTTTTACTGATTACTGTTCGTCGATTTCGAAGAAATCGCGGAGTCTTTCGATAAAGGCTTCGGATACGGTTTCGTATTCGTCGTCGTCCTCGATATCTACAAAGTATTCCTCGCCGTTATCCTCTTCAACCTTAACTATAACCAGCTCGCCGTCGCTGTCGAGCTGTTCTTTCGGGTCGTCGTAAACGGGGAGAAGGGCCAAATATCTGCCCATTTCAAACTCTATTGCGTCAAGCACCTCGAAGGTATATTCCTTGCCTTCGTCGTCCTCCATAGTTATTATATCCGGATCGTAATCAAAATTCTTATCCATAATTAAAAGTCCTTTCTAAACTTTAGGTTACATACCTATTTTAATATAACCGCAGGTTATAATCAATATGTTTTTGTAAATTAATTATCATTTTCTTGCATTAAGGCAAGCTGTGAAAGCTCTATAACGTCCTCATAACTGTTGATTTCAGCACATTTGCGGCGAAGTGTGGCGGCTCCGCGAAGCCCACGCATATACCAGCCGGTGTGCTTTCGTGCCTCAAGCAGGGCGGTGTGGTCGCCCTTATACTCCATCATAAGCCCGATTTCCTTAAGCATTATTCGCATACGCTCGCTTAAAGGTGGCTCGGGAAGAATTGTGCCGTCGCGAAGATATGCATTAATCTGGCTGAAAAGCCAAGGTCTGCCCATAGCGGCTCTGCCCACCATTATAAAATCACAGCCTGTGTATTCGTACATATTGGCGGCAGCTTTCGGGGAGTCAATGTCACCGTTGCCTATAACAGGTATGCTTACCGCCTCTTTAACCGCCTTAATTATATCTAAATCCACAGGTGGGGCATACATCTGGTCACGGGTTCTGCCGTGTACGGTTATTGCCGCGGCACCACCATCTTCACAGCGTTTTGCTACCTCAACTGCAGTAAGATTTTGCCTATCCCATCCGGCTCTGATTTTAACAGTAACCGGCACCGACGCCGCTTTTACGCAGGCCGCAACAATTTCGCCTGCAAGCTTTGGGTCTCGCATAAGGGCGCTTCCGCCGCCATTGCCCGCAACCTTTGGGGCAGGGCAGCCCATATTTATGTCGATGAATGCGGGATTTTCCTTTTCGGCCACAAGCAGCGCCTCTGCCATAGTTTTTGGCTCGTATCCAAAAAGCTGTATACCTTTTGGAGCTTCTGCCGAAAAGCATTCCATTAATTCTTTGGATTTTCGGTCTCCAAGGGTTATGCCTTTGGCAGAGATAAGCTCGCTGACGCAAAATGCCGCACCGTAGCCCATACACAGCTCCCGCATAGCACGGTCGGCAACGCCGGCCATAGGGGCCAATGCCGCGTATCCCGAGAATTCAAGATTACCTATTTTCATTGGTTTTCTCCGTTAAATTTTGTTTTTTAGCTAAAATATCTAATCGCACAATGCCTAAAACGGCAGATGCAATGGTTATAATATGCGATACTGCCATAGTAATAGAGGCGGGTAAAAGCAGGTCGTAAATCAGCCAGATTATGCCGTTTGCAAGTATTAGCAGTCGGTAAAAGGAAGCGTTCTTCTGAGCCACACCAAAAGCGCAGGTAAGTGCCGCAAGCGCGGGGACAACATCCAGTGGTTTCTGATAGGTGAATACAGAGCAGGTAAGGTATGCCGCTGCGAAAATATATGCTATATACTGTGGCTCGTTTATTTTTTTGCATCTTAAAATAAAGAACACCAACGATTGCAGAATAGCAATCGCGTATATGCCAGAGCCGGATAAACCGCCCTCGGGGGTTAGCAGATAACTTACAGCACCTGTGCCGTTGCAGATAATTTGGCATATCAGCACAAGCCGCATATCCTTAAACTGCATAGACATAAGCGCCGCTATGGTAGAAAGCAAGCCGAAAATAAAGGTTGCATTAATTTCCATAAAGAACACCTCGCAATACTCTCCCGAATATTTTAGCACAAGAGTAATAAATCTTCAAGAAAAACATATAGTTAATAGAGATAAAAAAGCAACTGCTTGCGAAAAATATCACAAGCAGTCGGATATTAAAAGGGATTGTCGTTGTTTTTGTAAATGTCGCAAATAATTTTTTGGATTTTAAGTGCTTCGCGACCCGATAAGAACAGCGACTCTTTACCTGCAAGGCTTTGGTAGAAATGATAAATCTGCATGGCGTGTTGGGTACCCCAATAGGGCTTGCCGCCGCTGTAGGCCACAAACTCCTGAGGGTGGTTAACCTCTTGTTCCACAGTTCCGTCATTGTAAGAGATGGTACAGTCGTTATAAGAAAGGCGTACAGTACCATTTTCACAAGCCATACGGATTTCGATAGGCTCGTCTATCGCGTAATTGTTCATTGTGTAAAAGCAAAGTTTGGTGCCGTTTTCGTAGTATATAGAGCCTTCGGCGGTATCCTCAACAAACACGGCCTTGTGGTGGCGGTTGTGCAGGGTAGATTCTATCTTTATGGGGGTGCTGTTTATAAACCAGTTGGCAAGGTCAAGGGAGTGGATAGCTTGGTCTATAATAACGCCGCCGCCCTCTTTATCCCAGGTGCCCTTCCAGTCGGAAAGGCTGTAGTATTCGTCGGAACGGCTCCAGGTCAGTACCACGCGGGCACTCTTGATTGCACCAAGCTTGCCTTCCTCTAAACGCTTTTTAACAAGCTGCGAGGGGGTGTTGTAGCGGCACTGGAAAATAACGCCGTATTGCATATTTAAGCTTTCGGCAAGATCTACAGTTTCTATAGCCTCGTCCATACCGATGCTCATAGGCTTTTCGCTCAGTACGTTCACGCCGTGTTTTAGTGCATATTGTGTAACAGGAATATGCAAATAATGGGGCAGGCAGATGTGCACCGCATCTAAGTTTTCCTTTGCAATCATTTCTTCAAAGCTGGTGTATGCCGTGGCACCGTATTTTTCGGCGGCACGGTTGGCTCTGTCTTCACGTATATCGCAAACCGCCACAAGTTCTGTTTCTTCTAACGCGGCAAGGCTGTCTAAATGCATAACAGAAATGCAGCCGCAACCAATTACACCGCAACGGAAGGTGCGTTTTTCTTCACTCATACAAATTACCTCACAATAGATTAATAACTGGCTATATTGTATCATAAATTGTAAAAAATGCAACCTTTTAGCATATAATAATTAATCAAATATTTCCTGTACAACAAATAAAAATCAAAAAAATTCAAAAAGGGGGTTGCATTTCCCAAAAACTGTGGTATAATAATATGGCTGACAGGGAGAAACCCTCAGCCAATTTCATATATCGCGGGGTAGAGCAGTTGGTAGCTCGTCGGGCTCATAACCCGGAGGTCGCAGGTTCAAGTCCTGTCCCCGCAACCAAAAACCTTCTCGGACGAAGTTCGGGAAGGTTTTACTTTTTCACTTTTCACTCTTCACTTTTCACTAAATCCGTCCGAGAGGATTTTTGGAGGTAATAAGTAATAGTGAATAGTGAAGAAGTGTTTTTTGCAAGGTGTTGCCTTGCTTTTTTGTTTTATACAAAGTATAATAGATTAAGAGGTGAGAGTGATGAAAGAAAGTCCGTTAATGATAAAATCCAAATCCTTTGCGCTAGATGTAATAATGGTATGTAAAGAATTAAGAAATGCAAAGTGTGAAAGTGCATTGATAAACCAATTTTTGCGCTCGGGAACTTCGATAGGCGCAAACATCCGAGAAGCGTTTTATGCTCATGGCAAAGCAGACTTTGTTGCAAAGTTGCAAATCGCATTAAAAGAGTGCTCTGAAACTGAATATTGGATCGAGTTGCTTTTGGAAAGCAGATATTATAACGATAAAACTTTGCTTGATAATTGTATCGAGGTCAAACGGATTTTAATTTCATCCATCAACACCGCCAAGGAGAATATGAAATGAACTTTTACGAAATTACCGAACAAGATAAAGAACTCATCAAAATCGCTCTGAAAACATTAGAAAACAATTTTGATGATGGCATTTACAATCATACTGTTGGTGCGGCAATTCGTTGCAAAAACGGTAAAGTGTATAGCGGGGTTAATTGTGACGGTATTCACGGTTCTTGTGCCGAGTATATCACAATAGGTATGGCAATTTCGGCGGGAGAACGAGAGTTTGATACTATTGTGGCCGTTCACGATAAAGCTCCAAACTGCTTGGTCGCTCCTTGCGGCAACTGCCGTCAAATGCTTGTGGAATATAGCCCTGATATTAAAGTGATTTTGAACAATGATGACAATGAAATAATCAAGGTTGATATAAAAGATTTAATTCCGTTTGCTTGGAAATCTATAATAGTATAAAATATGCCGATATCTTTTTCGGTGCGACGTGCCAAAAAACACTCGTTCAAGAGAACGAGTGTTTTTTATCCAAGCCGACAGGCTTGGCATATCATCACGACGTAGTCGTGTATATCATTGCCGCACAAGTGCGGCGTATATCATCACACGAAGTGTGCATTTCTGTCGGCTTGATGATATACAAAACTAAAGTTTTGATGATATGCAATTCCTTGCGGAATTGATGATATGCAATGCTCCGCATTGATTTATTATCACTTTTATGCTATGGTTGAGGCACAATAGGAACAAATCTAATTATTTATATAGATATTTTGCCGTTTTATGTTATAATTAAAATGTAATATGTTTATAGGATGGTATATTGATGAAATATAAGGCTATTTTTTTTGACAGAGACGGAACGATAACTTATTTTTGTAAAGAAAAAGAAATTTGGCGCGATAGTCAAATTAGCAAGTGGTCTGGAAAACCATTTGAATTATCTTATGAAAAAATGATGAAACTTTTTAATATTGCAAGTGAAGGTAAAAAGCCTTGGTATAAAACACTTGAAGATGAACGTAATTTCTTTAAAAGATATTATAGACATTTACTCATCGAAGAGGGTATTGAGCAAGACGTTGAAGAACGCGCAGAGATGTTATTTAATGAATTGTGGTGTAATGGTGACAGAAAACTTTTCCCTGAAACCATAGAGGTATTAGAATACTTTAAAATGCGTGGTTATAAAATGGGGGTTATCAGTGATACTTCGCCATCTCTTGAATATACATTACAACAATTAGGCATAGCAAAGTATTTTACATCTTTTACTGCAAGTTCTTTAGTTGGTGCAGGAAAACCAAGCCCGATTATTTTCAATGCTGCTTTAACTGCACAAGGTGTAACAGCAGAAGAAAGTATTTATGTTGATGATTATAAAACGGAAGCAGATGGAGCAAGAGAGCAAGGCTTTGCATCTTTTTGGCTTGACCGTGATGGTAATAATGATGATAAATGGAAAATCACAAATTTAAAACAATTGATTGAATTTGTAGAAAAAATATAGAAAATCCTCAGTTTTCAGGCACATTTTATTCGTGTCATTAAGTTCAAAACACCCAAAAATCCCGAATGCGTAAGCGTTCGGGGTTTTATTTTTTCTACAAAAACTTTTTTATAAAAAAGGCTTGACCGATTGCCAAAAGTGTGGTAAACTGTTCGTACCTCAAAAGGGGTTTATTTTTTTGCGCCGTTTTTTAAAAACGGTGATTGCCCCTGAGGGAGGCTCAAAAACCCACTATTTAAGGGAATTATTGGAGGTGCCGTTATGAGAGTCAAAGTGACAATGGCTTGCAGCGAGTGTAAGCAGCGCAACTACAACACCATGAAGAACAAGAAGAACGATCCGGACAGACTTGAAATGAACAAGTACTGCCGCTTCTGCCGCAAGCACACCGTGCACAAAGAAACCAAGTAAGCAACGGAAGGAGAAAACAAGCGATGGTATTTTGGGGATTTATTTTGGCGGTAGCAGGTTTGCTCACCGTTCTCGTGACTTTCCTCAGCAGCTTGAATATCTTTTCCGACATGGGTGCTCTTGGCTTCAGCGCATGGATCGGCCGTTTCTTCGCGCCGGAGTATTTAACCGGTAAGAAGATCGCCTTCTTCATCGCGATCGTGCTGTTGGTTGTCGGTGTGATCTGCTTCTTTGTCGGACGTGCGCGTGCGAAGAAGAGCGGTGAGCAGGACGCCAAGACAGAGAAGAGCGTTAAGTTCTTGCGCGATCTGAAAGGCGAATTCAAGAAGATCACCTGGCCGACGTTCCCCGCGGTTGTCCGCAACACCGGTGTGACACTGGCGTTGTGCATCATCCTGGGACTCATCATTTGCCTGATCGACCTTGGCCTTGGCGCGTTGATCGATCTGTTGCTTTCGTTGGGTTGATAAGGAGGGGCATCCATGGCTGATGAGGCGAGATGGTATGTCGTTCATACTTATTCCGGTTACGAGAATAAGGTAGCGACCAATCTGGAAAAGATTGTCGAGAATCGAAAACTTCAGGACTGGATTCACGAGATCTCCATTCCGACCGAGACCGTCACCGAGATCAAGGACGGTGTCAAAAAGGAAGTGGAGCGTAAGATCTTCCCGGGCTATGTACTCGTCAAAATGGTGATGAGTGATGAATCCTGGTATGTCGTGGGCAACACGCGCGGCTGTACCGGCTTTGTCGGCCCGAACGGCGA
>JAZQCL010000004.1:0-14996 GCA_045546235.1 Acutalibacteraceae bacterium
CTGTAACCAAAATACTGCATATATTCGCTGAATGAGAACGGAAACACCTTGATTTCAAATGTTCTTCCTGTAAACAGCGTAGCAAGGTCGGAACTCAAAAGGAAAGCGTTTGAGCCGGTAATATAAATATCAAACTTTTCGGATGCGTGCAGACCATTGATTGCTTTCTCGAAGTCGGTACACATCTGAACTTCATCAATCAAAACAAAATTCTCTTTGCCTACCACATACTGCGAATTGATGTAGTCATACAAAGGTCTGTACTCAAGCAAATGGTCGAACTCCGGCAAGTTGAAATTGATCTGAATGATATTGTGGTCGGGTATATTCTGTTCGATATAGTTCTTAAATGCTTCAAGCAACTTAGATTTTCCGCTACGGCGAACTCCCGTGATCACCTTAATATCCGGAGTACCGATTACATTGATGAGTTTTTCTAAATATTGATTTCGAGTAATAAGTTTCATGGCGCATCACCTCTCGAAAAGTATTATACCACATCTTCTTACCATTTTCAATATATTTTCAAAAATGGTAAATAGAAATTTACAAATAGGTTTCATTTATCGACTGTCTAATAGAATTATGCCCGCAGGAATATTGCTACTCCCACGGGCAAGATAATGTCAGCTTTCAAATGGTTTGTATTCTGTTACAGCTTTGAGATAGGCTTCGGGGTTGCCACCCAGTATCAAATTGGCGTATGCCATTGGGTCATTGTAGATAAGAGAGTCAAGTTCTGACCGTTGATACATATTGTCTGCCACCTCATTTTCAACTGCAATGGTATCTATGGCAATCATAGCGCCGTCTGAGAACTTCAGCTCCACGCAGACCGTATCAAAGTTAAACTCACATGATAATAGACGTTTCATGGTAAATCCTCAGTGATTTCAAGTGTGTAGAGATAGAAAAAGAACGATGCTAAGTCTTTCGACTCGGCATCGTTCTTTTCGTAGCTGTTTTCCAATCCTGTAAGACAGATGCCGTAAAATTATGTTTTTTACGGAATTACTGTCTTATCGGCACACGCCAAATGCGGGCTATTTTTTGATGTTGTTTTACTTTTTGGTTTTGAACTTTTTCTTGCTGCTCCAGGAGCTGTAGTAGTATTTCGAGCCTACCTTTTTGTAGCCCCTTACCCTTACGTAGTAGGTTTTGTTTTTGCTGAGGGTTTTTGTATACTTATTCTTTGATTTGCCCTTGATTTTTTTATCTACCGTCAGCTTTTTGAAGTCGCTCTTTTTGCAAATCTGCACCTGGTAGCCGGTAACGCCCGAGGTTTTTGACCACTTTATTGTGGCCTTTTTCTTGGATTTAATAGATACACTTGGCTTGCCGGGTTTTTTGCTTAAGGTTACAGTGGGCTTAATTCCGTATTCCTCGTTTTTAAGGGAGCTGTATTTACCCGTGGATACAACCAAATAGTAGGTTCTGCCCTTTACGGCCTTTTTAACGGTTATTGTGCCGCTGCTGCCGCTGGCCTTGAATTTTTTGGTTTCAACCTTTTTATAGCTGCCGCTTTTGGTTTTGTAGTAAAGCGCCACGGTCCATTTATCGGTATCGTCGATTTCCTGGTGATAAAACTTAAAGTCCAGAGTGCCGTCGATAGGCATTTTATAGTAGTAATAGTCTTTACTGGCGTTATCGCAGTTACCGCTTAGCTTTTTGTTCAAGGTAAGCTTATCGGCCGATTTGTAATCGTCGTTAAATTCCGATTCAAAATAGCTTGTTTTCTTGGTGGTGGCGGAAACCTTAAAATTCACGCTTGCAGCGGATTTCTCGGGGTCGGCATAAACCTGAACAAAGAAAACCTCGCCTGCCTTTGCACCAATGGGGGCAAAGCTTTTAAGCTCGTCGTCGCTTAAAAATACGCTGTCGCTGGTATATATATCGTAACTGCCGGACCCTGTTTTTTTATAAATTTCGATATACCAAACGTCTCCGTCGCTTTTGTAGGGGTGCTCGAAATTAATGTACAGCTTGCCGCTATAGGGCATATCTACCCTGAAATAGGCGGTGCCGTCGGCGCAGTTGTCGGTTAAAGGGGTGCCAAACTCAAGGTCTTTGGCCGACGAGAAGGGGTAGTCTTCCTCTGCCGAAACAGGCAGACAGGCGAAAACCGTGAAGGCCATTACCATACTTAAAAATGCCGCAAGAATTCTTTTCATAATAATCCTCCTGTTCGAAGTGATATATGTAGTGATTCTAACTTTATTATACGTGCTGCGAGGCGGTATGTCAAGGGTGGAGAATACAGAGCATAAAGATAATAGATAATAGATAAATAGATGATAGATAATAACTTTTATGTCTGCGGCATATCAACAAGGCAATACTATATACAAAAACAGCCTGCAAACACAGGCTGTTTTAATTTGCTTTAATTAAGCTCTATTAGGTTTTTAAAGGCCGAAAGCCAATGCTCTGCGATAAGGTGGTCGCCGGCAGAGGTGGGGTGAACGCCGTCGCCTATCCAATAGGCGGCAGGGGCCAGCTCGCAAGCCTTATCGAAGTGCCGTTGTAGCGGCACAAAGGTGCAGCCGAATTCCCGAGCCAGCTTTTCTACAATTCTGCTTTTCGCCTCGGCACCCTTGCGGAATGCCCCCCAATCGTCGGGGCGGTGGGGAACGGCAAGGCAGAAGGGCTCCATCAATATAATTTTAAGGTTGGGTAGCCGCTTTAAGGTATCTTCAAGCAACATTCTGTAAACCGCCTCGAAGCGGTTATCCTCTACCCCGTCGCCGCGGTTCACCTCGTGACCCACGTCGTTAATTCCCACAAGTATGCTTAAAATATCGGGCTGTAAATTCCAGCAATCCTGCTTAATTCTTGCATAAAGGTCGGTAATTCGATTGCCGCTGACACCCCTGTTAATAAATTCATATTTTGTGGGATATTTATGGCTCAGCTCCCCCGCGCACATAACGGGGTAGCCCTGACCCATATGCCAAAGGCCGCCCTCTTGACGGTTGCGCCCGGCATCGGTTACCGAATCGCCGAAAAACAATATCTTCATTTTTCTGCTCACAGGGTTTCGAAGGCCTTAAGCCATTCGTCGGCAATAAGCTGATGACCCGCCGAAGAAGGATGTACACCATCGCGGAGCCAGTAGCTTTCGGGGGCAAGCTTGCAGGCTTCGTCAAATTTATCCTGCAGGGGCACGAACACACAGCCAAATTCCTCTGCCAGCTTTTTAACAATGGCGGCATTGGTTTTGGTGCCTGCTAAAAACTCATCCCATTTTTCTTCGGTGGCTCTTGCTTTTAAAACAAAGGGTTCAAGAAGAATTATCTTAAGGTCGGGAAGCACCTTTTTGGTATCCTCAAGCAGCATACGGTAAACCGCCTCGAAGCGCTCGGGCTCAACACCGTTTTGGTTGCCTAACTCGTGCCACACGTCGTTAATGCCTATAAGCATACTGAAAATATCGGGCTTTAAATTCCAGAAATCCTTTTTAATTCGGGCGTAAATATCCACAATTCTATGTCCGCCAATGCCCACGTTTTCAACAAAATATTCAGCAGGATGGTCCTTCATAATTCTGCCTGCGCACATACAAGGGTAGCCCTCGCCCATATAAAAACGGTTGTTTTCGTCACGCACGCGTCCAGAATCGGTGATGGAATCTCCCATAAACAAAATCTTTTTCATATTACTGCCTCCAAAATGCATTTTGTAACTTGAATATATCACCAAAAAAAGCCGCTGTCAATAGTCGATTGACTAATTAACAAAACTATTGTAAAATTGATTTAGAAATTAAGAAAAAGGGGGAGTTTTTGTGGAAAAAGCCGTTGGATTATATCTGCATATACCCTTTTGCGCCGCAAAGTGCAGTTATTGTGATTTCCACTCTGCCCCTGCCGACAAAAACATTATGGCCGACTACGTGGCGGCTCTGCTGAAAGAGGCCGAAAAACACCGCGGCCGCCGAGTAGACAGCCTTTACATAGGCGGCGGTACCCCCTCGCTGCTTGGGGCAGAGCTGTTAAAAAAACTGCTTGATGGCCTGCAGAAAATTTTCAACATCAAGGGCGAAGCCACCCTTGAAGCCAACCCTGCCGATAATTTGTTCGATGTATTCCTGGCGGCAAAGCAGGGCGGAATTAACCGAATTTCAATGGGTGTGCAATCGGGAATTGACAGCGAGCTTAAGCTTATCGGCCGCAGGCACAGCACCGCCGACGCACTCCGCGCCGTAGAAGACTGCCGCAGGGCGGGGATAAGCAACATTTCCCTTGATTTAATGCTGGGTCTGCCACAGCAAGACGGCAGCTCGCTTAATAAATCCATCGTGTTTCTGGCTTCCCTTAACCCCACCCACGTTTCGGCGTATATTTTAAAGTTAGAAAAAGGCACCCCACTTTATACTGAGCGTAACAGCCCCCTTCTGCCCGACCCCGACACCACCGCCGACCTTTATTTGCAGGCGGTGGAAAGGTTAAAAGACTTTGGATATATGCAATACGAAATTTCCAACTTTTCAAAGCCCGGCTTTGAAAGCCGACACAACTTAAAATACTGGCAGTGCCAAGAATACATAGGCCTTGGTGCTTCGGCCCACGGATTTATCGACGGAAAGCGGTATTTTTACCCTCGCGACACCCGAGGTTTTATAGAAAATTCGCAAATTATCCCCGACGGCTTTGGGGGCGACCCCGAGGAAAAATTTATGCTTGGAATAAGGCTATGCCGGGGTGTGGCCCTTGCCGATTTTCCCGAACTTAATTTATCAAAAAAGGCCACCCTTTACGAAAAACACGGACTTTGCAACCTTAAAGACGGCTACCTTTCCCTAACGCCAAAGGGATTTTTGGTTTCCAACGAAATCATTGCAGAATTTTTAAGTTAAATTGCTTTTGCACCTTGTAAATGAAAATAAAATGTGATATAATCAATAAGCGAGTGGAAGACCTTCCATTCGCTTTTGTTTTTTCAAAATATTTTTTCAAGAGGGTAATTCAATGTATGAGGTAGGGTTTGACAACGAAAAATATCTTAAAATGCAGTCGGAGCATATTTTAGAGCGTATCGCAAAGTTTGGCGGTAAGCTTTATTTAGAGTTCGGCGGCAAGCTTTTCGACGATTTCCACGCCTCACGCGTTTTGCCCGGCTTTGCCCCCGATTCCAAAATACGTATGCTGTCACAGCTCAGAGATCAGGCCGAGGTGGTTATTGCCATCAACGCCGCCGATATCGAAAAAAACAAGGTTCGCAGCGACATTGGCATTACCTACGACCTTGACGTTTTAAGGCTTATCGATGCCTTCCGCGATTTCGGGCTGTTTGTGGGCAGCGTGGTTATGACCCGCTACACAGGTCAACCCTCGGCCGATGCCTTTAAAAGAAAGCTCCGCGGCCTTGGCATACCTGTATACAAGCACTACCCCATCGAGGGCTACCCCTCTAACATAAAGAAAATCGTTTCCGACGAGGGCTACGGTGCCAACGAATACATTAAAACCCAGCGCGAACTGGTGGTGGTTACCGCCCCCGGCCCGGGAAGCGGCAAAATGGCCACCTGCTTAAGCCAGCTTTACCACGAGCACAAGCGTGGCGTTGCGGCCGGCTATGCGAAATTTGAAACCTTCCCTATATGGAATTTGGCGCTGAAGCACCCGGTTAACCTTGCTTACGAGGCCGCTACAGCCGACCTTAACGACGTTAATATGATTGACCCCTTCCACCTGGAGGCCTACGGCGAAACTACCGTTAACTATAACCGCGATGTGGAAATTTTCCCCGTTGTGCAGGCTATGATGACCAAAATTTTAGGCTCCTGCCCCTATAAATCCCCCACCGATATGGGTGTGAATATGGCAGGCAACTGCATTTTTGACGACAAGGCCGTGCGCACCGCCGCAGGTAACGAGATTGTTCGCCGTTATTATGCCGCCCGTTGTCGCGCCGTTGGTGGCGACCGCGACACCGGAGAGGTTTGCAAAATTGAGCTTCTTATGGAGCAATCGGGAATTACCACCGATTCCCGCCCGGTAATTGCCGCCGCTAACCTTAAAGCCGCCGAAACCGACGGCCCTGCCGCCGCAATCGAGCTTGGCGACGGACGAATTGTTACAGGAAAAACAACCTCTTTGCTTGGCGCTTCTGCCGCAATGCTTCTTAACGCTCTTAAAGCCTTAAGCGGCATCGAAAAGGAAGTAATGCTTATTTCTCCCGAGGTTATCGAGCCGGTGCAGGAGCTGAAAACAGGCAGTCTTGGCAACCACAACCCAAGGCTTCACACCGACGAGGTGCTTATTGCCCTTTGCATTTCGGCCGTTCACGACGAGAACGCAAAAAAGGCTATGGAGCAACTGCCAAAGCTCCGCAACTGCGAGGCCCACTCCTCGGTAATTTTAAGCCAGGTAGATATGAACGTTTTCAAAAAGCTTGGCCTTAACATCACCTGCGAGCCGAAATATCAATCTCACAAGCTGTATCATTCCTAAACAGAAACATTTAAAAGCCTTCCCCGCGGGGAAGGCTTTTTGTTGTATACCAAAACCCCGCCATAGTGGCGGGGTAAAAAAGAGCTTTAGCGGTGAACAGAAATTACAGAAATCAAAGGCGAACGCAGGGATTGTTCTATGCCGTGCCTCCCTATGATGAGGGAGGTGGATTTTTGCGAAGCAAAAAGACGGAGGGAGAGAAAAGCCAAAGACTACCCCTCAGTCGGCTTCCGCCGACAGCTCCCCTGACAAGGGGAGCCAGGCAAAGGAGCAACCCGTTTACGGGTAGCAAGTAATAAATGCACGGCTGACAGGCCAATTCCAAAACGTACTTGTACGTAGCCAGTAACGATTAGGGCTATGCCCGAAACGGAAAAACCACCCGCTATGTGCGGGTGGATATTTATTATGTATTTCTTCTCTTTACCGGGGTGATTTTATAGTGCTTCTTAAAAACCTTTGAAAAATAGCTGTAATTTTCAAAGCCCAGCTCGGCCGCCACCTCTTTAAGGTTCACCGCACCGCTGTCTATCATATTTTTTGCGGCCATCATTTTACGCTGGTTTACATATTCAGTAATCGTTTTGCCCATTTCTTTTTTAAATAAGCTTGCTGTATACTCTCTGGTCAGGTGCACGTGGTCGCTTATATCAGCAAGGCTCAGCTTTTTGGAAAGGTTGCTTTCAACAAATTTCAATATTTCCACTATGTATGGATTTTTGCTTTTGAAAAGCGACATATCCATAATTTCATACAAAATATAGTTCAGTATGCTTTCAAGCTTTTCCTTGGAATGGTACAGGTCGGAAAGGCGGCTTTGCGGAAACACCGAAATCAGCGCACGAATTTCCCCCGAGATAACCCCCTTCAAAAAGGTATCCAATTCGGGCGGCCGGAAGGCGGTAAAATTAAAGCTTGCGTATTTAACCGCCGTATTATGGGGAATGCGCTCTCTGCAGCTTCCCGGCTTTATAAAAATTGCATCGTTTTCTTTTAATTCGTATTTTGTTCCGTCAACAATATAGGTAAGCCTGCCTTTAAGAACAAAGGTGAGGTCGTAAAAATCTATAACCTGCGTGGGTATTTTCGTGCTGCCGTTTAGCGATACATTAACATAATGCCGAACTTCTTTTACAAATCCCATAGCTACACCCCATATTAATATAGTGCAAATATTTATGTTATAAAATAATTTTGTTTGCTTGCGAAACGCCTTGTTTACTGGTATTATATCCATATAAAGATGTTTTGTCAATATTAATATTATATATTTATTGGGGGTATGTTTTATGAGGTTGTTACTGCTTGGGGATCTTAGCCCCACGTCCGTTACTGCCGAAATTTTTAAGGAAAAGGATATTGAAACTCTTTTCACCGACACTCTGCCTCTTTTCAGGGGGAACGATTTCTGCCTTGCCAATTTAGAGTGCGCCCTTACCGAAACTGAAGAGGAAATCAAAAAATTCGGCCCGCCCCTTAAAGCCCCAAAAGAAACCGCCGAGGTGCTTAAAGCCCTTGGGGTAGGCTGCGTTAGCCTTAGCAACAATCACGTTTTCGATTACGGCAGAAAGGGTATTCGCGACACCTTGGCCGCCCTTCGTGAAAACGGAATTTCCTACACCGGCTTCGGCGATAATTACAAGGATTCCCGCAAGGATTTTGTTATAGAGAAAAACGGCGAAAGAATCGCCATTATTGCCGTTTGCGAGCACGAGTATTCCTACGCTTTGGAAAACCGTATGGGCTCCCGCCCTTACGATGAGTACCACACCGTAGAGGACGTACGCAAGGCAAAGGAAAGCTGCGACAGGGTAATAGTTATTTACCACGGCGGCAAGGAATTTTGCCGTTACCCCTCCCCCCGACTTCGTAAACTTTGCCAAGCATTGGTTAGAAACGGTGCCGACCTGGTGCTTTGTCAACACAGCCATTGTATAGGCTGCTATGAAAATTACCAAGACGGCCATATTCTTTACGGACAGGGCAATTTTCACTTTGTCAAACCTCATGATTTTGACGGTTGGTTTACAAGCCTTGGTGTAAAATACGATACCAAGGTAAACAAACTACAATTTATCCCTATGAAAAGCCTGGAAAAAGGCATAGCCCTTGCCAAAGGTGAGGAAAGGGATGAAATTTTAAAGGCCTTCGAGGAAAGAAACGAAAGCCTTAAAAACGGCGAATGGCAAAAGGGCTGGCAGGAATTCTGCGAAAGCGCGAAAAACTACTACACAAGTGTAGTTTCCGAAGCCTACACCCCTGAAGCTTCCCCTCTGCAAAACAATCGCTTCGCCCACTTTTTAGATTGCGAAGCCCATTGCGACGTCTGGCGCCAGCTTTTCCCCACCTATAACCTCACCAACTGCCTTGACGAGAACTAACCGCAAAAGCCACAAAAATTTTACCTGTCTTACTAAATTCACCATTTTGTAAGGCAGGTTTTTCTTTTTTATCTTTTTAAAAAAATATTGCACAGCCCTTTAGGTTGTGTTAGAATAAAATTGTAGTAAATACAAATTAATTACAGGAGGTAATGTTTATGAAAAACCGTTTAAAAAGGCTTCTTGCCGCCCTGCTTACCCTATCGGTGCTGGCAACCACCTTGTCTGTGGGCTTTGCCGCCTCGGCAGAAGATACCGATTCGCCCACTGTGGCAGGCTCGCTTATATTAAATGGATACGTTGCGGCCGATGCAGAAAGCTATTGGAGCTTCACCGCAGCGACTGCCGGCTGTTACCTGTTCAGCAGTAACGAAAGTTCCGACACCTGGGGCGACCTTTACGATGCCGAAATGAATCACCTGCATTACAACGACGATTCGGGCAACGGCTATAACTTCCAGATTGTTTACACTATGGCTGCAGGCGAAACGGTATATCTTAAACCCCGTTACCTCGACGGTACAATTACCACCTGCAAGATTAAGGTTGAGCCCTCCCCTGTGAAAAGCATTGAGCTTTATGAAATGGGCGATTTTCAATATTTAGCAGGCGACTATGCCAACGGCTACAATGAAGATGGTTGGTTCCACTACGAACCCGATGCAATTTTGCAATATATCAAGCTTCGCGTTACCTATAACGATAACTCCACCCTAATAATTGGCGGAGCAGACGACGGCAATATCGGTTTTATCGATAACCAGGCAGAGACCCATTGGGTTGTGGGAAGCGATAATCAGCTCACCATAACCTATCAGGGTAAGTCCACCACCATAAACGTAACCGTTGCTGAATCCCCCCTTAAAGAAATACAGCTTGTAAGCACAAACAACTTTGCTTATATAGAAAACGATGAAACCCGCGGCCGTATAGAACAGGGCTGGAGCGCCATAACGGAAGAAAGTATAGATTACTTCTTTTATGACGATTCCTATGCCGTTGTAAACAGCACCTTCAAGCTTGTATATAAAGACGAAACCGAAAAAATCGTAGAAGGCTACGAGCTTATTAATTACGCACGTATATACAACAACCAAAACTGCGACCAACCTTGGAAAGTGGGCGAAAATGCCGACGCCGTTACCCTTCACTACCTTGCCTGCAGAGTAGATATCCCCGTAACGGTGATTGAAAACGGCGAAGCCACCACCGCCATTTCCTCTGTTTCGGCGGAATTTAGCGGCAAACCCATTATACAAAATGAAGAGCGTGTGGGCTACACCGTCGACGGTGAAAACCCCTGGTTCTGTTACGAAATAGGCACTATTTTAGAGAGTGTTATTCTTACGGTGAAATATTCAGGCTACAGCGAGCGTATGCCCCTTAACAACTCTAACTTCAGCAATCTGTTAAGCGATAATATCCTCACCTATACCGACCCGCAAACCGCAACCTCTCAGTGGTCGGTTGGCGACAACACCCTGCCTATGAGCTATAAGGGTGTGAATTTCGACCTTACCATCCCCATTGTTGAAACCGACGTTAAAAGCATAAAGGTTATAGACGATGGCGGCTTCGCCTATATTGAGGAAGACGTTTATACCGCCCTTCCCGATTATAGTATTGATGAATTCGGGTATTGGAACGCGGTATGGTATCGTTACAGATCCGATGAGATTTGCCAGAATCACATAACCCTAGAGGCAACCTACCTCGACGGCACAGTTGAGCAGGTTAGGTACACTAACCCCGACGGCACCTGGAGCGGCCTTACCTGCAGCGACAACCAAACAGGAGAAAATCCCTGGACGGTGGGCGGCGAAAATATCATCACCATTAAATACAGAAACGCCACCACCACCTATAACGCCAAGCTTGTGGCAAATCCCCTGGCAGACGCCGACTACGAGGTAGCCTTCCTGCCCAATGGCACCATAGCCCTTGCCCACTACCGCGGCAGCGAGACCGACATCACCCTGCCCCAAACACTGGGCGACTACACCGTTACCTCGCTGGAAAGAGGTCTGCTCGACTACACCCGCGTGCAGAACGTAACCATTCCCGCAGGTATAAACAACCTCACCGTAAACTTTATGGGTCAGCCCTTCTCCTATGCGGCGGACCTGAAAAACATCTACGTGGCCGACGACCACGCCACCTTCTCTTCGGTTGACGGCGTGCTTATGAGCAAGGATAAAACCACCCTTCTGGCCTATCCTATAGGTAAATCCAAAGTCAGCTATACCATTCCCGCAGGCGTTACCGAAATCGGCGAGCAGGCCCTTGCCAGCGTTAAATTCAAGAGTCTGTTTATTCCCGCTTCGGTTACCAAGTTCGACTTTTACGCCTTCGGCTCCACCGGATATATTACACAGGTCTTTTACGGCGGAACCCAAGAGCAGTGGAAGAACATTTACAACGGAGATGCTAACGAGTGTATTTACGATGCATATATCCATTTCGGCACCACCGCCTTGGGTCAGCACAAATACACCAAGCTTATTAAAACCGTAAATCCCACCACCGCAGCAGCGGGCTACAGGCGTTATCAATGCGAAAGCTGTACCGCCTATATAGATACCTCTATTGCAAAGCTTATTAATCTCAGCACCGCCACAATTTCCGGTGTTAAGGATAAAACCTACACAGGTAAAGCCCTAACCCAGTCCATCACCGTTAAGGTGGGCACAAAAACCTTGAAAAACGGCACCGATTATACAGTTTCTTATTCCAACAATACTAAAGCAGGCACCGCAAAGCTTACCATTAAGGCAAAGGGCTCCGTTTACGGCGGCTCAAAAACCGTTAGCTTCAAAATAAAACCAAAAAGCCTTAAATCCGCCAAGGTAAGCGGCATTAAAAACAAGGCCTACACCGGCAAAAAGCGTACCCAGTCAATAAAGGTTAAGCTGGGAACAAAAACCTTGAAGAACGGCACCGATTATAAGGTAAGCTATAAAAACAACACCAAAACCGGCAAGGCCACCCTTTACGTAAAGGGCACCGGCAACTACTCCGGCACCATCACCAAAACCTTTATAATCTACCCCAAAAAGCAGAAAATCAGCTCCGCAAAGTCCTCTTCCAAGAAAAAGATGACAATTAAGTGGACTAAAGACTCGAAGGCTTCGGGCTACCAGATAGTCTACGCCACCAACTCTAAGTTCACCAAGGGCAAAAAGACCATAACAATCAAGTCTTACAAAACCTACAAGAAAACCATCAAGAGCCTGAAATCCAAAAAAACCTACTACGTAAAGGTTCGCGCCTACAAAACCGTCAGCGGCAAAAAATACTACGGCTCTTACAGCTCTTATAAAAAGGTTAAGGTGAAATAACCCCAAACCCCCATCCCACAATAAGCAAAGCCCAACAATAAGCAAAACCCAACAATAAGCAAAAAGCGAGGTGAAATTCACCTCGCTTTTGTGGTATACGCTTTTATTCAACAATTAAAACCATAGGGCAAGGAGGTTGATTGACGCCGTTGCTATCGTCGTCATAATTACCGTCATACAGCTTGCCTCTTGAAATAGCCTCTCTTATTGTGGCAAAAAGCATAGCATTATCTGCATACAGATATTGTTTCTGCAAAGGAACACTATCCAGATGTGCAGGTATTTCTTGCTTCTTTCCTCTGAAAAACTCGGTAAGTAGCTCTTTTAGATCATTTACTATCTCGCACTTCGCTTCCGTACAAAGGTTCCACAAAACTTGTGCCTCATCCTTACATAGAATAGGAATGTTGATGACTGGTTTTCCGGCTTCCTCACGGAATATCTTACATTTTGTGAGCCAAGGAATAGCTTTGAGATATTCCGGATTAAAACCTACACTTTCAGGATCAATTCCCGTGTGCATAATGTAGAGTAGCTTTGCAATCTCTGCATCAACAAAGGTGTTCTCAGGGAAAAATGTATAATCGGCCGAATGATAATATGGGTAACACGGGAACCCGTCGGCACCATACACATGCATTTCAAGCGTCTCGCAGTTGGCATATTTATCAAACCTTACAACACGTTCACCCGAATAAGAATGTGCTAACAACTCGATATGATCCTTGTAATCAAACTCCTTAAAATTAACGTGGCCAAAAGCAATCCATCGTCCACCGTTAGGACGTTCATTAAATTGCTGTTCAGCATTGAATATTTCAGAGAAGGTCATATATGTTCCGTAATCCAGACAGTTGAATGCAACATACAGTTCCAGGGAGTTTCTTGCATCAAATGAACACCTTTCGTAAAACTCACACTGACGGAGCTTCACAAGGGCTTTTTCGATAGCATTCCAGAATAACTCAAAATTCTCATGTACACATTTTTTCTGCGCAGGAATATGCTTTTCCTTATCATCCAAAGTTGAAATCATAAAGTCTGTATAAACTTTGTTCCCAACCTTCTTCATTAGTTCACCGTCTACCAGCTTCTCAACAATAGGTTCTACATATGCTGCCGGAATACCGATAGATAATGCAACCTCCTCAATAGTTACCGGCTTAAAGTAAGCCAACCACAGGATATTCTGAGCAATGAGATCGTTTTTGATAATAGTGATTGGCTCTCCGTTTAATCCGGGATTTCCACTGTAAGAAATATGAAGTGTTATAGGTGAATAACTTTGCTTTGAGTATTTTTCCATATCGCTGATTCCTTTCTTTACATGATCCCTGCCAAGATGCAATCTGCTTTTTACAGTTCCCTCAGGAATGCCCAATTCTGATGCGATCTGACTTATGCTCTGACCGTTCATATAGTACCGCACGATAACCTCGCGATAGTTTTTGGCAAGGTATGCAACTGCTTTACGAACATTCTCAGCTTCGTCGTCTTCATCATTCAATTGGATTATGGCATTCTCATCAGCGATATCAAAGTCATCTCCAATACTGACTATTGGTTGCTTATATCTTTTACGGAGCATGTCATTAAATTTTCGCCCCATAACAACGAGAAGCCATGCTTTTACATCTTGAATATCTTTGCCACGTGCCATGTATGACAGTGCAGCAAGAAGTGTCTCCTGTGTTAGATCTTCAGCATCATATATATTGCCGCATCTTTGTAAGGCTGCAGATAACAGGAATTCTATGTAGTTTTCTAATTCTTTGCTTTGCATCTTCGGTACCTCTTTTGAAAGCTTTCACCTACAAGGTCGCAACAATAGCTTCTCGGTTCAATGTTTTCTTAATTATATCATAAAATTTTATCAAATGTATTATCCTGTTGAAATAACGTTCAACGAGGCAATATAAATCTCCTTAAAATACAGATAATAACAACACAATTTGTAATTTAAGGAGAAATGTATATATGAAAGCAACAGGTATAGTTAGAAGAATAGAGGCTTGTGTTATAATAGGGCAAACCGTCTGAAGGCCGCATAAACACTGGATTTTTGGCTAGTTTGCCCCACCCGACGCATTGGTGTCAAAAACGGGTTTTTGGCGGTTTTTATACATAGAAAAAAGTGAGGGGAAGCCCCTCACTTTTTCTGATTAATTAATGTTTTGCTGCTTTGTGATCAGCCAATGTTTTGCCAGCATTGCTTTTAGCTTTTTTAGACGACTTTTTAGAAGCTAAAGTTTTACCAGCTTTACCGACCTTACCACCATGGTGTACTGCCATAAAAGACACATCCTTTCCGCCGATTATTACGGCATAAATTTTGTGAATTTTTCCAGTAGACAAACTGGATCCGGATGTGTTATACTGAAACCACAGCAATGTTGGATTGTTTAACACATCCAGCAAAGAGAAAGCATTTTGTTTGTTGTTGCCGCAACTTACGAAATGCTTTCTTTTTTTAGTACTACAATCAATTTTCATCAACTCGCTTTCGTAAATAGTCAATTGTGTTATAACCAATTGCTGAAATCAGTATATCATATGTGACGACTTGTGTCAAGCCTAAGCACACTATATATTGTGGTCGAAAGATTTTTATCTCCAAAAAAAATCAATATATTGTATATACTTTTATATACTTTTATATACTTTTTCACAAAAATAAGTAAAACAGCGGAGTGGATTTCCACTCCGCTTTTGCTGCAATTGAATTTATTTGATGTTATATTTACCCACACGATCAAGAGCGATATTTCTAAAATGCTCATGCTTAAAGTTGCGTTTGACATCAGTGGTATCCACAAAATATCCCG
>JAZQCL010000005.1:0-8872 GCA_045546235.1 Acutalibacteraceae bacterium
GTTGCGGGTGCCTCTCTCACAGAGATACTCGTAAAAGAAGATACTAGAGAGAAAACTCTTCTTATCGGTATTTATGATAATGGAAAGGGAATGACACCCGAGCAGGTAGAAAATGTAAAAGACCCGTTTTTTACAACCCGAACAACAAGAAAGGTCGGTATGGGAATACCGCTTTTTAAACTTGCGGCGGAGCAAACGGGAGGAAGCTTTACAATTACCTCTCAGGTAGGTGTGGGTACAAGAGTTGATGCGCTTTTTAAAACAGACAGCATCGACTTTACGCCCTTGGGTGATATGGCATCCACAATAGCAACTATTGTGTCAATGAACGAGGACAAAGATTTCGTTTATACCCGTAGTATTGACGGCAAAGAGTTCACATTTAAATCTGCTGATATAAAAGTAATCCTTGAAGGAGTTCCGCTTTCGGAGCCCTCGGTTATGAGTTGGATTGAAGATTATATTGCAGAAAACACCTTATCTATCGAAAGGAATGAATGATATGAAATCACTTGAAGAGTTACTTGCTATAAAAGAAAAAGCACAGGCTCAGATGGCTGCTCGTGACGCTGACGGTAACGACGGTATCAGAGTTGTTGTTGGTATGGCAACCTGCGGTATCGCTGCAGGTGCTCGCCCCGTTCTTAAAGCAATTACTGACGAAATTGCAAAAAGAAATGTAAAAAATGTTGCTGTTTCACAGACCGGTTGCATCGGTATGTGTCAGTATGAACCCATTGTCGAGATTTTTGAACCCGGCAAGGAAAAGGTTACTTACGTTCAGATGACTGCAGAAAAAGCAGTTAAAGTTGTTAACGAGCACATCGTTAACGGCAAGCCCGTAGCAGAATATACTGTTGGCGCAGTTACCGAATAAGGAGGAAAGAATAAATGTATCGTTCTCATGTACTTGTCTGCGGCGGTACCGGGTGTACCTCCAGCCACAGCGGTGAGCTTATTGATGCACTTAATGCTAACATTAAGGAAAAAGGACTTGAAGAAGAAATTCAGGTTGTCAGAACCGGTTGTTTCGGTCTTTGCGCATTAGGCCCCATTATGATTGTATATCCGGAAGGTTGCTTCTACAGCGAGGTTAAGGTTGAAGATATTCCCGAAATCGTTGAAGAGCATCTTCTCAAGGGTAGAATTGTTAAAAGACTTCTTTACAGTGAGACTGTAACCGAAGAAGCAGTTAAACCCTTGAATGAAACAAACTTCTATAAAAAACAGCACCGTGTTGCTCTTCGTAACTGCGGTGTTATTGACCCTGAAAATATCGAAGAATATATCGCTTACGATGGTTATCAGGCTCTCGCAAAAGCTCTTACTCAGATGACTCCTCAGGATGTTATCCAGACAGTTATTGATTCAGGTCTCCGCGGTAGAGGCGGCGGTGGATTCCCCACAGGCCGTAAATGGAGCTTTACAGCTGCTAACCAGGCAGACCAGAAATATGTTGTATGTAACGCTGACGAAGGTGACCCCGGTGCATTTATGGACCGTTCAGTTCTTGAAGGCGACCCCCACTGTATCGTTGAAGCAATGGCACTTTGCGGTTACGCAACAGGTGCATCAGAGGGTTATGTATATGTTCGTGCAGAGTACCCCATTGCTGTTCAGCGTTTGCAGAAGGCTATTGATGATGCTCGTGCATACGGCCTTCTCGGTAAAAATATCTTCGGTTCAGGCTTCGACTTCGACCTCTTCATCCGTCTTGGTGCAGGCGCATTCGTTTGCGGTGAAGAAACAGCTCTTATGACATCTATCGAAGGTAACCGCGGTGAGCCCCGTCCTCGTCCTCCCTATCCGGCAGTTAAGGGTCTTTTCGGCAAACCCACAACAGAAAATAACGTTGAAACCTTTGCTAATATTCCTCAGATTATTCTTAATGGTGCCGAGTGGTTTGCTTCTATGGGTACCGAGAAATCCAAGGGCACAAAGGTATTCGCATTAGGCGGTAAAATCAACAATACAGGTCTTGTTGAAATTCCTATGGGTACCACCCTTCGCGATATTATTTACGATATCGGTGGCGGCATTCCCAACGGCAAGAAATTCAAGGCAGCTCAGACCGGTGGTCCTTCCGGCGGTTGTATTCCTGCAAACCTTATCGACACCGAGGTTGATTACGATAACCTGGTTGCTCTTGGCTGTATGATGGGCTCCGGCGGTCTTATCGTAATGGACGAAGACACCTGTATGGTTGATATGGCTAAGTTCTTCCTTGAGTTCACAGTAGACGAATCCTGCGGTAAGTGTACTCCCTGCCGTGTAGGTACCAAGCGTCTCTTAGAGCTTCTTGATAAAATCACCCAGGGCAAGGGCACTCTCGAAGACGTTGACCGTCTTGAGCAGCTTTGCTACTACATTAAAGAGAACTCTCTCTGTGGTCTCGGTCAGACTGCACCTAACCCTGTTCTTTCCACCCTCAAGTTCTTCCGTGACGAGTATGTTGCTCACGTTACCGAGAAGCGCTGCCCTGCAGGCGTTTGTAAGGATCTTCTTTCCTTCTCTATCGATAAGGAAAAATGTATCGGCTGTGGTCTTTGTGCCCGCAACTGTCCTGTTAGCGCAATCACAAAGACTGATTATGTTGCCCCCGGTCACAAGCTTCCTTCTTACGAGATTGATGCAGAAAAATGTATCAAGTGTGGCGTTTGCGTAGGCAACTGTAAGTTCAAAGCAGTAGAGAAGAAATAAGAAAGGAGCCAAGTTAAAATGGATATGATTAATTTAAAAATTAACGGCATTGCCGTAGAAGCACCCAAGGGCTCCACAGTTTTAGAGGCTGCCCGTATTGCAGGTATCGAAATCCCCACCCTTTGTTATATGAAAGAAAAGAACGAGATTGGCGCTTGCCGTATCTGCGTTGTTGAGGTTAACGAGGGCAGAGGTTTCCGTATTGTTACCTCCTGTGTATACCCCGTAAGCGAGGGTATGGAGGTTCTTACCAATTCCGAAAAGGTTCAGAAGGCTCGCAAAACCACTTTAGAGCTTATCCTTTCCACCCACGAGAAGAAGTGTCTTTCCTGCGTTCGCTCCACCAACTGCGAACTGCAGAAGCTCTGCCGTGACTACGGCGTAGACGAGACCACCTTTGGTGGCTTCAAGCGTGAGTTCGAGCTTGACTATTCAACTCCTCACCTTGTTCGCGATAACAACAAGTGTATTCTTTGCCGTCGCTGTGTTGCCGCTTGTCAAGAGCAGTACGTTGGCGTTATCGGCGCTAACGACCGTGGTATCGACACCAACATTGGTACTCCTTTTAACGAGCCTTTAAGCGACTCTCCCTGTATCTCCTGTGGTCAGTGTACCGCAGTTTGCCCCACCGGTGCTCTTACCGAGCGCGACGACACCGACCTTGTTTGGGCTGCTCTTGCTGACCCCACCAAGCACGTTGTTGTTCACACCGCACCCTCCATTCGTGTTACTCTTGGCGAGTGCTTCGGTATGGAAATCGGCTCTAATGTAGAGGGTAAAATGGTTGCCGCTCTCCGTCGCCTTGGTTTCGACAGAGTGTTCGACACCAACTTCGCTGCCGACGTAACTATAGTTGAAGAGGCTAACGAGCTTGTTGAGCGTATCAACAACGGCGGCGTTCTTCCTATGATTACCTCTTGCTCACCCGGTTGGGTTAAGTTCTGCGAATACTACTATCCCGATATGATTAACCACCTTTCCAGCTGTAAGTCTCCCCAGCAGATGGCAAGTGCTATCATCAAGACCTACTATGCTGAAAAGATGGGTATCGACGCTAAAGATATCTTTGTTGTATCTGTTATGCCTTGTACCGCCAAGAAGTTCGAAATCCGTCGTGACGATCAGAACGCTTCCGGCGACTTTGATACCGACGTTGCACTCACCACTCGTGAGCTTGGCCGTATGATCGACCGCGCAGGTATTAAGTTCACCTCTTTGCCCGACGAAGAGTTTGACTCTCCCTTGGGTGACGATACAGGTGCTGCTGTTATCTTCGGTGCTACCGGTGGCGTTATGGAGGCTGCTCTCCGTACCGCTAACGACTGGCTCACAGGTAAAGATAACACCGAAATCGACTTCACTGCTTGCCGTGGTACCGAGGGTCTTAAAGAGGCTTCTGTTGAAATCAACGGCCAGACAATCAAGGTTGCTATCGCTTCAGGCGCCGCTGCCGCAAAGGTAGTTATGGACAGAATGAAGAACGGCACCGCAGATTGGACCTTCGTTGAAATTATGGGTTGTCCCGGCGGCTGTGTAAACGGGGGCGGTCAGCCTATCCAGCCTCAGTCTGTTCGCGACACTGTAGACCTTAAGGCAGTTCGTGCCAAGGCTCTGTACGACCAGGATGCAGGTATGGCTATCCGTAAGTCTCACGAATCTCCCGTTGTAAAGACCCTTTATAGCGAGTGGTACGAAGGCTACGGCTGTGAGAAGGCTCACCACCATCTCCACACTTCTTACGTTGCAAGAAAGAAGTATAACGTATAAATTCCCTAAAACTAAGAAAAAGGTATGCAGAAATTTCTGCATACCTTTTTGCTATTTATATCAATTAGTGATTTTTACCATAATGAAAACTCTGTGACGAAATACTATCAAAGCTATCTTATAAATGAAATGTATTTTTTACCAATATGCGATAATGTACCAAAATCGCCCTCTAACATCATCTTGTATTCTTCATCGTCTTTAATAGCCAGCTCAATCCTTTGCCCGTTTTCTTTTTCAAATATTACAAAATTGAATTTTTCTAATGACCCAACAGGTGAATAAGTTTTCTTCGAAAGGATTTTTGCTTTTGCAGTTTGAACTGGACCATTTTCGTTTATACCAAATATTTCGTTTGTCTTTTTAGCAGACTTAGTTACCATAGGAATTACAATAAAAACAAAAACAATGGCAAAAATAATTAGAAAAGATATAAACATAGGTTCTTTGATTTCTTCCATAGTTAAGCCTCCTTAGTTCCAAAGATTTCCATCGTATTTTGCAAAGCAAGGTCCACAATATTCTTTAGTACCTTGACCTATACCTGCTTTTTTGCCGCAATAATCACATTTGCCATCTTCACCGCTGATTAATGAAGCAATATTGTCTGAACACAGTGAAAAGCATAGACATATCGCGATGAACAATAGAGATGCAACAATGATTTTACCGTTTTTATTCATAAAAAATATCACTCCTTTGGATGATTATACTCAACATTTTAAGTATAGTCAAGAGGTTAAGTATGATAATATTAAAATGGTGATAAAAATGATTAGTTATGCGCCGTTTTATGAAACGCTTTTCAAAAAAGGAATTACAGAATACAACCTCATTTTTAAGCAGGGATTTTCTGCAAATACACTGCACCGAATGAAAAAAAGGTGAAGCAATAAACACTAAAACCCATGATGCTCTTTGCTATGCCCTTGACTGTGAAATATGCGATATAATTGAATTTGTAAAAGAATAGCACTCGACTCCGTTTGGAATCGGGTGCTATTTGTTTTTATGCTTAAAAAGCATTGTTGAATATATAAAATAAAATAGAATAAGTTATTTTATTTTCCGTACTTCGCAGGTCAGCTCTTGCGAAGACTAATGGGAAGCTATATTGAACAAAACTTAAGACTCTATAAAAGGTATCACCTCGGCCAAAATAAGCAGATTTGTGGTTTCGGGCCAACAGCTTCCGTTAAACACGCCGCCCACACAGTTGTTACCCTCCCAGTCGGACATATTAACCCTTTCGTTAATAAATCCCGAGGGCAAGCGATGGGCTTCGTCACCAATTTTTTTCACGTCCCAATCGTAAATTGGCTTTTCGTCGGTAGACATATACTGTGAAACAGTAAGGGCAATATCTTTAGCAAGTTCTAAATATAAAGGCTCTTTGGTCCATTCCCAAAGTTTCAACAGGCTGTCGCCCGAAAGGGTGCATATACCCGGGGCTGAGTGCTTGTTTTGAATGTTTGCAAACACACTTCCCACCGTTTTCATGCCAAGGCGACTAAATTCGCAGCCAGCCGGGAACAGGTAATTGTAGCTTACCACCCAACTGCTGCAGTAATGGGTGCAGAATTTCGCATATTCCAGCCATTTTTTCTCACGGGTTATATCATATAAAGCGACAAAGCTTTCTAAAAGCCCGAACGCACTTTCGCTGTCGGGACATTGTATAATTTCGCCTGGAGCCCCCGTGGTGTAACCGCGGGATAAATGCTCTTGGTAGTATAGTTCGGCGCTTTCCTTGGCTACTGCCAGATATTTCTCTTCTTTGAAAAAACGATATGCTTCTACAAGCCCTGCAGGTGCAATTGCGGCAGAGGTAGAACCACCTATGGTAATTTCACCTGTGTGAACATCAACAAACTGCCCGAATTGACCGTATTTTCTGAACAAACGAACAAAGCCGTCGGCGGTCTTTTTGGCACCTTCTGAAAATTCGAAGGGGATAGCAACGCCTTTTTCTTCCATAAATTTAAAGTGCTTAAAAAGAAAATAAAGAACGTCGGCCGATTTGCGAATCAAGTGGCGGCTGTTTGTACCCGCCAAGGGGTAGCCATCGCCATAGGTTGTACCGTTTTCGTCTACAGTTCCGTGGAAAAATCCGCTTTCGCATTGGGTGGAGAACAGGAAAGAAAGAGTGCTTACTGCTCGGTCAAACTCGGTTTTTCCGCCCAGCTTCATAAGTGGATAGCTGCTCATTGCTCCGCCAACCCAACCCGGCTGCCATACCTGATAGATATCTTCGGTTGTGCCAACCTTGTATGCACCAAGCTTTTCGCTCCAGTTCTTAGAGTTAAATTTGTTGCACTGTATCTCAAATTGCTTATGGACAGGTAGCATAGCTGGTCTTGTGGAATCTAAATTCATAATTTTACGGTTTTCAAAGAAAATGCGGTAAAAATCCTGTAGGCTGTCGCAATCAAATTCTAACACCTTGTTGGGAATATTTGCCTTCTTGTCGACCCACGGGTTGGCATTGTAACTCATTTTGCACATACTGTAAATTTTTTCTCGTTTTGCAGGCCAGGTAAGGCGGATTTCACCCTTTTCATAGGCCAATCCCAGATTTTCGCCTTCAATTTGCTGAACGGTGAATACAAGTATTCCACGCTTGGCAGTTGGAGAAAACACACCTATACAGGGGGTCGCCGCATCTCCGGTTGTAACCTCAATTTTCCCGCTTCCGTCGGGCTCTAATCTTGGCAGGTCTGTTATGGTAACGGGCATATCGAAGCTTTCATCTTCCACCTTTAAAATAGGTGGATAGCTGTATTTCAAAACTCTGAACTGGTTACCCTTATAACAGCAAGCAGGGATAAAAACAAAATTATCCTTGCCATAAAATGTTGGAATTATTATTGTGGCCATAGAATCACCTCAAAATCAACTATTTTCTGAAGATTAAACAGAAATATATGCCGGATATTATCAAGGAAAAGGCGGCGTATAGTATATAAGGTAGTTGTGCTATTTTTTCAAGAACATTACCTTCAGAGTAGCCGTAAATAATGCAGTTAATTATATTTACCAAGGCCATACCCGCAAATATAATTGTGAAAAATAATAAGAATAAAAGGAGCCGGCGTTTCAATATTTCTCACCTTTCCCTGTTTATTAGTTGAGTTGTATCATAAATACTTCATAGTCGCAACTTAATTTCGTTAATAGCAAAAAAACATAAGTGAAAAGGGCAGTTACGAACCGTTATGATGCCGCTTTGTTTTAACATTTATCTGCCTCTGTATTCCTGTTTTATAACCTCTGCCATTTCTTCGGGAGATTCTTGACATTCGCCTGCAAGCCATAACTTGATAATAGCATTTAGACCGTTTCTGAAAAATTCAATATGATATTTAATGTTGCTATCAATATGTTCTTGTTCAGCTCGCCTTGTATCATATATCGAAACAAGGTGTTTGTCGTCATAACAAAGCTTAAAATATGTCTTATAGAAAATTTGGTTTTCTTTAATATGAGTAAACATTTTTAAAGCACCTGTACGCTCATTGAAATAATCGTAATCTGCAAACAGGCTGCTGAAATCATTTTCGAGTTTTTCTCTCGTTTTATCGGCAAGGTCAAATATATCTATGTAATTTGCATAGAAGGTACTGCGGTTCAATTCTGTCATTTTAATAAGATCTGAAACGGTAATATCCTTAATTTCACGGGTTTGCAGTAGTTCTATAAACGCCCGTTCAATTTTCTCTTGCGACTCTCTGCGTCGCTTGTTGTTCTTTACATTCATAACAATTTCCCATTATTCCAACACTTGTTGTTTAATTGTTGATTGTTTTGCTTTGGCAAAAATATTATACTATAAATGCAATAAAAACACAAGTGTTGGTTTAATGAAAGGAGATTTTAAAATGAAAAAGAGTAGTTTTGTTGCACTCATTATGGGAACTGTAAGTGTGGTGCTTTTCGCACTCGGTATGTGTATGGCGCTTCTGCCTGAATGGGACGCCTTCACAGAAGGTATCATTTTTGGTGCTGTCGGTATTGTGCTCAGTATTATTACGGCACTTATTTGGTGCAAAATGGTAAACAAAAAGTTGCCGAAGATGAATGGAAAAAATGTATTCCGTATCATATATGCTATTGTTTCCACTTTAGTGCTTGGTGTAGGTATGTGTATGTGCCTTGTGTGGCAGCAATTCATTTGGGGTACGCTCGTAGGACTTCTTGGTATCATTATGCTGATTGCTCTCATTCCCATGATTAAAGGTATCAAATGAAGGTATTAAATCTTGTAAAAAGCCCTTATACAAGTCTTGCGTTTAACGCTGTTTATGCGCTTGGCAACTGTATTATAGGTTTTCTTAACCCTTCGTGGTGGTTTATTACAGTAGGTGCGTATTATACCGTGCTTGCAATCACAAGGTTTTCTGTGTTG
>JAZQCL010000006.1:0-6866 GCA_045546235.1 Acutalibacteraceae bacterium
CGACATCATTACATCTGCCGATTACAACTACGGCCGTATGGGTCACTTCGCCCTTGTTGGTGAATCTTTGGCTTGTGCCGACGATGCCCACGTTTGGGAAGAAGTTATCGACAAGACTGCAAATTGTACCGAGGCCGGTTCCAAGCATATCGAATGTACGGTTTGTGGTGCAGAAAGTGGTACTGCAGAAGAAATCGCTCCGCTCGGCCATACCGAGGCAGTAGTTCCCGGAAAGGCTGCAACTTGTACCGAAAATGGCTTAACAGATGGTAAAATTTGTTCTGTTTGTAATGAAGTTCTTGTTCCTCAGACAGTGATTCCCGCTGCCCATACACCTAAAGACGCAGTTATTGAAAACAGAGTAGCTGCCGGATGTACAGAAAACGGCTCTTACGATGAGGTAGTATACTGTGAAATATGTAATACCGAAATTTCAAGAGTTAATAAATCTATCGACGCCTTAGGTCATACAGAAGGCGAGATAAAAACTCAAGACCACGTTGCACCCGATTGCGAGAATGCAGGCTCGTATGTTAAGGTCGTTTACTGTTCTGTTTGCGGCGAGGTTGTGTCGCAAACCACCGAAGTGGTTCCTGCTCTCGGCCATACCGAACAAGTTATTTATGGATATGACGCAACCTGCGAAAGACCAGGTCTCAGCAATGGTACTATCTGCACGGTATGTGATAAGATGGTTACTGAACAACAAGTAATTCCCACAAAAGCTCACAACTATGTAAGCAAAATAACTAAAGCTCCCGATTGTGTTAATAGTGGTGTTATAACCTACACCTGTACCGAGTGTGAATACAGCTACACGGATTCTGTTCCTGCAACGGGCAAGCACGTTACCGAGGTTGTTGGCGTAATTGCTCCAACACCCACTACACCGGGATACACCGGTGATGAAATTTGCAAGCTTTGCGGTCAAACTATTGTGCAGGGTGACGAGATACCTGTAACCGGTTCTCCGTTTGTTACTGCTATTTCTTTTGAAGGTGAAATTAACTGTACAAGTAAGAATCTTAAGGTTAATTTTGCAATTCCCGCCGGCTTATCAGACATCAAGGGTATTCAAACTAAATACTATCTGCCCGATGGATTCACCATTGATTCAGTATCTTCACCCCTTACCAACTACGGCTGGAATCTGAACGTTAACCTTAAAAATAATAATCTGGTAGTGCTTGACTGCGGCTCAGAGCTTAAATCACTTGAAACCATTGTTTCTCCGGATGCCAACGGTAAATATCACATTCTTACCTTTACTATATCCGCTGAGGATACTGTGGAAAAGGGTGTTAAATCAGCAGAAGTACTTGTTGAAGATATTTCAACCGGACTTAACGCAAATGAAAACAACTACAGTGCTACCACCACCTTTACTTACAACGGCCATACCGAGGAAATCGTTCCCGGCAAAGCCTCCACCTGTACAGAAAAGGGCATTACCGACGGTCTTAAATGTACCGTATGTGGTAAAACACTTGTTGAACAAGCTGAGTCACCTTTGGCCGAACACGATTGGGTTGTAGACAGCGAAAGGGAAGTTAAGTACTGTGGATACGGCTGTAATGTAGAAGAAATTCCGGTATATATCGTAAGCTTCTATAGTAAGAACGATGCACCTGTACTTGAACTCGCGGTTGATGTTATAGATGGTGTTGCACACTTTACCGAGGCCGATGTTGCCAAAGCAAATGACGCAGCAGACTATATATATGGATATACCTTTAATGGTTGGAACGATGAAGTTAGCGTCGACGTTCCGATTTACTCCAGCTATTCTATTTCTGCTGTATATCAGCGTAACACTTCGCTCCATTCTGTAGTACTAAGAGATGGAAACGGCGACTTAATCGACACAACCGACATTCAGTTCGACCAAAGATTTACCGCAACGAACGCTGACGCAACCGCTTTCTTGGTTGATGGTCAGATTATCGGCGGTGCGGAAAGTGTTAAGCTTTATGCCTGCGGCGACTTAGAAATCATTGCTTCCGAAACTATTGTTCCAACCGGCCCGTCGGTAGCAATTCTTAAAACCGTTACAGAGGTTGTTAACAACAGCAACGTATATCGTGTATTCGCTCACGTATATAATCCTGATGAATCTGAGATTTCAAAATTCGGCATTATTTTTGCACCTAACAGTGCATATACCACCGACGAAAGCTTTACACTTGAGGCTTTAGATTCTGATAAATATATAACCTTAGATGCCAAAGAAGAAACTCACGATTTATTAGCCTCATTTGCAGGTATTAAAAACAATACCTCTCGTGTGGTTCGTGCCTACGTTAACATTAACGGAACAAATCTGTATAGTAATGTTTACAGACATACCTTTAATTAAGAAAGGAGAATTTGAATAATGAACAAAACTTATACTTCGCCTGAATTCAGCATTATTGAATCTCTTTCTGAATTTTGCAAAGGTTTGTCCCTTGGTTTGTTGGACGATAGAAGCGGTTATACCCAGGTTGAAACCGAAGACCCCTTTGGCGATGAGTAATCTTTAATTAAAATGGCTTCTCAGTATTGAGGAGCCATTTATATTTTATCCATTAAATTTTGCACAACAATTCTGCAACTCCAAATATAATGCAAATCGTTTTGTATTTATTTGTGCATTTATACAAAAAGGACAAAATTCAGTTGCTTTTTGCAAAAATGTGAAGTATAATTAATGCGTATTAATATACAATTTTTTAAGGAGGAAAATGTATGTTCAAAAAAGCACTATCCCTGGCACTTTCCCTATTAATGCTTGCTTCAACTCTTGCAGTTGGTTTTACAGTATCTGCAGCAGATACCGAAACCACCGAGCCTGTTGATATTATCACAGGCACACAGCAAGAATTTGATGCAACCCAGGTTGTTTTCGACATCAACCCCGACGATACCACTAAAGCAAAAACAACCGAATCTTCCACAGGTGTTATGGATTATAGCACTAAGTCTTATTCCACCAACCTGCCCGCCGACTTAGGACTTAATAATCCCATCACCTTAAAATCCTTAGAGGCTTATGCTGTGGCAAATGTTGCCGAAAGCAAAACCTATTCTAAGTTTATTGCACAATACATCAAAGACGGCGAGCCCACAGGTGGTACCACCAACACTTGGACTTATACTACTACCGATGGCGGTACTGTTACTCACGTTGAAAACAACTATGCTGCTCTTAACGACGGTATCAGTAAATATTCTTACGTTCACGAGCCTTGGCTCTACTATGCCGACCAGGGTGTTCCTGAAGACACTTCTGCAACCAAGAATGGTACTGCTGTTGGCTTAGCAGCTGGCAACTCAAATAATACCGCTGCCAAATTCAGTACCTCCGCAGCCGATATCAACCCCGGCAGTATCAGCTCTACCTACGGTTACTTTATGGCTTACACCAAGGCAGGCGATGCTGAAGACAATCCGGAAACAACCGTTAACGAAACCTTAACCCGTTACTTACCATATTCCGATGGCTCTCGCTATATTTATATGGTAATGGATTTGGGCTCACTTCACGAGGTTGACACAGTTGCAATTGGTAAGACCAATGCTCCCATTGGTGCGTATCAGATTTATGCCACCAAGGAGTTAACCCAGATCGAAAACCCTCTTGTAAACGATGACCCCCTCGCAACCTTTGAGGCAACAAATGCTTCTGCACCTGTAAGAAGCAAAAATGCAGTTACCGACGTTTGGAAGGTTAAGGATGGCACCAAGGTTGTTGCCCGTTACATTATCGTTAAGGTTACTAAAACAGGCTATGCTTATGGCTATGGCACTTCAGAATGTGGTTACGATGAAGAGGTAGGTGAGTATTACTCTACCGCTGCTGCAAACCGTTACGACCGCCTTCGTTCCACCGAATGGGCAGTTTATGGCGACCCCGTTGAAACTAAGGACGTTAATTTCACTATAGACCACAGTGCTTGGGCTGAAGAAACCGAGCTTGAATCTATAACAGATTCCGTAACCCTTAGCTACGTTATGCCTAACACAGGCGGTGCAGACAAGACTCATAAAAACTATGCTGCTGTCAGCGACGCTGTGTTTAAGACCATTGATGGTAACGGCACCAAAGAGAATAGCTTCAACGCTGTTCTTGAAAACGACCCGGGTGACGGCAACGTATATGTAGACGACCGTTTCCACGGCGACTTTACATACATTCTCGACGAAAATGTGCCCATCGAAAAGATTAAGTTAGCTTTCCACAGCTCAGCTTGGGCAGCAGTTGGTCGTTTCGGCATCTATCTTTCCGACGATTTAGATACTCTCTACAACACTGAAAATATGGTTGTAGATTATGATAACACCGCTATTCACAGCAATGGTTCATATGGCAGTGCAGGTGCAGGTGCTTCTACACTCGGCAAAACAAAATCAAACGTGAACCTTAACATTACCGATGAAAACGTTAAGGCTAAGTATATGGGCTTCCGTGTATACAGCTTCAATACCATTTACGGCCCTCTTAACAGTGCAACAGGCGGTAACTATTACTACCGTGCAATTGAGGTTGATGTATTTGGTAATAAAACTGCAGCTTATGCCGATGCCGAACAGTATTACAGCGCAAAGGGTGTATATACCTGCTTTAATACCTATACCACCGACTTTACCGATTTAACCGACAGCCTTATTTTAAATAAGACTCACGAGCAGTTGATTTATCTTAAGAACGGTAAAATTTACAACGGTAGTATGAATAATACAACAGGCTCCAGCGGTACTCAGACCGGCGTTACCCACGATTATTTGGATTCCGCTATGTCTGCCCCTGCAGGTGCCGGTTGGATTTATCAGGATGAAAATGGTAACAATAAGGTTTACGAGGACGAATCAGTTCGTTACGACCAGATTGCCTTTAAGCTTGATAAAATCTCCGAAATCACAGGCGTTCGCTTCTTCTCTTGCTCTGCAGGCGGAAGTGCTGCCCGTGCTTCAGATAGAAGCGTTTACAAATATCGTTGGTCATTCGCAAACTCTCTGGATGCTCTCTTTACCGAAGATGCTGTTTACTCCACCGATATTCGCTCCACCTATGCTCCTTGTGTTGATGCAAAGGTTGGCGGAGTTAATGCTAAGTACGTTGCATTGAGAATTATTGCAGGTACTCCCGTAACTTCAACTACATTAACAGCTTCTTCCTACACTCGTCTTGGTAACGTTGCCGTATTCGGCACACCTGCCGCTGATTGTGCAGAGCATACCTGGCAGGATGTTATCATTACAGAATCTACTTGTGAAGAAGTAGGCTCTAAATACAAGCTTTGTACTGTTTGTGGTGCCGAAACCGAACCCGAAGAACTTCCTCTTGCTCATAAAGCAGAAGTTGTTCCCGGCAAGGCTGCTACATGTAGCGAAACCGGTCTTACCGATGGTTCTAAGTGCTCCGTTTGTGGCATAACTCTTGTAGAACAAGAAGAAATTCCCACACTTCCTCACACCGAAGAAACCGTTCCCGGCAAGGCAGCTACTTGTAATGAAACCGGACTTACTGATGGTATTGTATGTTCCGTTTGTGGCGAAACCATCAAGGCCCAGGAAGTTATTCCCACCACCGACGATCACGATACCGAGCTTCAGGGTTACGTAGCTCCTACCACTACCACTCCCGGTTACACCGGCGACGAGGTATGTAAGATTTGCGGAACAGTAGTTAAGGAAGGTACTGCTATCCCTGTAACACAGTCTCCCTTTATTAATTCTGTTACTTTAGATGGCACCGTTACCTGTGCTAATAAAGAAGTTAAGGTTCTTTTTGAAATCCCCGATGGTTATTCAGATATCAGAGGAATTCAGTTAAGAGTTAAACTTCCTACCGGCTTTACAATCGACAGTGCTACCTCTCTCTTAACCGATAACGGTTGGACCGTAAGCAGCAACCTCCCCGATAGTAACATAATTATCCTTGAATGTGGTTTAGCATTCAACGCATTAGAGAGTGTTGTTACTCCTGATGAGAATGGTAAATATCATATTCTTACCCTTACCGTTAGCGCTGACGAGTCAGTTGCTTCTGGCGATGTAGTTGCATCTATACTCGTTGAAGACGTTAATGCTAATCTCACCGCACACGAAAGTTCAAAATATGTTGATGCAACATTTGCATACGTAGCAGGTCATACCGAGCAAACCGTTCCCGGCTATGCTGCTGATTGCACCAACGCCGGTCTTACAGACGGTATCGTATGTACTGTATGTGGCGAAACAATTAAGGCTCAGGAAGTTATCGATGCTCTGGGTCACACCGAAGTAATCGACGAAGCAGTTGCTCCTGACTGTGTAAACACCGGTCTTACCGAAGGCAAACATTGTTCCGTATGTGGCGAAGTTCTCGTTGCTCAGGAAGTTATCGATGCTCTCGGCCATACCGAGGTTATCGACGAAGCAGTTGCTCCTGATTGCGTAAACACCGGTCTTACCGAAGGCAAACATTGTTCCGTATGTGGCGAAGTTCTCGTTGCACAGGAAACTGTAGACGCTCTCGGCCATACCGAAGTAATCGACGAAGCTGTTGCTCCCGATTGCACCAACACCGGTCTTACCGAAGGTAAGCATTGTTCCGTATGTGGCGAAGTTCTCGTTGCTCAGGAAACCGTAGACGCTCTTGGTCACAATATGCAGGTTAATGCCGAAGGCACAGCCAAGGTTTGCGCTAACAACTGTGGCTTAGAAATTGCCCTTTACACCGTTACCTTCGTTGCTAAGGGCGGCGAAACCATCTACGAAGTAAAAATTGAAGATGGTCAGGCACTCTCAGCTGAACAGTTAGATACACTTGCAGGTCTTGTTCCCGCAGTTTACGGTTATGAATTCACCGGCTGGAACGATGATATCACTGCTCCTGTAGTAAC
>JAZQCL010000007.1:0-68928 GCA_045546235.1 Acutalibacteraceae bacterium
TGTTGACACCAGGCTTACTCAAATGGATATTACCGGTCAGGAAATCTTGACTCAGGACAAAGTTTCTCTTCGCATTAATTTTGTTTGTAATTATCGTGTAACAGATTATGTGAAGATTCTGACTGAGATTGATGATTTTGCCGAGCAAATGCATGTGGCTGCACAGCTTGCACTTCGTGAGTATGTCGGTAAGTATAAGCTTGACGAGATACTTGAGAACAAATCTCAAATGTCCGAGTTTGTGTTTGCAAAGCTGAAAGAGAAGGAAAAGGAACTTTTCGTAGAGATTACGGATGCCGGCGTAAAAGATATCATTCTTCCCGGTGAGATTCGTGAAATCATGAATACTGTTCTCGTGGCCGAAAAGCGTGCACAGGCAAACGTGATTACGCGCCGCGAAGAAGTTGCATCTACCAGATCCTTGCTGAATACCGCAAAACTGATGGATGAAAACCAAACCCTTTATAAACTCAAAGAATTAGAATATGTTGAGCGCATTTGTGAAAATGTCGGCAATATCAATTTGAACGGAAACACCGATGTTCTGTCACAACTCACTGGGATTTTAAGGGGGAATTCTTGATTTAGAAAGGAAATTGTTATGATTGAGATAGTTGGCAAGTTTAATGCAGCCATATGTTATACAAACGAGCTTGAGCCTACCGCTTACGCTCAAATAGAATCCGTATGCAATGAACAGGCTTTCGAAAAGTCTAAAATCAGAATTATGCCTGACGTTCACGCCGGCAAGGGCTGTACCATCGGTACTACAATGACTATTGTAGACAAGGTTGTCCCTAACATGGTTGGCGTGGACATTGGCTGCGGTATGTACACCGTGAATTTGGGTAAGGTTGATATCGACTTAGCACAGTTCGATGAGGCGGCTCATTCTATCCCTTGCGGTAGAAACGTTTGGGAAGGAAGACTTGAGCGGTTTGATTTGACCGAGCTTCGTTGTTATAGAAATCTTAAGGACACCAAGAGACTTGAAAGAAGTCTTGGCACCTTAGGTGGTGGAAACCACTTTGTTGAGATTGATGCGGACGAGGAAGGAAACAAATATTTGATCATCCACTCCGGTAGCCGTAATCTTGGCACTCAAGTTGCCGAATTCTATCAGGGTATTGCCATCGATTTAAATCTCGGCAAAGAAGAGTATTTTAAGAAGCGTGATGAAATCATCCGTACATACAAGGAGCAGGGTCGCAGAAGTGAGATTCAATCCACCTTAAAGCGGATGGCAAAGGAATGGGAGGAGAAAGAACCCACGATGCCTCGTGAACTTTGCTTCCTTTATGGTTCTTTTATGGAAGACTACTTACACGATATCCGCATCTGCCAGGAGTTTGCAAAGCGTAATCGTGAGAAGATGGCGGAGATATTGCTTCAGTTAACCGGTCTTACCGCCATCGAGACTTTCCAGACCATACATAACTATATCGATGTGGATGAGTTGATTCTCCGCAAGGGCTCCGTTTCTGCGAAGGCCGGAGAAAAACTCTTGATCCCCATCAATATGCGTGACGGAAGCCTCATTTGTGTTGGTAAAGGTAATAAGGATTGGAACTATTCCGCACCTCACGGTGCAGGACGGTTGATGTCCCGTTCTGCCGCTTTCGAGAGACTCACAATGGAGGAATACGAAAAGCAGATGACAGGCATATACACCACCTGTGTAAATACCGCTACACTTGACGAGTCTCCTATGGCATATAAGAATATGGATGAGATTGTTGCTAATATCGAACCTACTGCAGAAATCATTGCACACATAAAGCCTATTTACAATTTTAAGGCGGCAGAGTAATTTGCCGCCTTTTCTCAAAGGAGATGAAAGAATATGGAGGAATTAATAAAATCAAAATTAGAAGAAATTGAAAAAAGAGAAAACATCAAAATTTTGCACTCGGTGGAGTCTGGTAGTCGTGCGTGGGGTTTTGCTTCACCTGATAGCGACTACGATGTAAGATTTATCTATGTAAGACCCAAGGAGTTTTATCTTCGACTTGACAAGACACGCGATGTGATTGAATGGCAGTTGGATGATACGCTTGATATCAATGGTTGGGATATTTCAAAAGCGTTATCCTTGTTATACAAATCAAACCCTACCTTGTTTGAGTGGAACTCCTCGCCAATAGTTTATAAAACCACAAAGGAGTGGGAAACTATAGCAACAATTATAAATAAATATTTTGTTGCAAAGTCAGGCTTATATCACTATTTAAGCACTGCTAAAAGTAACTATTGTGAATATCTCAAGGGGGAAACGGTACGTTTTAAAAAGTATTTTTATGTACTAAGACCGTTGCTGGCGTGCAAATGGATAATTGCCGAAGGCACTCCACCTCCAATGCTATTTAGTGAATTGATGGATAAATATTTAGATGAAGCTATTAAACCGGATGTCTTAAATTTGTTGGATTTAAAAATGAATAATCCGGAGATAACCGAAGGAAAGCGATTTGATAAAGTGAACGAATATCTTGATAAAAGCATTTTAGAAATGGAGGAGCAAATTAAAAGCCTACCATCAACTTATGAACAAACTTGGAATGAATTAAACAATGTTTTTCTTTCGATTATATAAATGAGTCAGGACCTCCGGATTAGCCGGAGGTCCTGACTTTAATCAATAAATTCTCTTACAAACTGCTCAAACTCATATTCGGGTAATTCGTAGATTAGATTTAATGCTAAATCTTTCAGTTGTGCTTTATTAAGCTTGTTTATATATTTCTCAATTCGCTCGGGGAGTTGTTCACGATATTGTTCTTCCTCTTCGATGGCACGGTCGATTGCAGCTTTAAACTTAATTGCTTCTTCAGGGAATATGGCAAAGTATATGGCAACCATGTGCTTGCATACTTTAAGTCCGTTAGCAAATGGACAATCACAAGTAGACCTTTTTGGATGCTCAATATCAATCGTTACAGCATACGGCTCTGCTTCATTACTTGCAACTGCACCACCAAAGTGAGTGTCATCGAGTTTTTTGACAAACTGTACTTTATCTTCCATAAAGTATTCATATCCGCGCCAAGCACTTTTGCTACTTGCGGCAGTTAATATACTCATATTGAAACCTCCATAATATTTGAATCGTTTTCAACTAAATAATCAATGCTGACTTGAAAGTAGTTTACAAGTCTGCACAACATTTCTATGTCCGGTTCTCACTCTTCTCGTTCGTATCTTGAATAAACTGTAGCAGTGCATCCAATAGAATTTGCAATATCTTTTTGGGTAGTTCCTGATGCGATTCTCAATTCCTTTAATCTCATACTAATCCTCCCATTCAAGGATATAGCAGAGCATATCATACGCTACTTGTTTTTTACCTTGTTTTTTAGATGATATATCTATCCAAAAGTAATCTTCAGAACCTTCCACGTGACATTCGCAATGCCATATTGGATTCCCATCTCTATCATAACTTTCTTCGAACTTGTAGTATGGTTCGCCGACATAACCCTTTTGATAAAGCTCCTGAAGCTGATTTATTGCTTTGCTTAAATCGGGCTGTCCAACTTCATCAATGGGTAATAATAACTCATTTGCCTCCTCGAGATATTTATAAGCGTTTTCTGCTGCGCTCATACGAGCTTCGCGTTTGGAATATCCAAAACCGTCAAACTCATCATAGTCATCAGATAAACACAGTGTGCATTCAAAACCATCATCGGTTTCTATAAATCCATAATCGGGAAGCCAATCATACTTTTTTTGGCACCATGTTTGAATTAAATCAACATAGTTTTCATCCGAATCAAAACCGTTCTCAAGATAAAAAGAAATGTTAATCATGTTATCAATAATATCTTCAAGAATCTCAGCGTCCCATTCACAATCAATTGCTACTGCACCGACAATTGCTTCAAATAAATCTTCCTTAACCGATTCTTGATTTTGGATTTTTTGCGATTTGTCGCTTTTCCCCATTAATATATACTCAGCAAACCCTAATTGGTCAATACGGCTTGCAAGCATAGATTTGCAAATGAGTTTTTTCTTGATCTCGGTAAGCCTGCCTTCGGTTTTGGCTGAAGAGTATTTTCCGTTCTGTGTTAACTCACCGTAATGCTCAGACAGTTTTTTCATAACTATGAACTCTAATGCTTTATCACCGTAGAATTCTAAAACCTCGTTGTGGTAACTGCCGTCGTGTTCTTCTGAATATGATTTGCGGGTAAATGCCTGACGAAGCAATTTCGGTTCATTAAATTCATATTCGAGCTGATATTGGATTTCTGCTAAATTTTCGTTTTTCAAAAAAACAACCTCCCTGTAATTTTACTACAAGAAGTTATAATTATAGCCCGACAAAGCCCACCATATTAGTGCGCTTCCTTCGGGCACCAGAAATTAAAATGCGTTACATAAATCATTTTTATTTGAAGTAAGTCACTTGCATAACTTAATTCAAACAAACTCACTTTATGTACGGCTTTTTAAAGTCTCGTACCGCCTTCTTGTAAAGATATTTTAACATAAGAAGCGGTAGAAGTCAATGTGGTTTAACTATCCGTTTTGGATATAAAATTTTCGTTCACGAAATTCGATGTCAAATCGGTATATTAGTTTTTGTGTATAACGCACAATAAAAATGAAGTATGGTGTTTATTTAACATCTACCTGGCCATAGCCGCCTACACACCATAAGTGCTTTAAACCCGCACAAATAAAGGAAATTTTTGGAATACAAAAATTTATGGTGTTCTCTTGACATTTTCCCCCGCTGCTGCGGATACCATACTGAATTTTTTTAGGGATACGGGGACGAATCCGCAGGACTATGATTATATTTTTACGGGGGATTTAGGGCAGGTTGGTTCTACGCTTTTGCTGCAGTTATTGCAGCGGCAGGGTGTGGAGCTTCAAAACCACAGGGATTGCGGAAAGCTGATATTTGATAAGGAACGGCAGGACGTACACTCGGGAGGCTCGGGCTGTGGCTGTGTTGGGTCGCTTTTTTGCAGCTATATTTTATCAAATCTGCAAAGTGGAAACTGGAACCGAGTGTTGGTTGTGGGAACAGGAGCACTACTTTCTACAATTTCTACAGGGCAGGGAGAAAGTATTCCCTGTATAGCACATCTTGTAGAGTTGGAAAGTTTTTAATTTTGCAAAATTAGAAAATCTTTATTGACAATTAATAGGCTTGGTTATATAATACTCAAGGTGTAAATAAAATCCGGGGAGGAAGTCACCTTGAAATTAACCGTAAAAATGCTGGAAAACGAGCTTTGGTGGGGCGGCACAAACGTTGACGGCTGCCAGATGCCTTTTGATAAAACCACCGAGCTTGCTCACGATTTTCGAAGAAGTGCTCCAAACGAAACAATGCCTTTATACATTTCGAATATGGGCAGGATTATATGGAGTGAAGATGCCTTTTCCGTTGAGTTTAAATGCGGCAAAATAACCTTAGATGGAAACGAAGAAATTTCTCTTATTGAAGGTGGAAAAACCCTTAAAGACGCCTTCCTTTATGCACGAAAAAATTTCTTCCCTACCGACGGCAGAATTCTTAACCGCGATTTCTTTAAAACTGTGCAATACAACACTTGGATTGAATGCCTTTACGACCCAACTCAGGAGCACGTACTTCGCTACGCCCACGCAATTGTTGACAATGGTTTCGAGCCGGGCATTCTTATGATAGACGAGGGTTGGCACGGTCGATACGGTAACTGGAGCTTTGACCCCCAAAAATTCCCCGACCCCAAGGCTATGGTAGACGAGCTGCACGAAATGGGCTTTAAGGTTATGCTTTGGGTTGTACCAATTGTTTGCCCCGACGGTAAATTCTTTATTGACCACCATAACGAATCCAACAACATTCATAAAGAGGAAGAACGACTGTTTATCAGGCTGAAAAAAGATCCTTACTTCCCTGCCCTTTTCCATTGGTGGAACGGCTTTTCTGCCTTGCTGAATCTTGCCAATCCGGCTGACTACGAATTTTTAGATACTCAGCTTCAAAAGCTTATAAACGACTATGGAATCGACGGCTTCAAATTCGATGGTGGCAGCGTTGGAATGTATAATTGCAACATTAACGGCGAGCTTTCCACAATTCTTACCACACGTCAGCTTAACATCGCCTGGAATAAATTCGCCGCAAAATACGATTACCACGAATATAAAGACACCTTCAAGGGCGCCTCACTTAACACTATTCAGCGCCTTTGTGACCGTGGTCACCGTTGGGAAGGTAACGGTATCGACAGCCTTATTCCTATGTCGATTGCCCAAGGCCTTATAGGTCACCCCTTTATCTGCCCCGATATGGTTGGCGGCGGCGAATGGACCAATTTTAAACCCGGCGAGCCTATCGACGGAGAGCTGTTCGTTCGTTGGGCGCAATGCTCTGCTATGTTCCCTATGATGCAGTATTCCAAAGCACCTTGGGATTGCTTAAGCCCCGAGCATTGCAACCTTGTGATTGAGGCAGGTAAGCTGCACTCCTCTATGACCGACGAAATAATCGAAATGGTAACCCGTGCCGAGCAAAGCGGCGAGCCGATTTTAAGAAACTTAGAATATAACTACCCCCACTGCGGCTTTGCCTATATAAAAGACGAGTTTATGCTGGAAGATAAAATACTTGTGGCTCCTGTTATTACCAAAGACACCTACAGCAGAACAGTTATTCTCCCCGAAGGCAAATGGCTTGGCGACGACGGCAAAGAATACAGCGGCGGCAGCTATGAAATCGACTGCCCCTTAGAAAGACTTATTTGGTTTAGAAAAATAAGTTAATTTCCAAAGTTGGTTAATATTTTTAATTCGAAAGCCTTCTTTTTTCTTGACTTAGTGTTGATTTTGTAATAAAATTAAGTTAAAGACTTGAAGAAAGCAGGTTCGTTTTTATGGACAACATTGATTATAAGCTTATATCGCTTTTGCAGAAAAACGGCAGAGCTCCCCTAAAGCAATTGGCCGAGGAGGTATACCTTTCCTCCCCTGCAACCGCTGCCCGCATTGAGCGACTTGAAAAGGAAGGAATAATTACCGGCTACACCGCCTGTATCGACCACAAAAAGTTAGGCTATCCTATTATAGCCTTTGTTAATTTAGAGCTTCAGCCCGCCCAAAAGCCCACCTTTTACCCCTTTATATGCAACCACCCCAACGTACTTGAATGTAACTGCGTAACGGGGCACTATTCTATGATGATTAAGGTTGCCTTTGAAAGCACCGAAATGCTGGATAGCTTTATTGGTCAGATGGGTCAGTTTGGTGTAACCGAAACTCAGATTGTATTTTCCACAGCGGTGGAACGCAGGAATATAGACATAAGCAAATTCTGCGGCGAGGATGAGGATTAAGATGTTTGAATTTAAAAACCATATATGGGCGGAAATAGATCTTGATGCCATAAAGCACAACGTTTCCGCCTTTAAAGAATCAGCAAAGGGCAGCCGCATTATAGCTGTTATAAAGGCCAATGCCTACGGTCACGGTGCGGTAGAAACTGCAAAACTGCTTTCGGAAAACGGAATCGACGGCTTTGCGGTTTCCTCTTTAAGAGAGGCCATTGAGCTTAGGCGTGCAGGCATAAAGGGTTTGATTCTGATTTTGGGCTATACCTCCCCTGCCGACGCAGAAGCACTGGTTGACCATAACATAAGCCAGACCGTATTTTCAAAGGAATATGCACTGGCTCTTTCAGAAAAGCTGAATGTGACAGGCAAAAAGCTTAACATACATATTAAGCTTAACACAGGTATGAACCGCCTTGGATTTAATTGCAAAAACCCCGACGAAGCCGCAAAGGAAATTGCTGAAATACTAAGGCTTGACTGTTTCGGTTTCGAGGGAATATTTACCCATTTTGCTGCCGCCGACCGTGGCGGAGACCCCGAACTTGAATTCACCAAACTGCAGGCCGATTGCTTTTTAGCGGTATGCAATGCCTTGGCAAATTTGGGCTTTAGCCCAGAAATTAGGCACTGCTGCAATTCGGCAGGAATAATAACTATGCCCCATATGCACCTTGACGCTGTGCGGCTTGGTATATCTCTTTACGGCCTTACCCCCGATACCTCTTTACCGCTTCCCATAAAGCTGCAGCCTGCAATGAGCTTTAAATCCACTGTGGCTATGGTGCACACCGCAGAATCGGGAGATACGGTAAGCTACGGCAGAACCTTTAAAGCCGAGAAAGAAACCCTGCTTGCCACAATTCCCGTTGGCTATGCCGACGGATACCCAAGGCTTTTATCCGGCAAAGGAGAAGTGCTTATTAACGGCAGCCGTTGCAAAATTGTGGGTAGAGTTTGTATGGACCAGCTTGTGGCAGACATTACCCACCTACCCGATACTAAGGTGGGCGACGAGGTGGTGCTGTTCGGCCGCCAAGGAAATGAGTATATATCCATTGAAGAAATTGCCGAGCTTTGCGGCACCATTAATTACGAAATTATTTGCGGCATTTCTCGCCGCGTTCCACGACACTACTACAAAAATCAAAAATTGGTTTCTACCGACGATTATGTTTTAAGGGAGATTTAAAATGGTTTATCAACGAATGCACGAAAATCACAAAAAACTACATTTGGGCACCGAGCCCAACCGCGCCTATTATATACCCTATGGCGACGTTAAAACCGCAGCAGAGGGCCTGCGTGAAAATTCAGAAAAACTACTTATGCTTTCGGGCTGTGATTGGAGATTTAAATATTTTGATTCCTACGATGACATACCCGATATGCTTACCTATTACGATGCCGATATTTCGGGTTGGGACACCATACCTGTGCCCTCTAACTGGCAGCTTCACGGCTACGATAAGCCCCAATATCTTAACACAAGATTTCCAATTCCCAACAATATGCCCTACGTTCCTGCCGACAACCCTGCAGGCGTATACGTAAGGGAATTCAGCCTTTCGGAAGACTGCAAAAACGAGAAAAAATATCTTGTTTTCGAGGGTGTGGATTCCTGCTTCTACCTTTATATCAACGGTGAATTTGCAGGCTACAGCCAGGTTTCCCACATGACATCGGAATTCGACGTAACCGAACTTTTGCACACAGGCGCCAACCGCATAACCGTGGTTGTGCTAAAATGGTGCGACGGAACCTACTTGGAAACTCAGGATAAATGGAGAATGTCGGGTATTTTCCGCGACGTATATCTGCTTACGCGACCCGAGGGACACATCAAAGATTTCGAGGTAAAAACCCCAACCGCCCCGGATTTCAGCTCGGCAGAAATTGAAATTAACATAACCGGCGGAAGCCCTGTTGATACCTACGTTACACTTTTCGACCCCGAAGGCGCAAAGCTTGGCACCGTTATACCTATGGATAACGGCACCGCAAGATTCCATTTGGAAGAGCCTATGCTCTGGTCGGCCGAGACCCCAGATTTATACACCGCTTTAATTGAATCTGCAAATGAAATTATCCCCGTGAAAATTGGTATACGCAGAATAGAAATCGATGATGGCGTTTTCAAAATTAATGGTGTAGCTGTTAAGCTTAAGGGTGTTAACCGTCACGATTTCAACCCGAAAACAGGCTACGTTTGCACCCCCGAAAACTTTTTGGAAGACCTTACCAAAATGAAGCAGCACAATATAAACACCGTGCGCACCAGCCACTATCCTAACGACCCAAGATTTTTGGAGCTTTGCGACAAAATAGGCATCTACGTTATGGACGAAACCGACCTTGAGGTTCACGGAATGCTTTATTTCGCGGATAAGTTCAACATCTCCGACCAGCCCGAATGGGAGGCGGCGTATCTCGACCGAGTTATGCGTATGGTGGAAAGGGACAAAAACCGCCCCTGCGTGTTCGCTTGGTCTATGGGAAATGAAAGCCGCTACGGCTGCAACTTCCTTTCAATGCTTTCCTGGTGTAAGCACCGCGACCCCTCGCGTATAACCCATTATGAAGGTGCTTTCGACGATAAGATTATTAAAGAGCTGGGCCCACATATATCGCAATTTTTAGATGGTCCTGATATACTAAGCTGTATGTATCCTCTCCTTAACTTTTGCGGTGAGGTATTGGAAAAGAAGAATATGCCATTTTTCCTTTGCGAATATTCCCACGCAATGGGCAACGGCCCCGGAGACACCAAGGATTATTGGGATATAATTTATTCTCACCCCCGCTTTATGGGTGGCTGTGTTTGGGAATGGTTTAACCACGGCCTTTACGACGGAAAAACTCCCGACGGTAAAGACAGATACCTTTACGGTGGTGACTACGGCGAAAAATACCACGACGGTAACTTCTGTGTAGACGGACTTATTCAGCCCGACGGCACACCCACCCCGGGGCTTGTAAACTATAAATATGTTATTGCTCCCGTAAGGGTTGAAGCTGTGGATTTGGCGGCGGGTGAATTTGAAATCACCAATCTTTACGATTTTATGTTCCTGTCGCGCTTGCAGGGTTACTATGAAATTACCCGCTACGGCGAGGTTGTGGCAAGCGGCGAGCTGCCCTTGCTTTCTACCCCGCCCCACTGCTCTGAAAGGGTGAAGCTTGAATACCCATCGCTTTCGGGCATTTGTCACGTAAGAATTTATTTTTGCTGGGCAAGCAGTTCCGAGGTTATTCCCTATGGGCTTGAGCTTTCTTCTCAGCAGTTTGAAATATTAAAAGAAACCGAAAGCCTTACCCCTTCTATTTACCCCCGACCCACCATACTTGCCGAAAAGCAATTGCTTACAATTTCGGGTGAAAGATTTAAATATACCTTCTCGAAAAAATACGGTGTATTCACATCGCTTCTGGTAGAGGGTAAGGAATTGTTGTCGGAGCCTTTGGCGCTTAACGCCTACCACGCACCAATAGACAACGATATGCGTACCGGTTTCTTTAAAGAAACTGGCCTTGACGACCTTTTGATGCATTGGAACTCGGTGGATTACGAGGTGCTGAGCAAAAGCATTAAAATTTCCGCCGCCTATGTGCTTGCCGCCCCCACAAATATACCCGCTGTTACGGGCAGATGCACCTATGAAATAAGCGGCAACGGTAAAATTGATATTTCCTGCACCGCCAAGGTTGAAAACGACGATATAATCTTCCTGCCACGCTTCGGCTTCAGGGCTATTATGCCGAAATGCTACAACAAGCTTGAATATTTTGGCAAAGGCCCCGAAGAAAGCTACATTGATATGCAACAAGCAAGCCGTATGGGTAGATTCACAAGCTTGGTTGCCGACCAGTACACCCACTTTGTTAAGCCTCAGGATAACGGTAACCATACCGACACCCTTTGGTGCGCTGTTACAGATAATAGCGGCAGCGGATTGCTTGTGAAATCTGCAAACGGATTTGATTTTAGCTGCCTGCCCTACCGCCAGGAGGATTTGATTGCGGCGGCCCATGACTTCGAACTCCCCGAACCTGACGTTACCGTGCTTTGCTTCGACTATATGCATTCAGGTGTAGGTTCAAACTCCTGCGGCCCCAAAATTCAGCCGAAATACACCCTTACTGAAAGAGCCTTCTTGATGGACTTCACCTTAAAACCCATTGTTAACTGCACCGACGCTTTAAAAGAAGCACTTAAAGATTAATTAAACCCTTACAATCCCTGCCTGTTTTTAGGTGGGGATTGTGCTTTTTTTACAAATAATTTACAGCAAAATTGTGCAATAATACAAACTTTTTAGGCTACCGTCACAAAAGCCACTTTTAAAACGTTATTATAGTAAAAAAGAACTTAAGAACTTGTGTATTTTGCACAAATTTCGTCTGCAATGTGCAAAACTATTTACATTTATTTCCAAATATGTTATACTTTACTTGTCAAGTTAGAAAAACTTGAACATTATAAAAAATTGGAGGTATTCGTATGAAGAAAACATTGTCCTATTTGTTGTCAACTACATTAGTTTTACTATGTATCCCGCAAGGCACATTTGTTTTGCCTGTTTCTGCAACAAGCAAAGCAGACAGTTACGTCGTTGTTGCCAATAGCAACAACGCAATGCAAAGTATTTTGAATGCCTCTATAGGCGAATGCTCTAATGAAAATAATCAGCTACTTACTCAAAATAACACATTGATTCTTGATTTAAATGAAGACGAAACAGAAACAATTGAAGATTGCTACGAAGCACTATACGTAGAAGAAAATATAATGTTTTCCGCAGCCAGTACTGTTGACTTCGACGAAATATTTAATGAAGCAGGTCTATCAGACACATCTGATTCCACGCTTCCCGAAACATATCCTGATAACATAGCAATGGTTAATGGTGAAAATATATCTTTTGGCGAAAACACCGTAAAAGTTGGCATAATCGATTCAGGTATTCAAAACCATTCCGAATTAAACGTTGCGGGAAGAGTTTGCTTGGTTCCTAATATGGTAGAAGATAATGTTGGTGTTCATTACGATATTTCAGGTCACGGCACAGGCATATCCGGTGTTATAGCCGCTCAACAAAACGATGAAGGAATTATAGGCATCTCCCCAAATATAGAATTATATTCTATTCAGGTTATGAATTCCACAAACTCAGCCCCCCTCAGCCGTATTGTTGCAGGTATAGAATGGGCTATTGAAAATGATATAGACATTCTTAATCTCAGCATCGCATCTAGCACAGATTCTCAAATTCTGCATAATGCTATTATTGAGGCATACAATTCGGGCATACTTATAGTATGTGCTGCCGGAAATTCGGGAAATGAAACCCAATACCCAGCAAGATACAACGAGGTTTTAGCCGTAGGCTCTGTAGACGGTTCGGGAAATATAAGCGATTTTTCTCCAAAAGATTCCTATGTAGATATATTAGCCCCGGGCGAAGGCGTAATAACTACCGGCCTTTTCAGCGGCTATATGGCTATTAGTGGAACAAGCATAGCTGCACCACACGTAACTGCCGCTGCCGCAGTTCTTTGGAGCAACGACAAAACAAAAAGCAATGACTATATTATGCAATTACTTAAAGCCTCTGCCAACACTGCCGTTAGCACTGAATCTTGCTCCGTCGGATTGTTAGATATAGCAAACGCAATGGATTCATTTGATAGTTTCCAATATTCACCAAACGCGGATATTGGAAAGATACTACCTACTGACGAAAGTGATGTGGAATATTACAACGACGATGGCATTGCTGTTGGATGTTGGGAAAAAACTGACCATCATTCGTTAACACATCAGTATGCAACCGAGCATGATAATTATCATCCTGTTACTGTAGACACTTCCGGCATCGAATTGATGGCTAAAAGTGCTTATATGGCGGATGAATTATACGGGTCATATTATTACTTGACTCATACCGATAGAGAGGAAAAGGAAAACAAAGTATATAACAAGAAATTTTATCCACTACATGCTATGGGTGAAACAAGCGGTGCTTCCAGCAATACTTTGACAACCTACAACAGCAACTTTTTAGCTGACACAAAATATTTATTCAGGATAGCCAGTTTCTATTTTGCATGTTATACGCGCGAAGAAGCAGAGGCTGAATTCGAAAACGCAGAAATACCTATTGCAGATGCTAATCACGAAATATTAGAGCAAATTGTTTTTAGTTCGTCAACAATATATACCAATCCCGCTATCGACTATAACGACAATAGAACCGAAGTCAAAACTGCAATTAAAGGAATTAGCTATATGAACATACTTGATGGCACTTCAGAAACGCACACAACAGATATCGCTTGCAAAATTTTAGGCTTAGCAATACATTTGGCAGGAGATGCTTATGCCCACCGCACTCGAGTTCCTGTTTCCTCGGTAGAAGGTAGCAATTGTTTTTCAGGAACCTCAATGGCTGGTTTCCTAAGCCACACCGAAGCATACAACTCAACAAAAATGTATGCTATGCTAAAAGAGAGAAATCAAACCAACTGTAAATGCTTTAGTTGTTTTAAAAAAGCTGTGGCTGCTGCCCACGTAGAATTCAGGGATATAAAACTTTTTGTAAGAGATGATGATAATAATTACCCAGATGATTTTTACTATAAAGATGACAACGAAGATTTTTATCCTAAAAGATTTTCGGTAGCAACGGAACACGCAACTGAAACCTTAATTCTTCGCTTTATGGAAGAGGAAGATTTTACGCTACATGTGTTTTTGCCCCCCAGCAACTACACCCTACGCCTTAATTGCTTAAAGCAGTTTGTATTAGACACCGGAATGAATTGGGGTAATTTAAGCACTAACACGCAAACTCTTGTTGAAAATCTTTCAACCGGATCTTTAATATAAGAGAGGGGATATATATGAAAAAATTATTATGCTATGTTATGACATTTATATTGTTACTGTCTGCAATACCAATATATGCGAATGCCGATTCTGAAAGCTTAGCGGCGCCAACCAACATACAAGTATTTTGTTTTAATTATAACCACGATGAGGAGTCTTTTAATACGAATCAGGATTTTCCGTACTTTGATGTTGCATTAAAATGGTCGAAGGTGCCCGGGGCTGACGGTTACCAAATCAAAGCAGGAAAAAATGACTTTGTAAACGAAGGCCTTACACGCACCACTAATTCTAACGAAATTAAAAAACATTGGATCCTCATGCGCTGGCACGATGTTGCATCTCTGCGCATTCGTGCATTCAAACTTATTGATGGTAAAAAGGTTTATGGAAAATACGCAAATATTGAATTGCAAGAGCCTGTTAATGCTAAAACTCAGAAGGTGTATAAAGAAGGCTGCCTAAGATACGTAATAAGGTTTAACAAGGCGTATATTATAAACATTGTTAACTGCGGAAAGACCTTGGAAATCCCCGAAAAACTGCAAGGAAAAACCGTAGAGGGCATTGAAATGTGCAAACATACTGCTGATTTCTACGATGAAAAATCCAGCCAAAATATTGAACATATCATAATTCCCAAAACGCTAAAATACGTTGGTGTATGTTTTTTCTGCAGCGACGATGATTACTCGGATGTTTCATACGGTTGCGAAGCGTGTTCAAAATCTTATGCAGAAAAAAGACACGCAAAGTATTACTACGACTTAAATCGCCCGAATTTAAAGAAATATACCGTAAAAAGCGGAAACAAATATTTCTGCTCGGTAAATGGTGTTTTAATGAGCAAAAACAAGAAGCAAGTTATAAGCTACCCTTCGGGAAAAACCGATAAAACCTATACCCTGCCGCTAACCACCACCGAGGTTTTAGACGGTGCCTTTTCGGACAACAAATATTTAAAAAAGCTTATTATCCCCGCTGCTGTTAAACATGTATATTACGGGCAGTCCATTAATAAAAATGCTTCTGTATATTTTTTGAATCCCGACACAAGGCTGTACGGACACAATTTAAATCACGATAACAAAACAAAAAACGGATTCCCGTTTTTCTATGGCACCGTAAATAAAATATACGGCACCACCGATTCCAATGCCTATAAAACCTATAAAAAATCAGATGATGATGTTACGGTTAAAAAGCTTACTGCACCCAAGAAATCCACCAGCCTTAAGGCCACAAAGAAAAAGGCAGAGAAAAAATATACCATAACCCTTAAATGGAAAAAGGTAAAGGGTGCCGACGGCTACAAAATAAGGGTAAAGGATTCTAAGGGCAAATTCAAAACCTTGGGATACACTTCAAAATTAAGCTTTAAAGCCACCCAAGCAAAGAATAAAAACTATAAGTATTATGTTAAAGCCTACAAAAAGTACGACAAGGGTAGGCTTTATGGTAAAAATAAAACCGTTAAGGTTAAAACCTAACTGCTCTATCATACCCCTGTCAAATCGCAAGGATATTTTTTAATAAACAATAAAGATTTAACCCTACGTTTTACCCACAAGCCCCTTCGGGATAGCCGAAAGGGCTTGTGTTTTTTATAATTCACAAATTGTTCATAATTGCATTTTAAGTTCACAATAAACGGAATATAAAATTAAAAATACTAAAATATGTAAGGAGCTTTGAACTTAATGTACATTTTTAAAAACGCCTTTAAAAGCCTGGTTCGAGCCAAGGGTCGAAACCTTCTTATAGCACTTATAGTGCTTGTTTTATCGGTTTCTTCTTGCATTGGCTTATCAATTAAAAGGGCAAATGAAAATTTGAAAACAGAGTACGCAAACGATAAGGAAATAACCGCCACACTTACAAGCACAAAGCCTGGTGCCATGATGCAGGGAATACCCCTTGAAACCCTTAATAGCTATGCTGAAAATGAATTAGTAAAGGATTTCAGCCTTTCGGCATCGCTTTATTTTGCCGCAGGCGACGGAATAGAACCTCTTGATGTCTCGGGTTCTTTTGAGCAAAACCGCGATTTCAGAGATAAATACGGAGATGTTAAAAACGGCGAAAAAATAACCTCATCTACCAGTAGCTCCACCACCTCAACCGAAACAACCGCCTCTGATGAAAGCTCTTCTGATACCGCAAAAACTGAGGGTGTTGTTACAAATTTAAGTGCCACTGCCTCAGGCAAAGTTTTACTGCTTAACAACACAGCATCAACCCCCGCGGAGCAAGAATCACAGAACTCCCAAAACGGTGAAGCACAAGAATCGCCTTCCACCCAGCAGCCCGACACCGAAAATCCAGACGTAACCGACCGTGACTCCCAGCAACAAGAGGGCGGTATATCGGATTCGCAAGGTGGCAATATAACCGACACAGACCCCTCTGCTCCCACTATTAATCAGGATGGAAGCACAGAAAAAGGCGAAACTCAAACACCTGAGGAATCCGAAAAAGAAAATTCCGCAACCTCACCTTCTAAAGACAAAAACACAGAACAGGGCGAGGAAACCAAAGATCAGCAATCACCAACCTCCGGAAAAGGTACAGCTTCTACAAACCAAGGTAGCGATAACAGTACAAAAACTCAACCACCTACACCGCCTGAGAATAACCAAAGCGGCAAAGCAGAAGGCGTAACAAAGCCCGAAAATATTGAAGATGGCGGTCGCGGCGGTAACACCTACATAACACACAAAAACGAGATTATAAACAACCAGTTTTTCTTTAATATGGCATCAATGAACGATTTTACCGTTACAGGCTACAATTCCGAAAAGGCTATGCCCGATTATGTAAGCGAGCTGGGGGTGTTAGATTTGAATAACAACTCCAGAAACTGTGTTATATCCAAAGCCTTGGCAGAGGAAAACGAACTGGAGGTTGGAGATAAATTCAAGCTTGCCAACCCTAATAACGAGGATGAAACCTATAAGTTTACCATAGTAGGAATTTGCAATACTGCACAGTCGGGGGATTCTACAGACACCTCCTCAAACGCCTCGTTTGTTGACAACTACATACATATAAGTGGCTCTGCTATTGATAAAATTGTTGCAAGCAGTGAAAAGAAAAATGCCACAAACGAAGAAAGCACCGATGAGGAAGAAACCGAAAAAAGCAACGCTCTATCCCCTATTTACAGCGGCACCTACAGTTTTAGAAACCGCACCGATTACGATGCTATGAGCCAAATTGTGAATGAAGATAACTACACCCTGGTTTCTGCAGATGTTGAAAATTACGAAAAGAGCGTTAAGCAGCTTAACACCCTTAGTGGATACGCTACATACTTCCTTGTAGTAATATTCGTTATAGGCGCAATTGTTCTGATAATAATAAATCTGTTCAGTATACGCGACAGAAAGTACGAAATCGGTGTACTGACAGCAATAGGTATGAAAAAGCGCAAGGTGGCAACTCAATTTGTTATAGAGCTGTTTTGCATAACCTTTTCGGCTTTAATAATAGGCAGCAGTATTGGCGCTGTTTCCTCAGTGCCGGTTACAAACGGTTTACTAACAGCCATTAATAGCCCCTCGGCCGAGGCATCGGAAACCATATCGGCTTTCGAAACACCTGAAGATTTACCCGAAGAAACAGAAAAACCTTCAATGCCCGATATCAACAGAGGTAACAAGGGTAATATGAACAATCAATTCCAACGCTTTATGGGCAGTACCGGTAATTACATTGCCAGTATAACCTCTGCCACCGATATAACGGTTATAGGGCAGATGATACTGGTCGGCTTGGGACTTACACTAATCTCGGCGCTTTCTGCGGTACTTTTTGTAATGCGTTATGAGCCACTTAAAATTTTAAGCAACCGCGAGTAAGGAGGCGCCACTAATGAATATTTTAGAGCTTAAGGATTTAGGATACCGCTATCAAAAAAATTCCCGACAAATTTTAGAAAACATTAATTTTAACTTTGAAACAGGTAAAATTTATGCAATAGTAGGTAAATCGGGTGCAGGTAAAACTACACTTTTATCTCTACTTTCAGGGCTTACCTCTCCGACAGAGGGGCAGATTTTGTACGACGGTAAGGATATAGCCAAGCTGGATAAATACAAATATCGCAGCCGCCACGTAGGGGTTGTGTTCCAAAGCTATAACCTTCTTTTCCACATGAGTGCCGTTGAAAACGTGCAGCTTTCTATGGATATTTCGGGTGCGAAAATCAAAAACAAAAAGGTTACCGCAAAGGAGTTTCTAAAAAAAGTTAAACTTGAAGAGGAAGAGCTTAACCGTAAGGTGTTATTGCTTTCGGGTGGTCAACAACAGCGCGTTGCTATCGCCCGCGCCCTTTCATATAACCCACAGATAATACTTGCCGATGAGCCCACCGGTAACCTTGACCGAGATACTCAAGAAGAAATTATGGATATTTTCAGAATGTTGGCAAAGGAAGGTAAATGTGTTATAATTGTTACCCATTCTCCCGATGTTGCACAGGCTGCAGATGTAATATACGAGCTGAAACGAAAATAAAATTTAAAGGCTGTTGTGAATTTTTTCACAGCAGCCTTTTGTATAAAACGCTTTAATGGTTGTAAATATTGACTCAGCTCGAAAAATATGATAAAATGTATAAGATTTATTTTTCTTCAAACTGCATACGCTTTAATTAAGAGTAATTTTAATTGACAGTAATTTTGGAGGAAATATATCATGGCAAAATATTTTGGTACAGACGGCTTCCGAGGCGAAGCCGGAAAAACACTCACCAGCGAGCATGCCTATAAAATCGGCAGATTTCTTGGTTGGTATTACGGCAAGGAGAAAACTGAGAGAGTAAAGGTTGTAATAGGTAAAGACACCCGCCTTTCCAGCTATATGTTTGAATACGCCATTATTGCGGGCTTAACTGCATCGGGCGCCGACGCATATATGCTTCACGTTACCACCACACCCAGCGTTTCTTATGCTACCCATACCGACGAATTTGCCTGCGGCATTATGATTTCGGCCAGTCACAACCCCTATTACGACAACGGAATCAAGCTTGTTAACCACAAGGGCGAGAAAATCGACGACGAGACTATCGAAAAAATCGAACTGTATCTCGACGGAAACCTTGCCGCCTTAGGCGTTGAGGGCGACGATTTACCCTTGGCAACAGGCGAAAACATTGGCAGAAGCGTGGACTATTCAGCCGGCAGAAATATGTACATTGGCTACCTTATTTCCCTATCGGCTCGTTCCTTTAAGCGGCTTAACATTGGCCTTGACTGCGCCAACGGCAGCGCCTGGATGATTGCTAAAAGTGTTTTCGATGCGTTGGGTGCCACCACCCACACCATCAATGCCTCACCCGACGGCACCAACATAAACAATAATGCCGGCTCTACCCACATTGAGGTGTTGCAGGAATTTGTTAAGGAAAAGGGCTTAGATATGGGCTTTGCCTTCGACGGCGATGCCGACCGCTGCATTGCGGTTGACGAAAACGGAAATGTTGTTAACGGCGACCATATTCTTTACATCTTTGGTGTAGATATGAAAGCTCGCGGCACCCTTTCCAACAACACTGTTGTTACCACCATAATGTCTAATATGGGGCTTTACAAGGCCTTAAAGGAAGCCGACATCAACTACACCCAAACCACCGTTGGCGACAAGTACGTTTATGAAAATATGGTAACCTACGGAAACCGTGTTGGCGGCGAGCAATCGGGTCACATAATCCTTAGTAAATTTGCCACCACAGGCGACGGTCTTCTTACCGCCATTAAGCTTGCCGAGGCCTGCCTTAACGCAAAGCAGCCCCTCTCTAAGCTTGCCGAGCCGGTTAAAATGTTCCCTCAGGTGCTTAAAAACATCCGTGTAGAGGATAAGGCAGCGGTACGTAACGACCAAGCGGTACAAGAGAAAATAGCCGAAATCACAGAAAAGCTTTCCGACAGCGGTAGAATTCTGCTTCGTGAAAGCGGCACCGAGCCCGTTGTAAGGGTTATGGTAGAGGCCGAAAGCGAAGAGATTTGCGAAACCTACGTCGACGAGGTTATTGAGCTTATTAAAGCCCGCGGATTGGCATAAAGTGAAAATTAACCTTTGCTGTGCTTTTATAAAACAAAGCACAGCATGGGTTGAAAAAGGCAGAACTGAATCTGCCGCAAAGCCAAAATCAAGTATGCAGTGAAAATTGAATCACCCGAAAATCAGGGAAAAGATAGCGCCAGACCGCCTGTGCTCTTAAGGGCGGTTAACGAGGAAAGAGGTTTATCGAATTCTTCGGCGGATACCTCTTCGGTGGAGCAACACCGTTAATGTGTGGGTCAAATATATGGGCAACCGTAAAACAAAACCACACGTACTTGCAATATTCGAACATATTTGTGCATATTCCCCTTCTTTCAGTAAATAAAATTAATATGCACAAGTTAAGATTTGCCGTGGATTTTTCACGGTTTTTCGGTGTTGCAAACAAACGGTGAAGGCTTACCGTTTATTCCTTACGCATAAATATTTTTCAGAGCTGCCCGAAAAGCCGTTATTATTCCACGGAATTCCAAATTGATTTTGAAAGGATTTTGTAATTATGTGTGGAATAGTAGGTTTTTCGGGCAGCTCTAATGCTGTGCCTAAAATTATTAAAGGATTAAAGGTTTTGGAATACAGAGGCTACGACTCTGTGGGTGTTGCAGTCAGTACAAAAGAGGACATAAGGCTTATTAAATGCTGCGGCAGGGTTGATGCCCTGCGTAGTAAACTTAAGGCAGAGGGCTTCAAGGGTGCAAATTGCGGCATAGGTCACACCCGTTGGGCAACCCACGGTGGGCCCAGTGATATTAACGCCCATCCCCACGAAACCGACGTATTGACCCTTGTTCACAACGGAATTATTGAAAACTACAGAGAACTGAAGGCGTTGCTTCCAAATAAAGGCAACGAGGTTGTTTCAGAAACCGACACAGAGGTTGCAGCCTGGGTTATTAGCGAGGAATATAAAAAATGCGGCGACCCCAAAACGGCTATTTTTAATGCCATTGCTAAATTTAACGGCTCTTATGCCTTTCAGATTATGTTTAAGGATTTTGAGGGTGAAATTTTCGCCATCAGAAAGGATAGCCCCCTTATTATAGGCAAAGGTATCGACGGAAATTACCTTGCTTCTGACGCAATCGCTTTGCTGCCCTTTACCAACCTTTTTTGCTACCCAAAAGAGGGCGAGCTGGTGCAGGTAACCAAAACCGCCGTCAGCCTTTGCACAGGCGATAAGGAGTACGAGCCAAATTGGCAAAAAACAGATATAACGGTGGAGGCGGCCGAAAAATGCGGCTACCCCCACTTTATGCTGAAGGAAATTCACGAACAGCCCGAGGCTTTTTCAAAAACCGTAAATCCCAGAATAAAAAACGGGCTTCCCAATTTCGGGAGCGACGGTATCAGCGACGAGCTGCTGGAACGCATAAACAAAATTTACGTGGTTGCCTGCGGCTCGGCAATGCACGCAGGGCTTGTGGGAAAATACCTTATAGAGCATCTGGCAAGAATCCCCGTTACGGTGGAAATTGCTTCGGAATTCCGTTACAATCGGCCGATTATAGACAATAAAACCCTTATTATAATCGTTTCACAATCGGGTGAAACTGCCGACAGTCTTGCCGCCCTTCGCTATGGCAAACAGCAGGGTGCCTACACCTTAGGTATTATAAACGTGGTTGGCTCCAGCATTGCCAGAGAAGCCGATGCCACCCTTTACACCTACGCCGGCCCAGAAATAGCCGTTGCCACCACCAAGGGCTACACGGTGCAGGTTGCCGCCTTTATGCTGTTGGCGGCAAAGCTTGCCCACTTTCACGGAAATATGAAAGAAGCGGAAGTAAAGGAGTTGTGCCACAGCCTTACACACAGCGTTCCAAAGGCTATAGAAGATACATTTTCGCTTCACGAAAGTATTAAAGAAGTTGCCGAAAGCTTTTATAAAAACGACAACCTTTTCTACATTGGCCGTGGCCTTGATGCTGCACTTTGTACCGAGGGTTCTTTAAAGCTGAAGGAAATTTCTTATATCCACAGCGAGGCCTATGCCGCCGGCGAGTTAAAGCACGGTACAATTTCACTTATTACCGAGGGAACACCGGTAATCGCCCTTTCCACTTCACACCTGCTGTACGATAAAACCGTAAGCAATATAAGGGAATGCTCAAGCCGCGGTGCAGACGTATTGTTTATCTGCCACAGCGAAGCGGTAGAGCCCCAAAACGTTGCCAACAGGGTTTTGCGATTGCCCCCCAGTGAAAAATACGCCGAAATACTTTCCGCCGCGGTAACAATGCAGTTGTTGGCTTATGAAATAGCAGTGCTGAGAGATTGCGATATTGACAAGCCCAGAAACCTTGCAAAATCGGTTACTGTAGAATAAAAAATTTGCCCTTGCTCAGAATTTTGAGCAAGGGCAATTTTTATTTATGTTTATTGATATATTCCATATATCTTTGCCAATCGTGAATTGAGAAGAAATGTTTACCATAGCGCAAATGATAACCAATGTTACCCTCGTGCAGGCATTCGCCGGGTTCCAGCAGTTTATCATTATGTATAAAGCCGGTTAAATTCTCTTTTTCCCAGGCTTCGCTTGCGGCGACGCAACAAAGCTGCTCGGAAACGGGGTCCGCCCAGGTGTCTAAAGAGGCCGAGGCTACGTAGGCGTAGCGTGGCGCAATAGAGGCGAGCAAATAGTGCTGGTCGAAATTGAAGCCGTAATTAAGCTGGGTATGCTTCTGGTAGTTTTTGCAGAACCAAAAGGGAAAGTGGTCGTAAATAGCTCTGATGGTTTCGCCTAAGTTATGACCTCGCAGAGTTTCTGTCTTAAGGCCACTGTTACCGCGGCTAAGCGCCGCACCTGAGCAACCCGAATCGTTAGAAAAGACAAACTTTATGCGGGTATCTAAAGCCCCTGTAAGTAATGCGGTTTTACCAAGGCGGGAATGTCCGCAAACGGCAGCATTGTCTAAATCCAGCTGAGGCAGGGTTTCGGCGTAATCCATAATTCTGCGCGCCGCAAAGGACCACATTGCAATTTTGCCTGCATCGTTGCCTTTTTTCTGACCTTCAGGCAAAAGCAATGGAGCTATACCATTTGAAAAATCGCCATCGTCGCTTGTTACGTCTTTATAGTTAAAATGCAGCACGTTAAAGCCGCCGTCGGCCAGCATTTCTGCAGGCATATAAAATCCCTCGTGAAATGCATGAAATCCGATTGAAATAAAAAACGGACGCTTTTTACCATCGTTATTAAGCATTCTGTAAAGGGGGAATGTATGGCTGCCATGCTCTGTTGTAATCGTAAAGGGTACCGCATCGATATTTACATCACCGCCACAAAGCCGAGCTTCAATTCCACCGTATCTGTTATCCCCTTCGTCGGCTCCGCCAATCGAAAATTCAGCCTTCTCAAAAGGAAGAAATCCATATTCTTCACGAAGAAGAATATCCAGCATTTCCTCGCGAGATTTAAGTGGAGGTAATTTACGAGTTTCTACCATCTCTTTAAGCATAACTATCAGCCTACCTTTCATTATATTAATATTTTAGTACATAAATAGGTGAAAGTAAATAGATTTTTATATTCAAAAGGGCAAAAATACCGCCAATAACTTGACTTTTTAAAAGGTTGGGGTTATTATACTTGTATATAACTTGAAATGAGGGTATATAGATGTTAAAGAACTGCGAAAAGGATATGGAAACTATTGTTAACCTCGCTAAAAACAGAGGTTACGTTTATGCAGGCAGCGAAATTTACGGCGGCCTTGCAAACTCTTGGGACTACGGCCCCTTGGGCGTTGAATTCAAGAACAACGTAAAAAAGGCTTGGTGGAAAAAGTTTGTTCAGGAATCTCCCTACAACGTAGGCCTTGATTCTGCAATTATAATGAACCCCGAAACCTGGGTTACCAGCGGCCACGTAGGCGGCTTCTCCGACCCCCTTATGGACTGTAAGGCTTGCCACGCTCGTCACCGTGCCGACAAGCTTATTGAAGACCACGGCGGCCACGCCGAAGGTATGACCTTTGAGCAGATGGAGCAGTACATTGCCGAAAACGGCCTTGAGTGCCCCGAATGCGGTGCTAAGAACTTTACCGACATTCGCAAATTCAACCTTATGTTCAAAACCTTTATTGGCGTTACTGAAGACGCTAAGAACGAGGTTTACCTCCGCCCCGAAACTGCTCAGGGTATTTTCGTTAACTTTGCCAACGTTCAGCGCACCACCCGTAAAAAGCTTCCCTTCGGTGTTTGCCAGATTGGTAAATCCTTCAGAAACGAGATTACTCCCGGTAACTTTATTTTCCGTACCCGCGAGTTCGAGCAGATGGAGTGTGAATTCTTCTGTAAGCCCGATACCGACCTTGATTGGTTCTATTATTGGAAAGATTACTGCAAGAATTGGCTTATCAGCCTTGGCATAAAGCCCGAAAATATGCGCCTGCGTGACCACGAAAAGGAAGAGCTTTCCTTCTATTCAAAGGCCACCACAGATATTGAATACCTCTTCCCCTTCGGTTGGGGCGAGCTTTGGGGTATTGCCGACAGAACCAATTACGACCTTGGCCGCCATCAAGAGGCTTCGGGTAAATCTTTAGATTATTTCGACCAGGAAACCGGCGAAAGATATATCCCTTACGTTGTTGAGCCATCTCTCGGTGCCGACCGCGTTGTGCTTACCTTCCTTTGCGAAGCCTACGACGAGGAAGACGACGAAAAGGGCGACAAGCGTGTTGTGCTTCACCTTCACCCCGCTCTTGCTCCCTTTAAGGCTGCAGTTCTTCCTTTAAGCAAGAAACTTAGCGAGCAAGCAACCGAAATTTTCCAAGACCTTGCAAAAGAGTTTATGGTTGATTTCGACGAATCAGGCTCTATCGGTAAGCGTTACCGCCGTCAAGACGAAATCGGAACTCCCTACTGCATCACCTACGATTTCGACAGTGTTGAAGACGGATGCGTTACAGTTCGCGACCGCGACACTATGGAACAGGTTCGTCTCCCCATTGCAGAACTCAAGGAGTTCATCCGCGGCAAGTTGGAATTTTAATTAAAGCTTAATAACGAAAGCAGTAACATCCCTTGTGGGCGTTACTGCTTTTTCTTTTTCATTAATCGTCTATGTACACCGAGAGTTTTTCACGCCAAGCCGCAGGAGTTGTGCCCGCAACTGATTTGAATGCTCTGAAAAATACCGTTTCATCGCTATACCCGCAGTTTTCGGCAATTTCGGATATGGGCAGATTGGTGGTTCTCAGCAACTCTTTGGCAAAGACAACCTTTTGATATTTAATATATTGGTACGGAGTTAGGTTAAAGCGTTTCTTAAATGCACGAATAAGGTAATCCTTAGAGTAGTTAAAACGTTTGCAAACGTCGTTTAAACTGTTAATTCTTGCGGGGTTAATTTCAATATAATCGGCAACGCGGGCGGCAATATCCTCGCCTCTTTTAGAGGTGTTGTAGCCCTGTAGTTTTTTTAAAACTCGGTACAAGCAGCAATTAACATCGAACACGCTTCCGTTTGAGCTATTAGAAATAGCAGAGGTGCAAATATCTCTGATTTCTTCAATATCAATTTTACCGCTTATAGGAATGTTGCTCGTCCCTTTTTCATCGGAATAATGGCCCCAGAAATGCAAGTAAAAATAAACGGGTGGGTCTATAATCGTTACCCCTTCGTGACGTCTGCCTTCCTCTTGTATATAATACTCGCCTGCCCTTATATCTTTTCGCTCTCCGTTTTCGATAAAACTAAGCGTTCCTTTAAAAACAAGCACAAGGGTTGAAAAATCGGGGGTTCTGTTGATGTGCTTTTCACCTTTTTGAAACAATTTAAAGTTCATTTTAGGGAAACTGTTCCAAGCTACAGGTAATTTCTCAACATCGGATAAACACAAATATCTTTCCATTTTTTTATCTCCTTACAATTTCATATTACCACATAAGGTCGATTATTGCAAGTAATAAAACAATTATTGCCATTCTGTAGATGTATATATGTATAGTACAATATAATGGTAAAAATATTTTAAGGAGGATTTTTATGAAACAATCCAAACTGCTAAGAAGAATTCTTAGTTTAGTGCTTTGTTTCGGCCTGATGGTTTCCTGCGTGGCAGGCACTTTCTCTGCCTTCGCAGTAACTGTAACCGAATACACCACCGCGGCTTTTGGCGACGACGTAGCTTCGGTTAAAGCAGAAATAACAGCCGACAACAACCTTCTTCTTGGCTCCACACTCAATAAAACCACTAACCTTTCTTCCCTTTCCGGCAGACAGTATACGGTTACCGCCACTGCTGTAGATGCAAACGGAAGCAAGGTTAACACCTGGCTTACAGGAAACAACCCCGTCCATTTGGCCGATGGCAGCCTGCCTTGGGTAAGCGGTCAGAATGAGATTACCGCATTTATCTCTTCTTCCGACCATTCAGGTTATGCCTCACCCGGCGGAAGAATCGTTTCTGCTTACAACGATATGTCAGGCTTCAGAACCGACACCTGGTACGATATTACTTTCAAAATGGATGCGGTTTCGGATATTGACAAAATAATTGTTGTTAACTCTACCGGTCTAAACTGGCAAACCCTTGGCGCTTACGAAGTTCACGTTGCAACCAACATAAACGAGCTTTACACCGATGCTTCGCTTGTTTATACTGTTGACAACAACAACAAATCCACCATTCAGTCTATTAACTGCGACGACAACGTGGTTGGCTGCTACCTTGGTATAAGAATTACTCAGGGCGTTAACGACAACTTCCTTGACAGTACGTATGACGCTAACTACTCTTTCCCCAGAGTTTTCGAAATTGCAGCTATTGGTACTCCCCTTTACACCGTTACCAATTCTAACCCCAACAAATCTAATGATACAATGATTGTCGGTCAGACTCCTTCGGGCAAAACCATCGCAGACAGCATTATATTGGGTGCTACACCTACCGCTTCGGGTTCTAAGCAAGGCAAAGTTCTTGCCCAAAACAACTGCGTACACACCGACAGACTCCCCTCTATGGTCGACGGTTATCACAACGACACCTCCAAAACCAACTGCGATATGACCTATGACGTATTCGCACATCAAGAGGGCGAAAACTGGGTAATGCACAATGGTTGGGACACCACCACCAAAACTTGGGATTACGATAACGTTGACTCCTACATTCAGTTTACATACGACCTTTCTTGTGAATATGATTTAACCGATTTTTGGATTTCTCACGAAAACTCCACCTCAAGAGCTTTGTCTCTTGGTGCTTACGAGCTTTACGCTTCCAACAAAGCTAACGAGCTTTTTACAAGCAATAATATGGTTGCAAGATTTGCTAACGTTAACCTCGACACCTTCCAACAGTTCCACTTTGAGCAGCCCATTAAGGCTCGGTATTTCGGTATAAAAATTATAATGGGTATTCAAGGAACCGCGTACCAACAGTATAACCGTGCAAGAATTACCGAAATGGCACTTTTCGGCACAACCGACGCTACCAGCATTGTTACATACGGTAAACCTACGCTTTCCAACGCTTCAATGATTACCGACAAAACCAAGGACGGCAAAACAATTGAAGAAAACATTTTGTTTGGTAAATCCCCTGCGACTTCGGGTAAACAGAACGGAAAATCTACCACAGTCAACACCGGCAATCTCTCCCGCGTTAACGATGGCTATTACTATTCTAAATCGGGCGAGACCTGCGATATAGGCGGTGTTGAATTTTCGGTTGAACCATTCACTTACGATGATTCCGGTAACATAATCGGCGGTACATACGTAAACGGGTGGAATCCCGCAACCAGAACCTACAACGAAAATGCCGTTGACACCTACGCAACCTTTACTTACAACCTTGGTAAGGTTTACGATATAAGTGATTTCTGGATGTTCAACGAAGCCAACGCCAACCTCCAAACCGCAGTTTACGAGGTTTACGTGGGCAACGAAAGAGCTACCCTTTACGACGCGGAAAACAAGGCTTTCACTTACGTCAACACGAGTGATGCAGGTTGGGTTCAGAAGGTTCGCTTCCTTGACAAACCCCAAGGCAAATACTTAGGCATAAAAATTATTATGGGTGTTACATCCACCACATGGGAGACTCCTTATTCTTATATGAGACTTATAGAAATTGCTGCGTTCGGCGAAGAAGCAACCGAGCTTGCCGACGTTAGAAACTTTATTGAAACCGTTGATTTCTCTAATATTGAAATTGCAGACGCTTTCTGGAGTGGCAGACAAGACCAAACCTTGCTTGTAAGCTTCGACCACGCTGCAAAAGAATTTAACAATGTTGGTGCAATTAAAAACTTCTTAACCTCTGCAAAACTTTATAACGATGCTATTTCCGAACTTGGTGAAAATGCAACCGAGTTGGAAGTTCTTGCTCTTATGAAAGAGTGGCAGACCAATACCGCAACCTACCCCCGATACAGCGGTAACTTCGCTTCTGACAGCGACGTATATAAGGTTATAGAAGGTATGGCTTATGCCATTGAAAATTACGACGAGTCCACCGACCCCGAGATTCAGGCAGGTGTTGCTAAAATCAAGGCTTACCTTAACGAGTGGATTCCCGCTATTGTTGCCGCACAGGGCAGAGATGGTTACCTTAACACTGTTTACACTATTTATTACAATGCAGATTGGGTTTCCGATTCCTCTCCCACAGGCAGATTCCAATCTCGCGGTATGCACGAGCTTTACTGCCTTGGCCACCTTTACGAAGCCGCTGTTGCTATGTACAACGCAACCGGCGACAGAAGACTTCTTGACGCTTCAATGAAGTCCTTTGATATGATTTACTCCGTGTTCTTAAAGAAAGACCACGAAACCTATAACGCAACCTTCTCAAGCCCCGGACACGAGGAAATTGAATTAGCACTTGTTAAGCTTGCTGCAACCGTATACGATATTGAAGATTACGGCCCCGAATATGCAGAGAAGTGCATAGAGCTTACTCAGTTCTTCCTTGATAACCAGTACAAGCAGAATGCAAGCCCCTTAAAATCTGATTCTCCTTATATAGCTATCTCTGATTTAACCGAGGCTTGGGGACACTGTGTTCGTGCATTCTACCTTTACACAGGTATGGCAGAACTTTCTATTGCTAAGGGCGAGCTTTTATACAATAATCTTGAAACCCTTTGGGAAAATGTTGAAACCAAAACCTATGTAACAGGCGGTATCGGACATCGCACCTACACAGAAGGTTTACCTGAATCATACGAGCTTCCCAACGACGAAGACCTTGCATACTGCGAAACCTGTGCAAGCATCTCTAACGTTTTCTGGAACAAGAGTATGTTTAAAATTTTTGGCGAATCTAAATATTTCGATAATATTGAAAAGCAGCTTTACAACAACGTTCTTTCGGGTGTTGGCCTTAACGGAACAAGCTTTAACTACACCAACAACCTTGAAACTATTGAAGGTTACCTTAGAACCTCTTGGAAGGGTACACCTTGCTGCCCTACCAACCTTGTTCGCCTTATTAACAAGCTTAGCGAATACATTTATGCAACCGATAAAGAAACAAACACCGCTTACGTAAACCTTTACATTGGTTCTAACGGTAGTTTCAATTTAGGCGACACCACCATTGGTGTTAATATGACATCCTCTATGCCTTGGGAAGGCAACGCAGCCCTTACCCTTTCTCTTGAAAGCGCAAAAGAGTTTACCTTGAAATTCAGGCTTCCCTCTTGGGCTAAGGGTGCAAACGCCATTACCATTAACGGCGAAAACTACACCGCAACCGCCGGTGCAGACGGCTACGTTGCAATTACAAGAACTTGGGCTAACGGCGACGTTATTGCTCTTAACTTCCCCATGAGTGTTGAATTTGTTCGCAATGGCGATGTTATCCCCGCTAACAATGGACTTACCGCTGTTACAAGAGGTCCTATAACATACTGTGCAGAACAGCAGGATTCAGCAACACCGCTTGACCTTCTTTGCATAAACGAAGAATCCACCATTACTCCCGAGTTCGTTACCAACTTTGTTGCCGACAACACCTACGGCACAGCAGAACTTCAGGTACTTAGAGTAACAGGTCAGACCATTTCCGACTATCAGATGGGCAACAACAAAACCGTTAACTTTACCTTAATACCCTACCTTGCTTGGTCTAACCGTGGCGCAGACGGAATGAAGGTTTACTTAAGAGATGGTTCCGATGAATTTGATACTTGGGACTACAACAAAACAATTGCGGGAAATGCAACTCCTTCTGCTACCACCACCCACTCCAATAGTCCCGTAACAAAGCTCAACGACTTAGATAAGGCTTACGGCTCAAGATGGTCTTCTTGGTTAAGTGGTGCTTACCCTAACGAATCCAAAAACCCCACCGTTACATACGACTTTGGCATTAACTATGTTAAACTTACCGCAACCGATGTTTATTTCTACACCGACGGCGGCGGATGTCAGCTCCCCGATAACGTGGATATTGAATACTGGAACGGCGAAAACTGGGTTGACGTTACTTTAACCAACACCCCTGAGTTTGTGTTCCAATCTGGATATTCTTCAGGTGCAAACCAAATTTATCTTGCAAAATATGAGTTCGAGGAAATTATAACCACAAAGATACGAATGAATCTTTCCCACGCTACCAGAGCTCACGCTATATCCGAATGGGAACTTACAGGCGAAAGAGTTAAGGAAATTGCCACCGTTACCCCTGCTGCCCAAACCGCAGACGGCCAAGATGTTATAACCGAGGCCATAACCTTTAAGGGTGGATTGGTTGCCGCAGGAGAGGTAACTATTACCGCCGCAGAGGAAATTACCTACAATTCTGAAAAGTACCAATTTAAGTATTGGAAATTGGACGACGAAATTATTTCGGGCACAACCTTAACCTTTACTGCCGAAGCTAAAAATGCTTACGCACCTAAGGCTGTATACGCAAAAATAGACCCCGAAAATCTGTTTACAGTTACCTTTATGCAGAAAAACGGACAGATTATTGCAGAAATTACCACCTCTTCAAACTTAACCGCTGAAGACCTTATTGCAAACAATATTGTAGCCGACAAGATTTTTGGCTACGAGTTTGTAGATTGGGACCAAGATATTACCGAAATAATTGCCGATACAACCGTGCGTCCTATATATGCTAAGTCTACCGATGATAGCGTTAAATGTATTGTTTCCCTACAGAACGGAACTATCGAGGGCGAAACCACCTTTGCTGCAAGCTTTAACGATAGAGTTACTGCAGTTGCCGATAAGATAAGCGGCAAAACCTTCTCCCACTGGGTAAACGGCACAGGCGACGTGGTTTCTACCGCTTCCAGCTACATTTTCTTTGTTCCTTCTTCTATTACACTTACAGCAGTTTATTACGATAACGGCACCGCCGCTCCCGATGTTAAGCCTGCTGCAGTTGTGCTTAACGAAAAACCGCTTTACACCGAAGAAAACGGTGCTTACAACATAGCATATGCAGCCACAGTTAACCTTCCCAAAAATGCAACTGTTTTAGAACAGGGAATTCTTATTGGCGGTATTGATTACAACGATGCTCCCGCCTCACTTACCCTTAATTCCTACAATATTAAGGGCTTGGCCAAAAACTTAGAAAGAGCCAACTTTATGATAACTCTTCTTGGTGTAAAGGCAGGCAAAACAAGAAACGCAAGGGCATACGTTACCTATGCTTTGAATGGCGAAACAATAACCGTTTACGGCTCTAACGTTATTAGAATAGTTGCTACCGACAGTGGCATTAACTATTCGGTACATAGTGCTAATTAAGAAAGGAGAATTATAATGAAAAAAGAATATATTTCTCCCCTGTTTCAGGCAATTTCGACGTTAGAAGATACTTATTGTGCAGATAAAAACGTTAGTACCGCAAAACATAACGGATTTGACCAGAACAGCAATGAACTTTTCGACGGTGATTTTGACTAAACCTTAAAAACATCAAAACGCGGAGGCTACAATGTAGCTTCCGCGTTTGTCTTTTTAAAAAAATACGCCCCAACTACGAAACACCATAGTTGGGGCGTATTATATTTAGTTGTTATTTTTCGCTAACAATAGGTGTGGAGAGTATGCCCATTTCTTTTAGCACATACTCATAGCACCAGGCGTTGCCCTCTGTTCTCCAGGAGTTAGGTCCTAACCACCACATATTTCGGTCGGCATTGTGGATGCAGCCGAAGGAATTATGACGGTTGGCATAAAGGGTAAGGCTTACTGTATGCTCTCCTTTTGGAAGGTCAAGCACGGCTTGATAGGGTTCGTAGATAATGGCCTCTTTCTGGCCCTCGCATTCTAAGGTTATAAGTCCACCTCTGTAGTGGGGGGCGTTGATAGTAACCTTGCCGCCACTTGTTTTTATAGGCAGATTATAGGTGATTTCACCACCGTAGAAGGGCAAGCCCTGACGGGTTATATCTCCGAAGGAAAGCTTTTGGGGCTTTTCTGTAATAACCTTCTTTTTACCCATAACCTTAACGCCGAAATCACCCAAAAGATAGCACCATTCAAGGTTTGTTCTGGCACCAATTGGCAGGGTTATTTCAATAATGTTTTTGCCCTTACAAAGAGTGCCTAAGGGCAGAACTCCTATGCTTTTATCCACATACCAGCCCTCAGGTGTGGCGGTTATATTATTTCCGTTGTAAGTAACCTTTGCAATATCGGCATCCTCTAAGGCCAGTTTTACACCTTCAAGCTCAATTTCACTTTCTACCGTAAAGCGAAGGGAGGCGGTGTGAACAGGCGGCTCGGCAGGCTGTACCCAAGGCTGAGCAAAAGCTCCGTGACGGGCTGGAAGACCTAACTCTTTGCGCAGAATATTATCTAACCTGTAAATTTCCTCTTCGGGGCGATATTCGGAATTATCGCTGCGGTATTCCGCCATATCTAATAAGCAAACATTAGGCTCGTTGAGGCTGTATTCCACCTCGGAAGGAACTGTCAAAACGATGGATTCCTTTTCTTCCTTTTCTGCTAATGCAACCGCTGATTCACCCTCCTCGTAGCAAAGCAACAGACTGTCGTGGTCGTATATATCGCGATTTATCACGGTACAGCCGTTCTTATAGGTGCAGGGCAGCTCTTCGGTTTCACCGTTCTGGGTGTTCCAAAGGGTTACCTTGTAGTGGCCTTTTAAAGAGATGTTGGTGTTGAAGCACTGGGACACGTCCTTATTGTAAGGACGCTCGCTTTGGGCTATGAACAACCAAAGCTTGTTGCCGTCACGACGGAGACTATGGCAGAATTTTTCGGCTGTTTCGCCGTTGGAATAGCGGGCAGAAACAAGCCTTGCATCTTCTAAAGCATTCAGCAGATTAATTTTTGTATAACCCACGGCTTCGCTTCTTTCATAAAGCTTCTTGCCGCGGTTTGAAGGTACTGCATTTTCCAAAGTGGGGGCGGCACCTAAGAATATAAGCCTGCCGCCGGCATTGCGAAATTCCTCAAGACGCTCTAAGGTGGTGGAACGAAGGGTTTCGCATTCGGGAACAACTATAACGTCGTATTCCATTTCGCCCACCTTCAAGGGTGCCGTGCCCAATTTACATAAATCAGGCAGAGTAGATTCACATATATAATCAAAATCTATAAGACCTTTTACCAACCACTGGGCGGTTTCCTGGAACTTCTTATCCATTGCCTCACGAATGTCGATGGTATGCTCGTTGGTGCCCCAATGGAGCCAATAACTCTCGATTGGGTGAATCATACCCACCTTAACAACAGGCTTGCCACGGGTCATCGCGGTGTTTACGCGAGCGAAGTGGTCTTCTACCCTTCCATATTCTTTATACCAAGAGGATTGGTAGTGTATGCTTGCGGGATAGTCACGCTTTGCCTCACCCTTCATAGAAACCCATGAAAGATGGGGTACGCGTACCGTTACACCGAGTGCCGCCTGCCAGTCGCCCTGAAGCTTGTGGCCGCGGAAATCGTAATCCCAGCCGGTAACTCCGTAAAGCTCGGACATCATAGCCTCTCGGCCATACTGGTGCACAGCAGACTGAGCCTGCTTTGCGGTGGTGAATTCGTAGCTGTCACACAGCATATCAATACCCGGCATATCAAAGCCGCGATAGTGGCGCATAGCCTCGCTTATGGCGTGGGTTTGAGACTGCAGAGTAGGTTCCTCCATCATATGTCCTGTAAGCATAAGCCCGTGCTGGCGACACCATTTGCCGCAATTATCGGCAAAAGCCCCTGCAAAACGCTCGGCTATATGGTCGTGATAATGGTAACGGATAGTGGAAACCTTACCATCTGGCAACTCCCAAAAAAGCTCGGGAATGCCTGCAATCAAATCTTCACCGTAGGCGGCGGCAAAGGTTTCTACCAGGTCGTCGGTCCAGGGAAGGGTTGTATCCTCCGTATCGGTAGCGTATGCCATTTTGCCCTTTCTTGCAACCTGAGGCTCGTCGGTGAAAATTGATGGAACCAAATCTCCGAAATCCTTGCCACAGGTTTTATCGTAGGCTTCGTATGTAATGTCGATAAACTTGTCCATTGCCTCTTTCGATAGGGTGTCAACATAAGACTCGTTGTTAAACCAGGTGCGTTTTGCGGTATAGTCGAAATAAGCATACCATTTTGTACCCTCGGCTTTATCAGTTTCGCCAATTTGCTTGTAGGATTTAAGGTAGCCCTTTTCGTCGAGAATTATATCGAAGCAGGTAATAAGCTCGCCCTCTTCGGTTCTTGCACGCTCACCCTCGTGACCTTCCAGAGTAAATATTTTGTTTGCGGCAACATAGGGCAGGGTTGTGATTCTAAGTTCTTTCTGTCGGTACTTATCGTCTAACTTTGTAACCAATCCACCTGCAGAACCAGAGGGCCAGCGGTCCTCGTCGTACAGATAGGCGATTAAGCCCTCTTTTCTTGCCTTTTCTATGCAATCTTTAACAAGGCCCATATGCTCCTCGCCAAGGTATGGTATGGAAAGCCCTGAGCGCACGTGCATATGAAAGCCGCCGAGCCCCATCTCTTTAAAAATTTCAATTTGGCGTAGCAGCTCTTCCTTTTCCAGCTCGCAATTCCAAGCCCAAAATGGGGTGCCGCGATATTCTGATGTAGGGTTTTTGAAAAGCTGTTTACTCAATTCTTTTTCTTTATTCTTTTTGTAGAACATTTTTATCGCCTCACAACAGTTTATTTCTGCCCCCATTATATTATAAATTATAACGCTTTTCAAGATAAATAAAAAATAAATTGACTATTAATAATACATAGCGTAAAATATTTTTATAAAGCCTGTCACATTTTTACAAGTTATTCCGTTATATTAAGTAAGGAGGGTTGTTGGGTGCTTATGTTTTACCTGTCGGCAGTGATTGACAAAGCCGAGGAAACAATGTTTGAAAGCATATACAAAGAATACAGGCGCAGTATGTTTTCTGCGGCTTATTCTGTTGTGGAAAACAGCTTTGATGCCGAAGATGTTTTGCAAAATGCCTTCCTTAAAATCGCTTCAAATATGGACAAAATTAAACGGATTGATAAGGCGTTTTTAGGGGCTTATCTTACCGTTATTACCAAAAACTGCGCCATAGATTTTTTGCGCGCAAAGAAAAACGACCTTTTCCGTGAAGAGGATAAAATTGAACACATCCCCGACCACAGAAGCACCGAAGCCCAAGTTTTGGAAAAAATGGATATCAATCAGATTGTGGCTGCAATACATACCCTTAAATCGCCCTATAAGGAAGTACTTATGCTACACTACCTTTTCGACCACTCCCACACCGATATTGCCGAGCTTACCGGCAGGTCTACCGCCACGGTAAGAAAGCAGGTATCTCGCGGCAGAGCAGCACTTTTAAATTCACTGAAAGGAGATGAGATTTGTGAAAAATAGCAAAAATCAGAAGGAATTACTGAAAAAAGCCTTTGGGAAAGCATTAGAAGAAGAGATTTCTGATATTAGACCCGTAGGCGAACACCACGAATTCTCACCTTCATTTGAAGAAAATATGGCAAAAACCATAGAAAAATCAAAAACAGTAAAATTCAAGCTTTCCTCCCTCCGTGCACAGAGATATATCGCGGCGGCAATTTCGGCTGTGTTTATAATATCCTCTTTTACCGTTGCCGCAAGAATCACTCCGCCGAAGGCCGAGAAAACCAACCTTACTGCCTCCACCGGCTCCAAAACGAACAGTGAATCGGTACAGAAAAACGAATCTACCCAATCGGGCAACAGCCACTCAGTACCCGTGGGTGCAATTCCGCCGGAAAGCACCGAAAGCACTGTCTCTACCACGTCAAAAACAAGCTCTTCAGTCGATTCGGTGGAGCCTTGGGAGGGCGACCAACCCGCCGATGGCACAAGCTCGGAGCTTTTTGCCGAAGGCTTTGTTTCCTCTTTTGAATCGGTGTTCGAGGCTGAAGCCGACGAAGATTTCGTATTCCACAGCTCCGATAGGCTGTATCACCGATGGAACGACCTGCAGTTGTGCGGAATTCTTGAAAACGCCGAAACGCTATCTGTAAAACTTGAAAATTTCACACTTGAATATAAGGTGGCTCCGCTTTCGGCTTACCCTTATGCCGATGCGATTACCTCGCTTAAAGGAGAACCCCTCAATTTTGAAGCCCACGGAATTGAAAATTGCAGCCTGTACTCCATAAACTACCGCAGCGATATGCAGTACATTATTGCCGAAACCAAGGAAGAATGCTACCTTGCAAAATACTTAAAATGCAATGGCGGAATTGCTGTTGGAAGGGTCTTTGAACAGGTGTTTAGCGTAGGTAATGGCGAAGATTTAACGCAAACTGCCATACTTAACCTTGATGGCACAAAAAATGCTAAGCATATACTTTCAAAAGAAGAGCTTTCTTTGCTTTATTCCCTTTTATCTCGACTCACACTAAAAGAAGATTCAATAACAACCGTTGATAAGGCAACTAAAAAACTTATTTTAAGCTCCTCACAAGGGGGTGTAATACATATTTTCTATTATAATAACGGAGAAATTGCCATAGAGAATCAATCCCTTGGCAACACAGCTATACTTTCCCCCCAAGATATCCAACAATTTGAAGCATTGTTTGGAATAACAGAAGGCGAGGAACAAATTACGGTTTCCGGCGGAACCGAGAATTCCGCCAGCCAATCCGATGCTTCCTTCAAAGCAGAAAGTACTGCCTCCGGTAGCAATGTGTCCAGCACCATTACAGTGCCTTCTTCGTCGGTTATTTCCTATCAAAGCAGCCAGTCTGATTTACAGCATTAATTTAAAACCGTTCGCTGAAATTTCGGTGAACGGTTTTTTTATAAAGAATATTATCGCCTTCAATGTAAAACATATTTTTAAACGGTTTAACACAAAGCATCGGAGGTACAAAGTATGAAGCTTGACTTTTTAAAGCATTTCGAATTTTTTGTGGGGGTACCGGATTCACTTTTAGCCCCACTTTGCAGTTATATTATCGACAAATACGGAATTGGAAAGCAACATATAATTGCTGCTAACGAAGGCAACGCCGTGGCTCTGGCAGCGGGTTATCACCTGGCAACAGGCAGGGTGCCGCTTGTGTATATGCAAAACAGCGGCGAAGGAAATATTGTAAACCCCGTGGTGTCGCTTATGAACAACAAGGTTTATGGCATACCCTGCGTATTTGTTATAGGCTGGCGCGGTGAACCCGATGTGCCCGACGAGCCACAGCACTTGTTCCAAGGAGAAATTACAATAAAACTGCTTAAAGATATGGAAATTGCCACCTTTGTTGTATCAAAAAATACCACAAATGCCGAAATTGAGGAACAATTACAAATATGGAAACCCTTGCTGAAGGAAGGCAAACAGGTTGCCTTTATAATTAAAAAAGGGGCTATGGAATCGAAAAAAAATATAGATTTTACAAACGGCTTCACCCTATCAAGGGAGCAGGTAATAGGCTGCATAACCGAGTTTAGCCGGGAAGACAGCGTTATTTCCACCACGGGAAAGGCATCAAGGGAGCTTTTTGAAATAAGGGAAAAAAGCGGTATGGGGCATGGGCTTGACTTTTTAACCGTTGGTTCTATGGGGCACAGCTCTTCTATTGCCCTTGGAATTGCCCTTGCCAAGCCTCACAAAAAGATATGGTGCATAGACGGCGACGGTGCCGCCCTTATGCATTTGGGTGGAATGGCGGTTATAGGTGCCGCAAGGCCCAAAAATTTAATTCACATAATAATTAACAACCAATCCCACGAAACGGTGGGTGGTATGCCAACGGTTGCCGGAAAAATCAGCTTTACTAAAATTGCCGAGGGCTGTGGTTACCCCTATAGAGCAAGTGTTGAAACCCTTGAAGAATTGGTTGAAGTGCTTGCCGCCGTAAAGCGAAGAAACGCTCTGTGCCTTGTTGAGGTAAAATGCTCTATAGGCTCGTGTAAGAATTTAGGAAGACCTACCACCTCGCCCAAGGACAATAAAAAGGATTTTATGGAACGCTTAAAAAAGGATTAATATACCCTACCCCAAACTTTTTGTTTGGGGTTAATTTTTTTCTTGACAAAACCGATTCCTTGTTGTATCATTGTATTAGTTAAGTAATACAGTGTAGAGAGTTTGGCTTTTTCAAAGAAAAGCGAGCGAGGTATAATAAGGGGGAATAGAAAATGAGCTTTGATTTTGATAACAACGCCCCTATATATCTGCAGTTGGTAGAGCAGATAAAAATAAATATTATTTCGGGTACACTTAGGTGCGGCGAGCGCCTGCCATCGGTAAGAGATTTGGCGCTAAGTAACAAGGTGAATCCCAACACAATGCAAAAGGCTTTATTGGAATTGGAAGCCGAAGGGCTTATTTTCACCGAGCGAACAAACGGAAAATTTGTTACCACCAACCAACAGCTTATAGATAACTTTAAAAAAGAATATGCCGATTCCTTAGCCGATAAATTCTTTTCGGCAATGGAAAATATCGGTTTCACTAAAAAAGAGGCTTTAGAATACCTTAAAGAATATGGAGGCAAGGAATAATGGAACTGCTGCAATGTATAAACCTTAATAAAAGCTTTGGCGAAAAGGCCGTGCTGAAAAATATTAACCTTACCATACCTAAGGGCAAAATTATAGGGCTGCTTGGCAAAAACGGTACCGGCAAAACCACCCTTATAAAGCTGATTAACGACCTGCTTACCCCCACCTCGGGGCAGGTGCTGGTAAATGGCAAGCCTGTGGGGGTTGAAAGCAAGGGTATAATTTCTTATCTGCCCGAAAGAACCTATCTCGATAAGGGTATGACGGTGGATGGAGTTATAAAATATTTCAGCGAATTCTATAGCGATTTTGACACAGACAAAGCCCGCAAATTATTGGCCGACCTGCAGCTTGACACAAAGGATAGGCTCTCTAAAATGAGCAAGGGTATGCAGGAAAAGGTACAGCTTGTGCTGGTTATGAGCAGAAAGGCAGAGCTGTATATTCTCGACGAGCCCTTAGGCGGCGTTGACCCCGCCACCAGAGATTACATTCTCGATACAATTCTCGGGAATTTCAGCGAGGGTGCAAGCGTTATAATCTCCACCCACCTAATCAGCGATATTGAAAGAATACTCGACCAGGTTATTTTTATAGACAAGGGAGAGATTGCCCTTGTTTCGGACAGCGACGAACTAAGACAACGCGAGGGCTCTTCAATCGACGAAATATTCAGGAGGATGTTCAAATGCTGAAGAAACTATTAAAATACAGCCTTAAGGACATTTTTAAAGGGCTGATTGTTTTCTATATTGTAGGTCTGGTTTTCGGAATTTTAACCCGAGTTTTCTTTTTGTTCGACGGCTCACTTGCTATGAACGTTTTTGGGCAGATATGCACCGGCGTTACGATTTCTATGTTTTTCAATATTCTTATTAACAACCTTATGCGGGTTTGGATACGGTTCAAATTTAATCTTTACGGCGACGAATCCTACCTTACCCACACCCTGCCCATAGAAAAATCCACCCATTACCTTTCTAAATTTTTAACCGCAGTAATAACCTTTTCGGTTAGTATGCTTACAATAATTGCAATTTTTATTACTGCATATTACACCCCTGAATTCTGGGCAAGCATAAAAACTGCTTTAAGCCCGATATTCACTATGTTCGGCAACGAGATTATTGTGTTTTTGGTGCTGATACTCTTTTTAGAATTTGTTAACATTCTGCAATGCGGATATACGGGAATAATTTTGGGCCATAGAAGAAACTACCACAAAAACGGATTTTCGGTTTTATTCGGTTTTATTGCATTTTCTATAAGCCAGCTTTTTGTGTTGCTGACAATCTTTATTGCCGCACTTTTAAAGGAAGATTTAATGAAGCTGTTCACCTCGGCCGATATGCTGAGCCCCGCTACTGCAAAGCTTGTATTGCTGCTTACATTATTGGTTTATTTTGCGGCAATAGTAATAGGCTATTTTGTAAATTCAAAGTTTCTTAAAAAGGGCGTTAATGTAGACTAAATTTTAAAGGGATACCATGCGGTATCCCTTTAAGTGTTATTTAATACTGTTTATATACTCTTCTACGTCTACAATCTTGCCGCCAAGGCGTGCTTCCTCTGCCGCAAAGGTGATAAGGTGGTTATAGCAAGATTCGCCGATATCTGGAATGGAGTTGCCATCGTAATTATTCGTAAGATAATCGTAAAGGGTTTTCACAATACCGCCGTCGCCACCACCGTGACCACCCAAAATTCCATCGAGAGAATCCTGAGGGATTACCTCGGTTTCTTTTGTTTCAAAATCGAAAACTGTTATAGGGGTATTCTCAGCCATAGCTGCAGTCAGCATACCCTTTGTACCCATTATTTCGATATAGCGGCCGCCGTTGTTAAAGGCCGCCATAGAAAAGCTTACGGTTATATCATCTTCGAACAGCATATTAACCTGCTGATGGTCTACAACGTCGTTATCGCACTTGTAAACGCACTTGCCGTACTGGGTGGTGGAAATTGCCTCCATAACCTGCTCGTCGGTGGGGTTAACCTGACGGGTTGAAGAGCCTCTGAACCAACCGTTATCCTTATCCTCGTAATAAAGCTTTACCGCATTGTAGGGGCAGGTTTCGGCGTGGGGGCAGCCCTCTACACAATATTCGGGAGCACCCTCGGGAGCGTTCTCGGCTGTGAAGTGGCTTAGAGAACCGAAAGACTGCACCTTAAGGCATTTTTTAGAAAGCAGCCACTGCAATATATCCATATCGTGGCAGGACTTCTGCAAAAGCATTGTAGAGCTTCTTTCTGAATTGCCCCAGTTTCCGCGCACAAAGCTATGGCTTTGGTGCACATTACCCACATTTTCTTTATGGGTTACATTCATTATTTTACCAAGTTTCCCGCTTTCAATTGTATTTTTTATATACGTAAACAGTGTGGTATATCTCAAAACCGTACAAATTACTACCTTTACACCTTTACGGTTTGCCGCTTCGGTAATTTTTACACACTCTTCGGGAGTGGGGGCAATAGGCTTTTCAAGAAGCAGGTCGTAACCCAACTCGATTGCCGCCATAGCAGGTGCGAAATGGTCGCGGTCCATTGTGGCAATTATGGCCAAGTCTGCAATTTTACCTTTTTCTAAAAGTGGTTTCCAGTCGGTAAAACACATATCGTCGGGTATGCTATGCTTCGATTTCATATATTCTCTGCGGTTGTCGATAGGCTCGGCAACACCTATAACCTGGTACTTCTCGTCGTATTCGTTTTTCATTATATTGGTGTAGCCCATACCGCGGTTACCTGCGCCGATTACAATTACCTTTAAACGTTTCATAAAATGCCCCTTTACAGTGAGAATGTTTTATGTTACTATCATAACAGACCTGAAAGCATATTTCTATATGTTTTCATACCAAAAGTATATGTTTTTAGTCCAGAAAGAGGGTGGCATAGTGGCCTATAAAGGTCTTGCGATAAAAGAAATGGTTAAAATTACCACCTTTTATTCCTTCTTTTGCAGGCATTACGAACACACCTATAGATTTTTAGGCGAAACCCACAATTTCTGGGAATGTGTGCTTGTAAGAAAGGGTAAAATCAGCGTATCGGCAGACGAGCGCATCTACCAATTACAGGAAAACGAGATGATTTTCCACAAGCCATTGGAAATGCATAAATTCAACATTGAAAGCCCCGAAGGCGCCAACCTTATGATATTCTCCTTTGCTCTTGAGGGAGAAGGTGCCGACCACCTGAAAAATAAGGTTTATATGCTTAATGGTGAACAGCGAAATTTGGCAGAGAGTGCACTTGAATTTGTTTTAAATACCCTTGAAACCGACAGAGGTTTTTACGGCTTTGATGAGAATCTAAAAAATCATTTTTCTTACGGAACTGCACCCCAAATGCTTGCCACCAAGATTTCCGAGCTTTTCTTAAGCCTTTTGAAAAGCAACAACATTTCCTCCTCTTTCGAAAGCTATGAAGCCACCGTGTTCAAAACCGCAGTAGATTATATGAATGATCATATACACAGAAACGTCAATATTGAAGAATTGGCTGCGGCCTGTCACCTAAGCGTGTCCAGCATTAAAAGGCTGTTTAAAAAGTATGCGGGAATCGGTGTTCATTCCTATTTTTTAGCCTTGAAAATTAAAACCGCCACAAAGCTTTTGCAATCGGGGGTAAGCGTTACGGATACCTCTGCAAAGCTGGGTTTTTCGAGCCAGGGTTATTTTTCCGCCACCTATAAGCGGGAAACCGGAATATCCCCTACAGAAGAAATTAAAAAGCATAAACAATAAACTTTAGGAGGAAACAAAATGTTTAAAAAAACCACACCCGAAAAAGCCGGCATAAGCTCCCACGCTTTATTAGACACCATTAGCCGCGTTGAAAGAAACGGCTATAATTTCCACAGCTTTATGGTGATGAAGGACCAAGAGGTTTTAGCAGAAGCCTACTGGAAACCCTTTAAGCAGGATAAGCCCCACCGTATGTATTCCATAACCAAAAGCTTTGTTGCCGTTGCTATAGGTGCATTATATACAAAAGGTCTTGTTGATTTAGACCGCCCCTTTGTTTCCTACTACCCCGAATACGAATACCTTAACATAAAGGAAAACCTTAAAAAGCAGACCATTCGCGAAATGCTTACTATGACCACCGGAGCAACTCCAACCAACTGGTTTGACGCCGAAAGTGACGACCGCTTGGCACACTATCTTTCCTCTGATGCCAAACGTATGCCCGGCACCTGGTTCCAATACGACAGCTCGGGTAGCTTTGCTCTTGGTTGCCTTGTGGAAAAAATCAGCGGCCAAAAGCTTATGGATTTTATGAGAGAAAGTTTCCTTAACGAAATCGGTTTTTCAAAAGATGCATATATGCTTTCCTGCCCCGGCGGACACTCCTGGGGCGACAGCGCCATGATATGCAGCACCCGTGACCTTGCCTTGTTTGCGCAGCTTGTTATGAACAAGGGCGAATGGAAGGGCAAGCAGCTTATTGATAAAGGCTATATGACCGAGGCTGTATCCAGCCTGAGCCGCCCGAATTTAGATAACGATATCGACCACAAATACGCCTACGGTTACCAAATCTGGAAACCCCGTGAAGATGCCTTCGCCTTTTGCGGAATGGGCGGTCAATATGCCATTGCACTGCCAAAGAAAAACCTTTTGTTCCTTTGCACTGCCGACAATCAATCCCCCAACACCGCAGTTAACACCGTTGCACTGTTCCACGCCGTGTTAGAGCTTTTCGACAATTTCGGCGAAGCCCTGCCTGAAAATACCGACGGCAACCAAAAGCTTCACGAATACTGCAACTCCAGGGTTCTTCGCTGTGCCATAGGCAACAGCCACAACCCGCTGGAAAAGGAAATCGACGGCAAGCTTTTTTACTGCGACGAAAACCCGATGGGTTGGGAATATTTTTCGATTAACTTCGGCGAAAGGGTGCTGAAATACAAAAACGCCCAGGGCGAAAAGGAACTGAAATTCGGATTAGGCGCTCAGGAATTTCAAAAATTCCCCCAATGGGGCTATTCGCACAAGGTTGGCTCGGAATGGGGCGGTGACCACAAGTACGATTGCGCCGTTTCCGCCGCCTGGCAACCCGGAGATAATTTCAGCATATTCGTGCAGATAATCGACGAATATTTTGGCAGGCTTACAATTAACATCTGCTTCCGCGATTCTAAGGTTTGCGGCGTATGTATGAACAAAACCGCCGAAAACTTTTTGCAGGAGTATCAGGGTAACCTTATTGCCCACGCAGAAAACTAACATACAAAAAGGGTTGACTTCGCAAAAACGAAGTCAACCCTTTTGTTTAGCTGCAATAATCGGCTATCTTTCGGTGCGCACACTTTTTGAAAGAAAATCTTGATAAGCCAAGCCTATTCCTTCTTCAAGCCCGATTTCACAATTCCAGCCTAACTTTTCTAATTTAGAAACATCCAACAATTTTCTTGGGGTGCCGTCGGGTTTTTCGGAATCCCATTTAATTTCGCCCTTATACCCTACAGTTTCTGCCACTAATTCCGCAAGCTCTTTTATGGTAACCTCTCGGCCACTGCCAACGTTTAACGTTTCGTTTCCTAACTGATGGGCAGAATAGTTTTGCATTAAAAATACGCAGGCATTGGCTAAATCATCTGTATATAAAAACTCTCTTTTTGGCGCGCCGCTACCCCAACATACTACCTCTTTAAGCTCTGCCTCCTTAGCCTCGTGGAAGCGGCGGATAAAGGCTGGAAGTACGTGGGAATTTTCGGGGTGATAATTATCGTTAATGCCGTAAAGATTGGTTGGCATAACGCTTATGTAATCGGTGCCGTACTGACGGTTCAGGTATTCACAATATTTAAGGCCTGATATTTTTGCAAGTGCGTAAGCCTCGTTTGTGGGCTCTAAGCTACTTGTAAGCAGGCAGCTTTCCGGCATTGGCTGAGGTGCCAGTTTGGGATAAATACAAGAGGAGCCTAAAAATACCAGTTTTTTTACACCCGTTTTAAAGGCGGCGTGTATAACATTCATTTCTATCATCATATTGTCATACATAAAATCAGCAGGGTGGTTATTGTTTGCCAAAATGCCGCCGACCTTTGCGGCTGCCAAAAATACATATTCGGGCTTTTCCACATCAAAGAAGCTTTCCACCAAATCCTGGCGGCGAAGGTCAAGCTCTCGACTTTCCCTTACAACAATGTTATTATACCCATTCTTTTGTAAGCATCTTACTATTGCAGAACCCACCATACCATTGTGGCCCGCAACATAAATCTTTGAATTCTTCTCCATAAAATTCACCCTATTCAAAAGACATATGGTTTTCGCCCTGTGTTTTAACAAACTCAAGGTCGCTTTCAACCATAATTTTTACCAGCTCATCAAAGGACGTGGCTCTGGGATTCCAACCAAGCAGACTTTTGGCCTTCGACGGGTCACCCAAAAGATAATCTACGTCTGAGGGGCGGAAAAATCTCGGGTCAACGTCTACCAGTACCTTGCCGCTGTTTTTATCTATTCCCTTTTCATTTATACCTTCGCCTTCCCATTTCAGTTCAATTCCAACACACTTAAAGGCGGCATTAACAAACTCTCTAACCGTGCGTTTTTCACCTGTGGCAATTACAAAATCCTGAGGCTCTTTTTGCTGCAGAATAAGCCACATACATTCGACATAGTCCTTAGCGTAGCCCCAATCCCTTATGGAATCGAGATTACCTAAGGAAAGCTTTTCTTGAAGCCTTAAGGATATTCTTGCTGCGGCAAGGGTTATTTTTCTTGTTACAAAGGTTTCTCCCCTGCGCTCTGATTCGTGATTGAAAAGAATTCCGTTGGCTGCAAACATTCCGTAAGCTTCTCTGTAGTTTTTAACTATCCAATAGGCATATTGCTTAGCCACAGCGTAAGGAGAATAGGGATGGAACGGGGTTTCTTCGTTTAAAGACATTCCCTTATTCTCTACCTTTCCGTATAGCTCCGAAGTGGAGGCCTGATAAACCTTGGTTTTGCCCGAAAGGCCGCATATACGCACCGCCTCAAGTATTCTCAAGGTTCCCAAACCGTCGCAATTAGCGGTGTATTCAGGTACCTCGAAGGAAACCGCCACGTGGGATTGTGCCGCAAGGTTATAAATTTCATCCGGCTGTGTTTCGTTGATAATTCTGACAATATTCATAGAATCAGTCATATCGCCGTGCAAAAGTATAAGCTTATTGGCGCGACCGCATTTTTTCATCAGCTCTTCAACAAAGAGATGGTCTATACGCTGGGTATTATTAACACTGCTACGCCTTAAAATGCCGTAAACCTTATATCCCTTATCTAATAAAAATTCTGCTAAATAGGAACCGTCCTGACCGTTTATTCCGGTAATCAAAGCTGTTTTCATATTACTTTACCCCTTATACAGTATTTTTTGAAATTTCGTCCCACCCAAAAGACAAACGATGGATATCGTTGGCATCCGGTTCACCGATATGTACCTCTAAAAATTCCAACTCGGTTATCGCCTTAATTATGTGGTTTGCTCCACGCGGAATGGTAACGGAAATTCCGGGGCTCACGGTCATTTTCATATTTCCCAATATCATTTCTCCCTTGCCCTTAAGGAAAACCCATACCTCATTCCTTAGCTCGTGATAATGGAAGCTGGAAACCATTCCCGCAAACATTTTTACGTGCCTTGTAAGATTCGTGGCATCGTGGTCTACTGTTTTAAGCGTGCCCCAGCGACGTTCTTCGTACATAGGCGGCATAGAAAGCTTTGCTACAATTTCTTTCAAGCCCTCGCTTGCGTTCTTATCGCTAACCAGTATACCGTCGGCTCCGGCTACTACAACCGTATCCGAAAGACCACAGGCAATAATCGGAATGTCAAGCTCGTTTATTACCTTTGAATTATTACAGCCTTCAGTTATTGCGTTTCCGAGAGTTTCACGCTGCATCTCGTCTACCAAGGTGTTCCAGGTGCCAAGATCCTTCCATACTCCCTTAAAGGGAACTGCAATCATACTGTTACATCTTTCTAACACCTGATAATCGAAGCTTATTTTGGGTAGCTTTTCATAATTATTGTAAAGATAATCATAATCGGCACTAAGGCCCATATTTTTAAGCATTTCGGAAATAAGCCCTATTTTGAAACAGAATACACCGCAATTAAATACCGCACCTTTATTTAGCAACTCCACCGCCGTGGCATAATCGGGCTTTTCCACAAACTCCTTTACGGTGAAGTATCCGTCTTTTTGCTTATCGGGTACTATGTAGCCGTATTTCGAGGACGGGCTGTCGGGAATGGCACCCATTAAAGCAATATCTGCACCACTGCCCCTTAAATGTCCCTCTAACGAGCTGAGCACTGAAAAGTATTCATCTTCGGCATAAGGGTCTACGGGAAGTATTGTAATGCAATCCTCCGCTGTGGCACCGCATTTGCTTATTGCGTACGCACAGGATAGTGCCACGGCAGGAAAGGTGTCCCTGCGTTCGGGCTCAACGGCAATTTCAATATCCCCTAACTGAGAGTGTATAATTTCAAGCTGGGAATTACCTGCACAAATAAGGGTGTTATTTTCGCAATCTGCCGCCCTTAACTGCTTCATCACCCTTTGAACCATTGACATTTGTTCGCCACCGGAGTGAGAATCCTCAAAAATTTTGATATATTGCTTTGACCTTAAATCGTTTGAAAGAGGCCAAAGTCTTTTTCCAGAACCGCCTGATAAAAGCACAGTATACATTATTTTTCTCCTGTTTTAAGATACTTTACATCGAACTTGTTTTATAGTATAATTGTTTTAAATAGACGTGTCATTAAATTTTATTGCCATAAAACATAAATATATTGCTATTTAAGGAGAAGTTATGCCTAAAGTATATTCGTCAGAAATCAACGCGGGTAAAATAACAAACGATACCACTGTTTCCGAACGCATAGTAAACACCCCCTCGGCAACTGCCAAGGCTATGCTTAATTATGTGCAGGAAATGGGAACACTTTTTTGCAAGCGCTCCCACCTTAGTGCAAGAAGTAAGCTTGATTCATACTTAATAATAATAGTACTTCGGGGCAGTGGAATCATAAACTATAATCACAACGATATTGGAATAAAAGCAGGAGATCTTGCATTTATAGACTGTAACACCGAGTACTCCCACCGCTGCGACGAAAACGACCCCTGGGAGCTTACCTGGCTTCATTTTAACGGTCCCACAGCGAAGGCTATACATTCTACGTTTCTGAAGCGAAACGGCTCAATTTTGGTTAAACCCAACAATTTATCGTTATACCTTTCCCATTTCAGCAATCTGTACTCGGTAATGTCGCAAAAAAATCGGGATTACGAGTTTGTTGCATCTTCACAAATCAACACCATTTTTACTGCAATACTTTTGGAGAAGTCGAGAGGCAATATTAATAACACCACCAATGAAAAAATCCACCAATTAAAAGAATATCTGGAGAAGAATTTCACTGCCAAGATTTCTTTAGACCGTTTAAGCGAAGATTTTTTCATAAGTAAATATTATATGCTGCGGCAATTTAAAACGCTTTTCGGAATTACCATAGTTCAGTACCTAACCTTTTGCAGAATAAATCACGCCAAAAAGCTGTTGCGTTTTACCTCGATGTCTGTGGCAGAGGTGGCAAATGAATGTGGCTTTGATGGTGCCAGCTATTTTAACAAGGTTTTTCACGATGCAGAAGGCATTACCGCCGGAAAATACCGCAAGCTTTGGGATAATTAGAACACCATATATCAAAATAAAACAGCCCCGCGGCAAAGAATAGCCGTGGGGCTGTTGGTTATATAATTGTATTGACTATTGCATACATAAGCGGAATGGTTAAGGTGCCCACCGTGTGGGATACCGTTGCCATTGATGCCCCTGTAGAGGCGTCGCCGCCATAGGCCGAGGGGAAAATAACGGTGTTTATGCCCATTGGTGTGGCATAGGCGAAAAGCGCCATAAGGGTTACAAGCTTTGGTGCGCCAAGCAGTATTAACACCGCAAGAATTATTGCGGGCTGAATAATAAGCCGCAAAAGTGTGGCCACATACACTTTTTTATTGTTGAACATTGTTTTTAAGGGATAGCCACCAATAACAAAGCCGGTAAGCAACATTGCAACAGGGGTCATACAATTTTTAAAATAGTCAACCGTAGTGGTTACAACCGAGGGAAGCTTCTCTGTTAAGCCGCTGATTCCAAGCACCGCACCTAAAAGAATTGCAATGAATATTGGGTTAAGCAGATTTTTAAGGGGATTGGTTTTAGCGTTGCTTTTGGGTATCATAAGAATTATACCCCAGCTATAAACAATAAGGTTAAGGGGCAGGGTGAAAAGCAAATATTTATAAAGCACGTCTTCACCGTATACACCGCCCAAAATCGCAGGAACAATGGCGTTACCCATAAATCCGAAATTGCCGAAGCTCAGGGCGTATTTATAAATGTTACGGCTGTAATAGTCGCCGCCGCGTTTTATAAAAAAGTGGGAAAGGGGTACCGCCATAAGAACCGAAACCACAAGCCCCACCACAGAAAACAGCAGAAAGCTGTAGTTACCCTTTATAGAATCTACTGTGCAATAATTCATAAAGGTGCTAAGGCTTAATGCCGGCACAAAAACATAGCTTTCCAGCTTTGACATAACCGCCGCCGAATTTTCGGGCAAAAGACTGCGCTTTCTGAGAACGAAGCCTATCACCATACATATAAACATTATAAGCATTGGTGAAACCGTGGCAAGAAAGGTATCTAACATTGCAACAAACACTCCTTTTAAAGCTCTACTATTTTACATCTTCGTTAAAAAATTGTCAAGGTTAAAACCCCTGTAAATTTTAACTAAATTGTTGCACTAAGCGTTTTTCCGCTTGCGAAAAACAATGAAATATGCTATACTTATTGTAATTGTGGAAAAACCGCAAAAAAATGTCGCACTTCCTTTGCGACGGAACGGAGAAATATATGGAAAAACAAAACGAATTCAAGCCGTATATTCCTGCTGAAAGGGTAACCCCCGAGCTTACCGTTACCTCTATTATTATGGGTATAATTTTAGCAGTTGTGTTCGGCGCGGCCAACGCCTACTTAGGCCTTAGAGTAGGTATGACTGTATCGGCATCTATCCCCGCCGCAGTTATCTCGATGGGTGTTATACGTGTGCTGATGCGCAAAAATTCAATTCTTGAAAGCAACATTGTGCAGACCATTGGCTCTGCCGGTGAATCCTTAGCGGCAGGTGCCATTTTCACCCTTCCCGCCCTTTTCTTGTGGGCTAAAGAAGGCAAGATGGACAAGCCCGACATTTTGGAAATCTCACTTATTGCTGTTATTGGCGGCTTACTTGGTGTATTCTTTATGGTACCCCTTCGCAATGCTCTTATTGTTAAAGAGCACGGCACACTTCCCTACCCCGAAGGCAAGGCTTGTGCAGAGGTTCTTTTAGCCGGTGAAAACGGCGGCTCAAGTGCAGGCAAGGTTTTTGCAGGTATGGGCTTTGCCGCTATATTCAAGTTTGTTATCGACGGACTCAAAGCTGTTGCCGGCGAAGTAACCTTTGCCGTTAAAGGCTTTGCAGGCGCTATTGGCACCCAGATTTACCCTGCTGTAATGAGTGTGGGTTACATCTGTGGCCCCAAAATTTCCTCTTATATGTTCTCGGGCGGCGTGCTGAGCTGGCTTGTACTTATTCCCATTATTGTTATGTTTGGCGGTAACACAGTTATGTACCCCTCGGCAGACCTGACAATAGGTGAAATTTTTGCCGCCGACGGCGCCAGCGGCATTTGGTCTTCCTACATTCGCTACATCGGTGCAGGCGCCCTGGCCGCAGGCGGGATTATAAGCCTTATTAAATCCCTGCCCTTAATTATTAAAACCTTTACCGGCGCAATTAAGAGTATGAGTGGCGCCGGTGCCGCAAGCGGTAAAAGAACCGAGCAGGATATCAACCTTAAAATAGTGCTTATAGCTATTGCTGTTCTTACACTTCTTGTATGGCTTGTTCCCGCTATTCCTGTTTCACTTTTGGGCGCTGTAATTATTGTTATTTTCGGCTTCTTCTTTGCCACCGTTTCCTCCCGAATGGTTGGCCTTGTTGGAAGCAGTAACAACCCCGTTTCGGGTATGGCCATTGCCACACTTCTTATTGCAACCTTAGTGTTAAAGCTTACTTCCGGCTCCGGAACTGCTGTAGCCGAATTAATGCGCAGCGCTATTGCAATTGGTTCTATTATTTGTATTGTTGCCGCAATTTCCGGCGACACCTCGCAAGACCTTAAAACAGGCTTCCTTTTAGGCTCTACCCCTAAAAAGCAGCAGTTTGGTGAAATCATCGGTGTTCTTGCCGCAGCCCTTGCCATTGGCGGTACACTCTACCTGCTCGACAGCGCTTGGGGCTTCGGTTCGCAAGAAATCGCCGCACCTCAGGCTACCCTTATGAAGATGATTGTAGAGGGTGTTACCAGCGGCAACCTGCCCTGGGGCTTGGTATTTATAGGCGTGTTTATTGCAGTGGTTGTAGAGCTTTTGGGAATTCCCGTGCTTCCCTTTGCAATTGGTATTTACCTGCCTGTTCACCTTAATGCCTGCATTATGGTTGGCGGACTTGTTCGCTTGTTTGTTGACAAAATTAAAAATTCCGAAAAAAGAGAAAAGGCAACCAGCAACGGCATTCTTTTCTGTTCGGGTATGATTGCCGGCGAAGGCCTGGTTGGTATATTGCTTGCCCTGTTTGCAGTATTCGGCTTAGATAAGGCTATCGACCTTTCTAAGTATATTAAGCTTCCCACCTGGGGCGGCAATATCTTAAGCCTTGTTGTATTCGGCCTTGTAATTCTTTCCTTAGTATACTTCGCAGTTCTTAAAAAAGATAAGGCAAACAAGAATGAAAAATAAAAAGACAGAACAAAAAAACAATTATCTGGACCGCATACCTATGCGCCACCCCAACCTTGAATGGACCCTCGGTGACGACGGCTTGGTTACCCTTAATAAAAAGAACCTTGGCATTGCAAACAAGGTTGCGCAAAAGCTGTTCCGCAAGCCCCCCGTAAGCTATATTCATTTAGACCGCCACGGCAGCTTTATATGGCAGCTTTTAGACGGCGAAAAAACAGTTGAGGCTTTGGGCGAACCGGTAAAACAGGAATTCGGCGAAGAGGCCGAGCCGCTGTACCCCCGCCTTGCTAAGTTTTTAAGCATTCTTGATAGCTACAAGTTTATTACCTGGGTTGAATAATTAATTTTAAGCGGTCGGTAACCCGACCGCTTGACTTTTTTCGGAGATGTAAAATTTTTATGCAAAATCTTATTGTTAAAGATAAGAGCTTTTATAAAAAGGTCGCTTTGGTGGCCATTCCCATTGCCTTGCAGGGGCTTATAACCACCGGAGTTAATATGATGGACACCGTTATGGTGGGTGCTGTTGGTGAAACAGAGCTTTCGGCCGTTTCCCTTGCCAACCAATTTATAACGATTTTCCATATTTTTTGTATGGGAATTGGCATGGGCGCTTCGGTGCTGGTATCGCGTTACTACGGTATGGGGGACAATTCCTCACTCAAAAAAACCGTTACCATAATGCTGCGGCTTGTGCTTACAATGGCGCTGTTATTCTGTGTTGCCACCATACTGCTGCCGCGGTACATAATGTATATTTACACCGGGGAAGCAGAGCTTATAGCCTTTGGTGTCCGCTACCTTAAATATTCAATTATAAGCTATTTCTTCTTAGGGCTTTCCCTTACCTGCACCATTGTGCTAAGAAATGTGGGGCAGGTAAAAATCCCCCTTTACACCTCAATTGGCGCCTTTTTTGTGAACGTAGGCGCAAACTATGTGTTTATATTCGGCAAATTCGGGGCACCAAAAATGGATGTTGCGGGCGCGGCCTTAGGCACGCTTATTGCCCGTGTGTTTGAGTTCGCGGTGATTTGCGGATATATGTTTTTAAAAGATACCGAAATTCGCTACCGCATTGCCGACTTTTTTCGCCCTGTGGGAAAGCTTTGGAAAGAGTATATAAGAATTAGCATACCCGTGCTTATAAGCGACGGTATACTGGCCCTTGGCAACAATTCGGTTGCAATGGTTATAGGCCGCCTTGGTGAAAGCTTTGTTGCGGCAAACGCCGTAACAGCGGTGGCTCAGCAGTTAAGCTCGGTTATGATACAGGGCTTTTCCCAGGCAGGCGCGATTATTACCGGCTATACCCTGGGAGAGGGTGACCGCAAAAAGGCCCAGCGCGAGGGCTATGCCTTCCTTGGAATTGGCTTTGTTTTCGGCATTGTAGCGGCCATTATAATCACAATTATAAGCGCGCCGCTGATTATGATTTACGACCTTTCGGCCGAAACCTCGGCCATTGCCCGCAGCCTTATGTGGTCTATCAGTATAATAATCGTGTTCCAGGCCACAAACAGCATTATGACAAAGGGTGTGCTTCGTGGCGGCGGCGACACAAAAATGCTGATGGTGGCCGACAATATCTTTCTTTGGGTGGCCTCCATTCCCTTGGGTGCTCTTGCAGGACTTGTGCTGCATCTGCCCCCATTCTGGATATACTTCGCCCTGAAAATAGACCAGGTTCTGAAGGCGGTTTGGTGTATTATTCGACTAAGAAGCGGCAAATGGATAAAAAAAATACGAAGCGAAAATGAAATTGCGGAAAACTAATTTTATATGAGGTGACTTACTATGAAGGTAACTCTTATCGGCGACTCTATCAGACAGCAGTACGGCCCCCGCGTGGCTGAAATTTTAAAGGATGAGTTTGAGGTTTGGCAACCTGCGGAAAACTGCAGATTTGCAAAATACACCCTTCGCGGTCTTTTCGATTGGCGAAACGATATGGCAGGCTCTGATATTGTGCATTTTAACTGTGGACATTGGGACCTTTGCAACCTGTTTGGCGACGGCCCCTTTACTTCTGAGCAGGAGTTTATTGACACTATGCTTCGTGTTTTAAAATTGCTGCAGGAAAAACACAAGGTTATTATCTATGCCACAACCACCCCCGTAGCACGAGACGGCTACAACAGAAACGACGTTATTGAGAGATATAACGAGATAATCGTTCCTCTTCTTCGCGAAAGAGGGGTTATTATTAATGACCTTCACGCCCTTATTAAAACCGACGTTGAAAGATATATTCGCAGCACAGACACCATTCACCTTACCGAAGAAGGAATAGAGGTGTGTGCCGCCCAGGTGGCAGAGTGCATTAAGGAAGCGGCAAAGAGTGTTACCGAAAGCGACGATGCCGCCTCTGACACAAAGGAAACCGAAAATATCGGCGCACCGGTACTGATTTAAAAAATCTACATAGTAAAAGCGAGGCCTTGTAGCCTCGCTTTTATTTATGTGTTTTCTGTATTTTCGATTTCTGCATTAACCTCGGGTGTTGGAGCAATTGGTGCAAGCACCGTATCGAAGGCTTTTTTATATGCTCTTTGCCGCCTGTCGTACCGCACAAGCCCAATCATTGCGGGAAATGCAACCCAAATGAACATAGACATCATTTCTACCTGAACGTACATTCCCCTTTTGTAAGAGGCGACAAGTATTATTGAAAGAATTATTACTATTGCAATTATAATTTCGTTAACCAAACGCGGTTTTGAAATTTTACAACCCGTGGTGTGTAAAACACCTTCTCCCCTCTTTTTTACGGCAATGTTCAGCTCGCGGCTAAGCTTCTTGTTTTTAACCATCATATACACCTTAAGCCCGATGTTATAAAGGCTTAACAGCAAAATAACAGCCACAAAAAGGGTGTATTCGAAGTGTTGCTTATAAAATTCTAAGCCGTAGTAATAGGTAAAGACGCCTTGGAACATTTTAATGCTGTATTCGGGGCGGATTTTCCAAATAAAAAGGTTGATGTAAACCCCAAACAGCACGTACAGATTGTAGCATAAAAATATGCCTTGAGACAGATAATAGGGCCACAGCTTTTTAAGATACTTCATATTATGCCCCCCTAACTACGGAATTATCTAATTGTGTAAAGCTTTCGTCTATAAAGCTTTGCATAACCTGGTGGGTACCGAACTCGTTGCAGAAGAACATACGCAGTATAAAGTAGTATTCATCGTATTTAACCCAGACCTGCGCCGCGGTGGTTTGGCATTCCTCACCCTTGGGGATAGTGTTTATCATAATGGCTTTAGCCTTCTGGCCTAAGAAATTGAACTCTTCACTATAATAATCGCCCTGAAGCTTAGTGCCTTGCTCTTTTTCGCGCCAAGCCATTTCCTCTTTAAAATAGTCCTCTATCGTTCCGTATCTAAACCAGCCTTCGGCAACTATATTAAGGTGAAAATATTTATGAAATGCCGAGCCCGCCAATACAAAGTAGGGATTGCTTTCTACCTTGGGTTCACTTACGGCCCAGTTGCCGGTGAAAACACCCTTAATTCCAAAAAATTCGTTGGTGTAGGTGCCGCCGTAATACTGACCTTCACTTTTTTTGGCAGTTTCGTCGAAGGGCTTAAAGCTGCCGCGGATATCCATCTGTCCGCCCTTGCAACCTGTAAAACAGATTACAAAAGCTAAAAGCAAAGAGAGTAGCGTTAATCTTCTTTTCATTACCTCAACCCCTTTTTAAACAGTGTACCATATAACGCGAAAAAGCGCAAGCCAATTATCTGTGCTTTTCAACATACGCTCTGGGCGACAGGCCGTATTTACGCTTGAACATTCGGGAGAAATTGTAGATGTCGCTGTAGCCCACCGAATTGGCGGCGGTGGTGGGGGTTTCGCCCTGCTCCACCATAAGTTGTTTGGCGGTTTCAAGCCTGAATTTTAGCAGATATTCCTGAGGTGACACCCCTAAACGCTTTTTAAAACAGGTGGTGAAATAACTTCGGTCGAGGTTAAGCCTTTTGGCAATCTCGGCCACGGTTATTCCGTTCATATATTCTGACTTTATACAGCTTAATGCCTTTTCAATATAATCGATCTCGCCCTTGTCGCGCTCCAAAATCAGTGCCATCAGTTCCCACAGCTTTGCTGAAAGATAAGCACTTCTGCCGCTGTCGAAATCTCCGCAATGCTGCATTTGTAAAAAAAGCGACTTGGCCTCGGGCAGGTGCATTTTGCTGTGTAAAACCGCGGGCAAGGGGCCTTCTGTGGTAAAACCTACCCAGATATAATGCCAAGGGTTGGTGGAATCTGCCTCGTAGTAGGTTTCAACGTATGGTGGAATTGTAAACATATCCCCTGCCTTTATGTGGTGGGTTTTGCCGTCTATTCTAAATATGCCGCTACCTGATACAACATAATGCAGCAACCAATGGTCGCGAACGGCAGGGCCAAAGGAATGGCTGGGCTCACAATATTCATACCCAAACTGCATTGGATTAAGCCCTTCATAGCCTTGATTTACAACAATTTCTGAAATGTCCATTCAAAACAGCACCTCTTAATTAAACAACATTATGCCAAGTTATATATAACATAATACTATTTAATTCGAACTTTGTCAAATGTATAATAAAATCAACAATTAAAAGGAGGCTACCTTTATGAAAATTACAATTATGGGTGCAGGAAGCACCGTATTTTCCCGAAACGTTGTGGGCGACTGCCTTTGCACAGAAGCACTCCGCGACAGTGTTTTCGCCCTTTACGACATTGATCCCGAAAGACTTGAAGAAAGCCGAGTTATTTTGGAATCTCTTCGCAAAACCCTTGGCGGTTACGGCAAAATTGAATGCTACTGTGGTGTAGAAAACCGCAAGGAGGCACTTCGAGGCGCAAACTTTGTTGTAAATGCAATTCAGGTTGGCCTTTACGACCCCTGCACCATAATTGACTTTGAGGTGCCCAAGAAATACGGCCTGCGCCAGACCATTGCCGACACTTTAGGTATTGGCGGCATTATGCGCGCACTTCGTACCATTCCCGTTATGGCCGATTTTGCCCGAGATATGGAAGAGGTTTGCCCCAACGCCTGGTTCTTAAATTACACCAACCCAATGTCTATGCTTTCGGGCTATATGCAGCGCTACACAGGTGTTAACACCGTTGGCCTTTGCCACAGTGTTCAGGTTTGTACAAAGAGCCTTTTTGACACCTTAAAAATGGACTACAAGCCCGAGGAATGCACCGAGCTTATTGCAGGTATTAACCATATGGCTTGGCTATTGGAAATTAAAGACAAGAACGGCCGTGACCTTTACCCCGAAATCAAGTCCCGCCTGAACGTTGCCCTTGACGACCCCGATTGCGACAACAAGGTTCGTATCGACTACATAAAGCATTTCGGCTACTACTGCACCGAATCCAGCGAGCATAACGCCGAATATAATGCATTCTATATTAAAGACAAGTACCCCGAGCTTATAAAACGCTACAACATTCCCCTTGACGAATATCCCCGCCGCTGTGTAAACCAGATTGAGGGCTGGAAAAAGGAATATAAAGAGCTGCTTGAAACAGGCGTTAAAGAGCATACCCGTTCACACGAATATGCCAGCGGAATTATGGAGGCTATTATCACAAATAAGCCCTATCAGATTGGCGGTAACGTGCTTAATAACGGACTTATCACCAACCTGCCAAAAGAGGCCTGCGTAGAGGTTCCCTGCCTTGTTAACCGCAACGGTGTTAATCCCTGCTTTGTGGGTGACCTGCCTGTACAGTGTGCCGCTATGAATATGACCAACATCAACGTGCAACTGCTTACCATCGAGGCTGCAAAAACCCTTAAAAAAGACCACATCTACCAGGCCGCAATGCTGGACCCCCACACCTCTTCCGAGCTGGACATCGACACAATAAAAGCAATGGTAGACGACCTTATCGAAGCCCACGGCGACTACCTGCCGAAATACAACTAATCAGCAAATGCTTTAAAAGACATAAAAATAGCTCAGGTTTAGATCCTGAGCTATTTTCTTTTTATTATTTCAGTTGGATTTTGACCACGGTGTCGATGGGGTCGGGGAGCTTGCTGTTGCTAAGCAGGTTGATATATATGGTGTCGCTGTAGTGGTACGTCACAATGTGTTCGGCGCCCTTGGGAATGGGTGGCACGGTGCCGTCGGCAAGCAGACTGATACTCTCTACCTCGTTAGGATGAATACCATACAACGGGTCGAGGGACACGTTTTTATCTATTAAATGATAATACAGGGTTTTGCCTTTTGCGGTAATAAAGCCGTTTTCGGGTTTCGGCCTATCGGCGGCGGTGCAACCATATATAGATTCGCCGTTTAGCTTTATCCATTCGCCAAATTCAAGCAAAGCCTTTTTGGTATCTACAGGTATATCGCCCTTAGGTGTGGGGGCAACGCCCCAAAGCAGATTTCCGCCCTTTGAAACCACGTTGGCGGTGCAACGTACTATCTGCTTTATAGATTTGGCGCCGGTATCGTTATGGTTGTGAGACCAAGAGTCGCTAATTGTAAGGCAACACTCCCAGGGGATAAACTCCCCTTTATAGTTTTTAAAACCATGCTCGGGAACAATACTCTCGGCACCAAGAAAATCTCCGCAATATTCTTTTGGGTTTTCCTCTCCCAAAGAGCCGAAGTAGTATTCGTAAGCATCAAGCCGAGAGTCGATAAGTATATGGGGTTGCAGATTACGAATCATACGTGTAAGCTCGGTGGCTTTCCACATTTCTCCCACCATATCATCATAAGAGAAATCGAACCACAAAAGGTCTATTTTGCCGTAGTTGGTAAGAAGTTCTTTTACCTGTAGGTGCATATATTCCACATAGTTTTCGAAATTTACACCCTCAAATCTGTCTACACCCTCTTGTCGGTTAGGGTGTATGCGGTCGCGAGGATAATCGGGGTGGTCCCAATCAAGTAAAGAGTAATATATACCTACTTTCAGCCCCTCTGCCCTGAACGCTTCAACATATTCCTTAATCAAATCTCTGCCTGCGGGAGTGTTGGTGCATTTAAAATCGGTATACTTTGAATCAAAAAGGCAGAAACCATCGTGGTGTTTTGCGGTCATAACGGCATATTTCATTCCTGCCGCCTTTGCAAGCCTTGCCCAATCGCGGGGGTTATAATCCTCTGCTGTAAATTCCTCCATAAGTTTATGATAATCTGCATTGGAAAACCTGCGGTTGGTTCTGCTCCATTCGCCCTCGCCTACTATTGAATATAAGCCCCAGTGAACAAACACACCAAGTCGGTCTTGACAATACCATTCGGTGCGCTTTTTGTGCTCTTTAAAATCAAACATCCATACTACCTCCTTAAACTAAAAGTCTTTATTTTCAAAGGTTTTTGTGTTAAAAACAGTGGTGCGGTTAAATGAAGTTATGTTAGTTACTCCCAAATCTTCCATCCATTTTTGGGTTTGGCGGCTGGTGAAGGGGCCGGTATCGGGCTTGCCGTCGCCAAGGTAGGCTTCGTTATTCCAAAGCCATTCGGGGGTGGGCCAAAAGGCGAATTTCGGGTTTATTGCCCGATATAGCCTTTCGGGGGAGCCGCCCTGCCCGTGGTGAGAAAGCTGCACCGCGGTGGCGGTAATATCCTTGCCCGAAGCCATAAGCCTATCGCTTGCCGCTGTGCCTAAGTCGCCCAAAATCAGAAAGGAAAAATCCCCCTCGGTGATTTTGAAAACGCAGGACTGATTGTTAATGGCGTTGGTGGTAAGGTCGGGGTTGGCGTCTGCCAGCACCTCCACAGTTATACTGCCGAGGTTAAAAACCTGACCCTCTTTTATCTCGAAAAATCGCTCGTCAAGAGTTCTGGCAAATTTATTCCACTCTAAAACCTCAACCTTATCGTCGCAGTTAAGGGAGCGTGCCCAATCGTCGGAAAGCACCGAGGCGCCAATTGCCTTATAGGTGATGCCATCGGGATTTTTTATTAACTCAATAGGTGCGCGGAAATGGTCGGAATGGGGGTGGGTTATAAGCCACAAATCGATATTACCGCCAAGGCTTTTTACAATCCTTTTAAGCTCCCCTGCGTCGCCCTGCTGACCGCCGTCAATCACCAGTACCTCGCCGCTGTCGGCGGCTATCACATAGCCCATCATCTGATAACGGGTTGAATTTGTAAGCTGAATAATTTTCATTTACTTTTCCTCGCCCAATATGTGCATATAGTAAAGGGGCATTGCACTCCAGCCGTGGCAAAGGCTTGAAGCACCTATGCAGCCTGCGCCGTGCTCGTACTCCCAAAGGGTGGTGTCGCCCGAATGCACCATTGCGCTGTAGGTTTTTTCGATATCCCACAGCACCCAATCCTTATATTTTTCGCGGTCAACTTTAAGCACCGCGTCGTATTTATAGCACATCATTGAAAGAGAGGAACGAACAAAGCCTGAATATCCGCCCGACATACGTTCTGCCAGTTTTTCTGCCGCTTCGCCGTCAATTGCGCCACAAAGAATTGCCCAGGACTGACCAAGCTCGGTGTAGGATTTACCCTCGCCCTCTATCGTAAAGAAGGAGTTATCCTTTTCGTTGTAAAAGGTTTCCTTAATTCTGCGGTTTAAATCTGCGGCAATTTTGCCATAGCCGCTGTCGATACCCATAGCCGCTTCCATCTTCTCCATACTTTGCAAAGCGATGGAAAGCAGGGTGTTAAGCAGCAGGTCGGGCTTGCCCATACAGGAATTGATTTCGCCGATGGTGTATCCGCCCGAGAACATATCGGTCCATTCGTAAAAGTTCCAATAATCCTCGCCGTAAAACTGAGTGCAAAGACCCTCTTTCATATTATCAAGGAATATTTTTATAAGGCTTTGCAGTTTGGGATAAACCTCACGAATTAAGCTAAGGTCTCCGCTGTGGCGAAGATACTCTTCGCACTGCACAAAATAGTGCAGCGAGAAAGAGGGAATTACCAAATGGCAGCTTGCGGGATAGCAGATGGAAAGCAGACCGTCGGGGCGGTTATCTTTGGCAATTAGTTGCAGGTTTGCCCTTGGAAATTCATATTCCCCAAAGGCATAATATCCGCAAAGCATCTGGTTGCGGCTGTCCATAGTGTAAAGGGCCTGCTCGCGCCAGGGGCAATCCTCGTAATGCTCGTGCATACAAAGGCGCAGGGTGTTTACACACTTTTCGTAAAGAATTTTCGCGTTATCGTCTAACCCTTTTGGCATCGGCTTAATATCCAGAGGGTACATAGTAGGAAGCATAGAAAGTTTAATGTTTCCCAATGGCTTTTCGCCAATAACCTTAAAATAGCGGCAGGCTATACGGCGAAGGGGATTCATATAACTATTTTCCCCTACCCTTGTTTGGTAGTGAAAGCTGAAATCGCGAGGGCCGATAATATTGGGAACGTCGCCACCCATAAGGCGCTCGGTAAAGTTGATGTTAAGCTTCTGAACGCAATTAGATTCAAGTTCAATTTTGAAGAAGCCTGCGCATTCGACACCTAAATCGTAAATAATTTCGGTATCGGAAATGACTTTTACCGGCTTTGCCACAACTTCACCCCAAAGCTCCAGCTTTTTGCAGGGTCGGGGGCGAAGGGAAAGTTGCTGATTAACCTTTACTGAGCCGCTAAAGCCCTGTAAATCGCCCATTCTCCAGTTATCAGCGTTGCCTGCAAGATAATAAAAGCTGTAGGCAAGCTGTGGAGTAAAAGACTGCCCTATATGCTGAAAATATTCGGGGCTAAGGCGGGAAAGGGTGGTTTCATCGCTTTTTGCAACAATCTCGCCGTCGCAAGAGATTTCGTAACAAAGAGCCGCGTTGCCTTTGAAATACATCTGGGCGGTGTCCAGCCCTAAATACCAGGCAAGGATACCTACGTGATTTTCACCCTGTACGCAATATTCGGTTATATCAATTTCATCGTAAACCTTATCGTAAGGAAAATCGGTATACTGGTCGAACTCGCAAAGCTTTCCGTTTAAGTAAAAGGCATAATTACTGTCTACGGAAATGCGAAGCACTACCCTGCCGCCGTTATAATTAAAGCTGTCGTAAAAATCTGCATACTCGTCGCGTTGCGGATTACTGCTTACCCAAATCCAGGTTGGATTTTGCCATTTTTCCATACTAATCACCCTTAAATTTTGATTACTCCCAGTGCTTCAAGGCTTGAGAATACCATTATGGCCAATATGCAAAGAGGTGCGAAGTATTTAATAATTATGGTGAATAGCTTTTTAGCCTTAAATGGGGCTGTTGCCTCTACTTCGCTTATTGCAAGGTCGGGGGTTGCAAAAATACCATACTTTACGTAGGCGCCAATAACCTTGAATATCTTCTGTATTTTATTGCTGCTGGTGGCTGATATATTGGAAAGCACTGTTTTATCAAGCTTTTTATTGGCGGTGAAATAACCCACAAACAAGCAGGTGAAGAATGCAACAATGGGCATAAGCACGCTATTAGAAATAAAGTCGAAGAAATCAAGGAACTGCAGACCTATTATTTTTACATCTGCCCAGCTGCTGTAACCAAACACCGATACAAGACCCAAGCCTAAAGACAACACAAATACTACAAGTATTGCAGGTATTCTTTTAAGCTTGGTTTTATCGCAAAGCACAGAAACCACGGTTTCCATAAGAGAAATTGAAGATGTGAGTGCTGCAAAAAGTACAAGAAGGAAGAATATTGCACCAACTATCTGACCGCCTGCAAAGTTTTCAAAAACCTTGGGAAGGGTTACAAACATAAGTCCCGGGCCCTTGCCGATTAATTTGGGGTCTAATGCGAATACAGCAGGAATAATCATAAGGCCTGCTAAGAAGGCAATACCTGTGTCGAAAATTTCAATATGATGAACAGATTTTTCTATGTTAACATCCTTTTTCATATAAGAGCCGTATGTAATCATAATGCCCATTGCAAGCGACATTGAATAGAAAAGCTGACCCATTGCCGCAAGCACCGTGGTGGCAGAGAAGTTGTTAAAGTTGGGTATCAGATAATACTTAACACCCTCGATTGCGCCGGGACGGGTAATGGAATAAATTGCAATGCCAATAGACATTACAATAAGAACCGGCATCATAATTTTGCTTACCTTTTCTATGCCCTTTTCAACACCGAAAAGCACAATCAAGGCGGTTAATGCAAGGTAAAGCAAAAACCAACCAATGGGCGAGCTTGCGCTACCTATAAAGTTGTTAAAGAAAGCATCTCCGGCCGCCTGCTTTCCGGCACCGTCTAAGAACACATACAAATATTTTGTAACCCAGCCGCCTATTACACAGTAGTAGGGCAGAATTATCATAGGTACAATTGCCGCAAGATAGCCTACAAAGCCGAAGCGTTTATCTAACTTTTTAAAAGCACCAATGGCCGAAAGACCTGTTTTTCTGCCAATGGCAATTTCAGCAACCATAAGGGCAAAGCCAAAGGTTACTGCTAAAATTAAATACACCAGCAGGAATATACCGCCGCCGTATTTTGCAGCAAGATAAGGGAATCTCCAGATGTTGCCAAGACCCACCGCAGAGCCTGCTGCAGCAAGCACAAAGCCAAGGCGACCCGTAAAGTTGCTTCTTTTTGTGGTTTCCATAAAAAAACTCCTCACATAAACAATATTTTATACCATATATTGTATCATTAATAAAAGAAAAACACAACCCAAAATTCTCCAAAAACTTTTAAAAAAACACATTATTTCAAATATGTAAAATTATTTATTATAAGGTGTTTTTCCCTTGCAGTTTTCGAGCATTTGTAGTATAATAATAAGACTTAACCTTTAATTACATCGGCTGTGCCCCACACAGCTTCACTTTTCAGGAGGATATTTATGCAGGAAAATCCGCAATTTATGCCCGAAAGCCTACCCCTTATTGCCCTTCGCGGCTTGGTAATGTTTCCGGGAATGCTTTTACATTTCGACGCAGGTCGTGACCGCTCTATAGCTGCCCTTAACCATGCTATGGAACGGAAATCCGAAATATTGCTGGTAACGCAAAAAGACATACGCGACGAAGAACCTTCGGCAGAGGATATGTACACCGTTGGCTGTACTGCAAAAATTAGGCAAATGCTTAAAGTGAACGACTCGGAAGTGCGCGTTTTGGTTGAGGGTGTAAAGCGTGTTTTTGTTCACAAGGTTATTGAAAACCCGAAATATTATGTGGGTGAATTTACAGACATAATTCCCCTTAAAACCCGTTCTAACGCTCTTTATAAAGAGGCGGCACTTCGCCACCTTAAGGCACTTTTCGAGGATTATGCCGCAGTAGCACCCAGGCTTCCTAACAACGTTGTTATGACGGTGCGCGCCACCGGCAGCCTTGGCTTTATTTCCGATTTTATTGCCTCTAATCTCCCCTTCACCACCGAAGACAAGCAGTTGATTTTGGAAGAGGCGGCCCCACTTAAAAGAGTTGAGCTTGTTTCCGAAATATTGGCCCGTGAAACAGAACTGCTTACCATAGACGCCCAGATTGCCGAAAAGGTAAAGGTGCAGATGGACGAAAATCAGCGGGAATACTATATGCGCGAGCAAATTAAGGCCTTAAACGAAGAACTGTATGGCGACTCTGAGCCTAGTGACGAGGCCTTTGAGCTAAGCGAAAAAATTCGCTCTCTTAATGCACCTCAAGAGGTTAAGGACAAGCTTTTGGGCGAGGCCGACAAGCTTCGAAAAATGCCCTTTGGCTCTCAAGAAGCCACGGTTGTTAGAAATTATATTGAAACTTGTATTGCACTTCCTTGGGGTGTTTACACCACCGACAACGGCTCAATTAAAAAGGCGGCTGCAACATTAAAGCGCGAACACTACGGACTCGAGAAGGTAAAGGAACGAATTGTTGAAGCCTTGGCGGTTCACAACCTTACAGGCACAATGGGTGGCAGCATACTTTGCCTTGTGGGCCCTCCCGGTGTGGGTAAAACCTCTATTGCTCGCTCTGTTACAAATGCAATGAACCGCCGTTTTCAAAGAATATCCTTAGGCGGTGTAAGAGACGAGGCCGAAATCAGAGGTCACCGCAAAACCTACTTAGGCTCTATGCCTGGCAGAATTATTGACGCTATAAAACAGGCCGGCACCGCAAACCCTGTTATACTTTTAGACGAAATTGACAAGCTGGGTGCCGATTACAAGGGCGACCCATCTTCTGCACTGCTTGAGGTTCTTGACCCCGAGCAGAATAACAGCTTTAAAGACCACTTTATCGATATGCCCTTCGACCTTAGCCGCGTGCTGTTTTTAACAACCGCCAATACCCTTGATTCCATTCCCGCCCCCCTTCGCGACAGAATGGAAATTATAGAGCTTAGCGGCTATACAAGGCAGGACAAATTCAATATTGCAAAGAAATATCTTATAGACAAGCAGATGAAGAAAAACGGTATTGAAAAAACCGATTGCAAGCTTGCCGCTTCTGCAATTTATGGCATTATCGATTACTACACCCGTGAAGCAGGTGTTAGAAAGCTTGAACAAATGATTGGCAGAATTTGCCGAAAGGTGGCTGTTAGCAAGGCATCGGGCGAAGGCACCGCCGCCAACATTACTGCCGCTAATTTAAAGGAATTTTTAGGAAATCCGAAATTTAAAGACGAGCAGCTTCTCCCCTTCGACGAGGTTGGCGTGGTTAACGGCCTTGCCTGGACCCAGGTGGGCGGCACGCTTATGCAGCTTGAAGCCTCGGTGCTTGATGGTAGCGGTAAATTAGAGCTTACAGGCTCTTTGGGTGACGTTATGCAGGAATCTGCCCGCACAGCTTTAAGCTATGTTCGCAGTATCGCAGAGCTTTTGGGGATAGATAAAGAGTTTTATAAAAATAAAGATTTCCACATAAATGCCACCGAGGCGGCAATCCCCAAAGACGGACCCTCGGCAGGTATTACCATGACAGTGGCTTTAGTTTCCGCCCTTACGGGAATCCCCATTAAGCGTGACGTTGCTATGACGGGTGAAATCACCCTACGCGGCAGAGTGCTGCCTATTGGCGGCCTGCCCGAAAAATCTATGGCGGCCTTTGCCGCAGGGGTTAAAACGGTGTTTATTCCCGCCGCAAACGAGCCCGACCTTGCAGAGGTAGACCCCAAGGTTTTGGAAAAAATCAACTTTGTGCCTGTTGATAACGCCTGGGAGGTTGTAACCCACGCACTTGCAGGCAAAATTGAAAAGGCCGAGGAAAGCGGCACTTTACCTTTAGATACCTCGATTACACACAGAGCTTCAGCTCGCCAATAAATTATATTTGGAGCAAGATTATGAACTATAATAATTTCTCCTTTGAAAGCGCCCACGGTCTATCGGGGCAGTTGCCCCCTTCAGACCTGCCCGAAATTTGCTTTTCAGGGCGCTCAAACGTGGGTAAATCCTCTTTAATTAACAAGCTGGTTGGCAGAAAAGCCCTGGCACGCGTCAGCACTAAGCCGGGCAAAACCGTTACTGTAAACTTTTTCCGCGAAAGCAACGTGCGGCTTGCCGACCTGCCGGGCTACGGCTATGCAAAGGTTTCCTTTTCGGAAAAGGAACGCTGGGCAGAGCTTATGGAGCACTACTTCTCTTCCGGCAGAAATATTAAGCTGGTGGTACAGCTTGTGGATATGCGCCACCCCGCCACCGCCGACGATATTTCTATGATAAATTATCTTATAAGCACCGGCTACAAGTTTATTATTGTGCTTACTAAAAGCGACAAGCTTAATAAAACCGAATACCGCCAGCGTTTAGAGGATTTTTCTGAGCAGCTTGGCGACCTGGAGTTTTTCCCCTTCTCTTCTCACAACGGCGAAGGCTTAGATAAACTAAAGGCGGCAATTGAAGCACACCTTGCGGAGTGATTGATATGAGTTACAATGCTTTTTCTGAATTCTACGACGAATTAATGGCAGATGCCAAATATTCCGAAAGAACAGAATATATATTGAATTTATTTAAGAAATTCGGCGGCACCCCTACCCTGCTTTTGGATTTGGGTTGCGGTTCGGGCGAGTTCACCGCCCGCTTTTCCAAAATGGGAATTGAAACCATAGGGGCCGACCCGTCGGAGGATATGCTGAATATTGCCCGCCAAAAGTTGCCCGGGGGCTTGTTTCTTAACCAAAGCGGCGAAGAACTGGACCTTTACGGCACGGTAGACGGCGCTGTATCACTTATGGACAGCCTTAACCATATTACCGACTACAAAGAGCTTTGCCGCACCATATCTCGGGTGTCACTGTTTTTAGAGCCGGAAAGGCTGTTTATATTCGACCTTAACACCGAATACAAGCACCGCGAAATTCTTGGAAATAATGCCTTTGTTTTCGAAACCGAAAAGCTGATGTGCTGTTGGCAGAACTTTACCGACGAAGCATTAAAAACAGATATTTATTTAGATTTCTTTGCCGAAAACTCTGATGGCTTATACCGCCGCGAAAGCGACGAGTTTTCAGAAAAGGCCTACTCCCCCGCAGAAATGGAAGAAGCCCTTAAAAACGCAGGGCTTGAAATTTTGGCAATTTACGACGACTTAAGCGAAAACCCGCCGAAGGATAATTCGGAAAGGGTATACTATATAACCAAAAAGGTGAAATAAAATGGGAAAATTGATACGTTGCATTACCTCTGACGGTGCGGTTATGATATCCGCCGTTGACACCACAGATATGGTGGAAAAGGCAAAAAATATTCACGATACCACCGCCGTGGTAACCGCCGCATTAGGCCGACTTCTTACCGCCGCCACTATGATGGGCAATATGATGAAGGGCGAGGAAAACAGCCTTACTTTAAGGGTTAAGGCCGACGGCCCCGCCGGCTCGTTAGTTGCAGTTGCCGACCCCGACGGAAACGTTAAGGGCTATGTTGAAAACCCCCACGTTACCATTCCGCCTAAATCCAACGGCAAGCTTGACGTTGGTGGTGCTGTGGGTAAAAACGGCCACCTATACGTGCTTAAAGACGTGGGGCTTAAAGAGCCCTACAGCGGCATTGTTCCCCTGGTTTCGGGGGAAATTGCCGAAGATATTACCGCCTACTACGCCACCAGCGAGCAGATACCCACCGTTTGTGCTTTGGGTGTGCTGGTTAACGGCGACCGCAGCGTTGCCTGCTCGGGTGGATTTATAATGCAGCTTCTTCCCGGTGCCGACGACGGCACCATTGATAAAATTGAAGAAAACCTCAAAAAACTGAAGCCCATTACCACGATGCTGGCCGAAAACAAAACCATTAAAGAAATTGTAGACGCCGCACTTGAAGGCTTTGAGGTGGAGGTTCTATACACCCAGGACGTTGCATATAAATGTGATTGCAGCAAAGAAAGAGTTATGAAGGCTTTGGTTACCCTGGGCTCGGAAGAGCTTACAAAAATGGCCGAGGAAATGCCCGAAATAGAGCTTAATTGCCACTTCTGCAATAAGAATTATAAGTTCACTCCCGAAGAAGTAAAAGCACTTGCGAAAAAATAAAAAATTATTTTAAACTTTTTCAAAAAAAGTGTTGACAAAGTAGCCGACTTATGGTATTATAATTCTCGTCGCCGACGTCGGCGGCATTAAGATGTGGGAGCATAGCTCAGCTGGGAGAGCATCTGCCTTACAAGCAGAGGGTCATAGGTTCGAGCCCTATTGTTCCCACCATCTTGGCCTGGTAGTTCAGCTGGTTAGAACGCTAGCCTGTCACGCTAGAGGTCGTGGGTTCGAGTCCCATCCAGGTCGCCATTTGCCTCTGTAGCTCAGTTGGTAGAGCAGGGGACTGAAAATCCCCGTGTCGTTGGTTCAATTCCGACCGGAGGCACCAAGTAGACGGCAATCGCCGTTGAAGATTGGCATTGCGTATTTCCATGTAAATACGCTTTCTGCGGATTTAGCTCATTTG
>JAZQCL010000008.1:0-10341 GCA_045546235.1 Acutalibacteraceae bacterium
TCTTATAAGACCTATAAGAAGACCATTAAGAGTCTGAAATCCAAGAAGACTTATTACGTAAAGGTTCGTGCATACAAAACCGTTAAGGGCAAGAAGTACTACGGTAGCTACTGCTCTTACAAAAAGCTTAAGATTAAATAATTAATCGCATATTAAAAGTGCACTCTTTGAGTGCACTTTTTTATTCATATCTTTTGAAAAGAAAGCAGCATCAACCCTAATAGATTGATGCTGCTTTTTACAATTTATTGTATATCTCTTCTGCGGTTTTTGTGATGTATTCTATCTCTTCTGCCGTTGCAGTTTTAAGCGGTTTTTCAGAGGGTTTGCCCCAAATATTAAAAATCCTGGGCCCTATCCAGGTGTAGGGTAGGGTGTATTTAAAAACTCCCTTAAGCACCGAAAGGCAGGCGGTGCGAGGGCGCATAAAAATAACCTTCATAGGGTACTTAATAATTGCGAATATTACTTTTGGATAATGGGCCGTTATTCCCGTAAATGCTATGCCCGGGTGTACCACAGAAATGCTTGCCGCCGCACTGCAGGAAAGCCCAAACAGCGAGTAAGTAAGATAGCGTTTAGCATTGCCGTACACCTTAGAGGCCGCCGTAACCTTGCCAAAATCTATATCGGATTTGCTGGTTTTAGAATAATTATGGGCAATGCTGCTTACCGCCACTACCCTGCCGCCCCGGCTGTTGAGTGTGGGCAAAAGTCGGCGGGCAAGATAATACTGGGAAACAAAGTTGATTTGGAATACGTTATCGAAATTGGTGGAGCTTTTTCTTCGGGGAATGCTGTAGGCTCCCGCATTGAGAATAAGTGTATCAATTCCCTGTTGCTCCAGCCGTTCTGCCGCAAGCTTAACCCCATCTATTTCCTCTAAATCGACCGAAATATATTGTACTTTTGCCGTGGGATATGCTTTTAGAATTTTTGTTTTTAACTGCAAGAATTTTTCTTCACTGCGGCAAAGCAAAATTAATTCCGCCCCTAATGCCGCAAGATACAAGCACAACTCTTCTCCAAGACCACCAGTAGCCCCTGTTATGGCCACGGTTTTGCCCGCAAGAGAATGAGTGTTCTTTTTTAACCATTTTTTAATCTTCATTTTTTCACCTAAAGCTCAGCCGACCCGTTTTATGCGAGTCGGCTGGAAAATTATTCAAATAGCGGAGTGGAGAAATATCTTTCGGCGGTGTCGGGAAGTACCGTAACAACGGTTTTGCCCTTGCCTAATTTTTTCGCCAGGCGCAATGCCGCTGCAACGTTGGTGCCGCTACTGATACCGCACATTATGCCCTCTTTCGAGGCCAGGTCTTTCGAGGCTTGCAGAGCCTCTTCGTCTTTAATAATGCAAACATCGTTATAAATGCTCTGATTAAGAATTTCGGGAATAACGCCGTCGCCAATGCCCATTTGCACGTGGGTGCCAATGGAACCACCCGAAAGAATAGCGGCATTTTCGGGCTCTACCGCCCAAATTATAATGTCGGGATTCTCGGCCTTTAAGGTTTCGCCTATACCCGTGATGGTGCCGCCGGTGCCAATGCCACTGCAAAAGCCGTGGATAGGCCCTGCCACCTGCTCTAAAATCTCGCGACCTGTTCCGCTGCGCTGAATGGCGGGATTGGCAGGATTTTCGAACTGTTGGGGAACAAACACCTTTGGATTCTCGGCCTTCATTTTAAGGGCAAGTTGCAGGCATTCTTCAATACAAAGCCCTATGTTGCCTGCATCGTGAATAAGAATTACCTCGGCGCCGTAATGCTCTACCAATTTTCTGCGCTCTTCAGAAACCGAGTCGGGCATAATAATTTTAACCTTATATCCGCGAACCGCGCCAACCAAAGCCAAGCCTATGCCCTGGTTTCCGCTGGTGGGCTCTACAATAATTGTATCGGGGCTAAGTAGACCCTTTTCCTCGGCGTCGCGTATCATATTAAAGGCTGTGCGGGTTTTGATTGAACCGCCCACATTAAGCCCTTCAAATTTTACCAGAATTTCGGCATCATCAGGGCCTACCATATGCTGCAACCTGATTATAGGTGTATTACCCATCGCCTCTAAAATATTGTTACAAACCATTATGTATACCTCTTAAAAGAATATACGTTGATTGTATCACAAATTATGCCATATTTCAATGATAGTTTACAAAAAACTTCAGTTATATAGGAAAACGGCTCGGATACCGAGCCGTTTAGTGTTTAATTAAATTTTAAACTGCTCTACTTAGTGTATGCCGTCTTGCTTTTTGACGATTTGGAATACGCTTTTTTACCATCAATGGTTTTATATGCAGTAATGGTTATTTTATATTTATTGGATTTCTTCAAACTTTTGAAGGTATAGTTTAACTTTTTAGTATATACCGTTTTTAATACCTTGCCCTTTGATGATTTAAGCTGTACTCTATAGCCAGTGGCACCAGTCACCTTTTTCCAGGTGGGTTTAAGGGTGGTTTTGGTTGCTTTTACAGAAATTTTAGATGTTTTGGAAGGCAGTATTTTAAAGTATAAAGTTTTGCTGCCTGAATATTTACCCTTAAACGTTACCTTAACTTTATATTTTCCGGTGCTTTTTCTTGTGCCGTAATATTTAACGGTGTAATCTATATCCTTCGTAAGGCTTTTTCCTGCTGAATCCTTAACCTTAACCGATGGAGTTTTCTTTTTGCCGTTGTAGGTATAAGTAGAGGTGCTTAACTTTATAGATTTAATTTTAGGTACAGTAACTGTGGTTGTTTTTTTGCAGTTATTGCAGGTATTGGCAAGCTTACCACTCTTAGTCTGAGTGGCTTTGGTTACTGTTTTTACACTCCAGGAATGGGCGCAATTTACGGCAACAGAGTAATTGCCTGTATAATCGTACCAAGCATAGGTTGTTATCGCAAGGTAATAGGTACCCTTACTTAGGGGTATATCTTCATCTACAACAATCTGCTTCTTGTTTTCATTCCAATAGTTGTATGTATCGGACCTTACGGTGTTGCCGTTTATATCGTAAATATACCATTCTATATTTTCAATATTTGCCACTATTTTCAGGTTGATTGTGCCGGCTTTGGTTAAATTAAAGCGGTACAAATCCTTTCTATCATTCAAGGCAAGCTGACCCTTGTAGGATTTGTTAATGTATATGCCATCAGCCTCGGAAATAGAGTTATTGGTGTGATTAATATTTTCGGCAAAGCTTTCGCCGGCACTTGCAAAATTAAGCTTGAAGCTGTAGTTGCCGGAGCTGTCGTAGGCACTATGCTTATTTATTGCCAAATAATAGGTGCCACTCATTAAATCAACTAATTCGTTAAGCTTAAACACTCCGGTATTAGCATCGGGGCTGTTATATATATCTTGCCAAACAGTTTCACCGTTTGTGTTATAAATATAATAATCCGTTCTATCATCTACGTAAGAAGAAACAACTACACCAATTCTTCCGGAAGTGCTAAGGGTAAACTTATAGATATCTCTATCTTCGTTTAAAGCCAACTGACCTTTGTAGGTTTTACCCAAGGAAACGGCACTTGCCGTTACCATAGAATCATTTGACCCGCCCTGGGGTTCACTAAAGCTTTCGTTAGCCGAGGTAAAAGAAAGGGTGAAATTGTAGCTGCCGTATTCACTATCTAAAACAGCAAAATAATATGTGCCTTTTGTAAGTTCTAACCCTTCATTCATTTTATAAATCTGGGTATTAAAGTTCCACCAGCCCTCTTCGTCCCAAACTTTATTGCCATCGGCATCGTAAACTACGTAGGTGGCTTCTCTGATAAAAGCTGTAAGGCTTATATCCACCCTGCCGGATACATCTAAATTAAAGCGATACACATCCTTTAAATTTGTGGAAGTGATAGAGCCGTTATAGGTTGTTCCAAAGCCTATGGGCGTTGCCGTTGCAATACTGTTACCCGCAGCACTTGCGGTAAGACCTGCACTTCCAAACAGGGTTGCCGCCATTACCAGCGATAAAAACAAACTGACTATTCTTTTCATAACAATACTCCTTATCTTGTTTTGCACCTATATAGGTGCACGTTTATTATATACTTTACATATAATAAAGTCAAGAGCTTTGTTCCCAAATAAGTGCAAAGGGTGGGTGCAATTGAATTCCAAAATTGAAAAAAGAATAGGCCAAAACGTACGTGCTTTGCGCGAAAAATCGAATCTTACTCAAGAGCAGCTTGCAGCCAAACTACAGGTGCAAGGCTGTGATATAACAAGAAGTGCAGTTGCTAAAATCGAGGTGGGTCAACGGCATTTGTATCCCGACGAAATAATTCTTATAAAGAATATCTTGGGTGTTCAATATGAAGAAATATTCAACATAAATTAAAACCATACTCAACGCGTTTGTTTGAGTATGGTTTTTGTTCTTTTATAATAAATATGTTAAAACTGCCTTTGCCTCGCTAAGGCTTTTAAGCTCTGCGAACATAAGCTGCTTTACAGCCGCTTCAAATGGTACAATGTCGGGCACACCGACACAGCGCATTCCTGCACTGTTGGCGGCGCGAACGCCGTTGGTGGAATCCTCGAAAACTATGCAGTCTTTAGGATTTACCCCCAATTTTTCTGAGGCAAGCAGAAAAATATCAGGGGCGGGCTTGCCCTTTTCAACGTCTCCGCCGCAGGCTATGGCGCTAAAATACTTTTCGGCATCTACCGCTTTAAGGTGGTGCATAACAGAAGGCCTTGAGGTGCCTGTGGCAAGGGCCAGCTTCACCCCCTTGGATTTCAGAAAATCCAACAGTTCCTTCGCGCCCTCTTTATATTTTACCTTGCCATTGCGGTTGATATAATCCCTTGCGTCTTGTTTGAATTTTTCGGGGTCAACGTTGGGAAAATTATCAAGAATATAGCGCGAAGACCCTTCGCCATTCATACCGCAGACCTTGGGAATATGTGCCCCTGCTCCCACGAAGCCTTGCTGACTTCCGGCATATTCCCAAGCAGGTATGCAAATACGCTGGGTATCAAGCAGGGTGCCGTCCATATCGAAAATTACGCTTATCATAAAAATACCTATAGGGTTTCCAGCTTGGCAATTCTAACCACATAGCTGTCGCCATATTTGAAGGGCTTTGTGGTTATCTTTACCCTTCCCTTTTCCTGGGTGAACTCTAATTCTTCGCCGTTATCAAGCCAGGTTACCGACTTGATTTCTTCGGGGAATTGGAAATTCTCCTGCAAATCCATTTCGCTTTTCAGCGCAACGTTAAGGTCGCCAACCATACATAGGTCGTGAACGAACAAATAATAGGTGCTACCCTTTTTAAGTATAAAATCCTTAGGCTTGTTATCAATGGCAATATCTGTGGGTGCGCAACCTCTTATGGCTTCTTCGTTGGGGGCAACCCACTGGCCTAAAAGCTCTAAAATACCCTTGTCTATCGTTCTAAGGGTGCCGTCGCCCTTAGGTCCAACGTTCAGCAGCAGATTGGAATTATATCTGCGGCAAATCGCAAGGCTTTCAATAAGCTCGCGGGGGGATTTATAGTTATAATCCTTTTGAGCATAGCCCCAATGGTCGGCAAACACCTCACACATTTCGCTTGCAATGTATTTGGGGGAGGTTTCAAGATTAATGGGGGACGGTCTGCCACGCTCGAAGGTAACGCTGTCTAACTCGATATGGCCCAACGCTCCGCGCTCCGAAAGGCCTGTGTTGTTAATAATCATAGCCTCGGGCTGGTGGCTGCGTATCATAGAATAAAGGGCATCCTCTTCCCAGTCCTCCTGGGGCTTATCCCACATTCCGTCGAACCAAAGTCCGCCGATTTTTCCGTAATTCTTACAAAGAATTTCCACGCTATCCCGCAAATATTTAAGATACTTCGGGAAATCGGTGTTGTAGCTTTCCTCGTGCCAATCCAGCAAAGTGTGGTAGAAAAAGGGGATTATTCCCTCATCTTTACAGGCCTCTACAAACTCGGCAATAAGGTCTCTGCCGCAGGTGTGCGGTGCGTCGAAGTCATTAAGTCCGCAGGTATCATAAAGTGAAAAACCATCGTGATGGCGGGTGGTAAGGGTTATGTATTTACAGCCTGCCCCCTTGGCGGCAGAAACCAGCTCTTTTGCCCAATCGGGGTTGGGATTGAAGCTATTAATATCCTTTAAATACTCCTCCCAAGAAAGGTTCAGGTTCTTTTTAGACCACTCGCCCTTTCCTATCATACTGTAAATTCCAAAATGCACAAACATTCCGAAGCCCATCGATTCAAAATCTTTAATATACTGCTTAACTATCATATAAATCTCCCTTTCCCGGTAATTAAAAACCAATATCGGGCAATTTCAATAATTTGCATATAGTAGTCTATTGCCGCTTTCATTTTATTACCAATTTTATTCTACCATAGTATTACCATATAGGCAAGAAAAAGCCGTGATTTTCACGGCTTTTTTTCTGTTTCAGTTTCAGTTAATATATCCTTTGAAATGGCATCTTCTAATTTTTTCTCACAAAAATCGAGGAATGCGGGCCAAAGATTTTTATCTATAAACCTGTTTTCGCCTGTTTTTTGCAGTACTTCGCCTTTAGCTTCGGTATCGTTATTCCACACGTGGTTGCCGATAAAAACATCTACCTCTTCTTGGCGCAACCTTTGTAGCGATTTTCGATAATCCTCTCTGCAGGCATCATATTCAAAGCGACCCTGCAGCAAGGTGGTGGTTCCGGCACCGCCGAACATTCCAACACGGTAAACCTTGCCATCTTCTTCTACGTCAAAAAACAAGGATATGGTGCCCTCTGTGTGCCCCGGGGTATCTATAAATTTTATGGTGGTGTTGCCAAGGGTAAGGGTGTCGCCGTCGTTAATCAGCATATTCGGCTCGAAATACTGTTTAGCATTACCCATATCCTTACGCCCGATCATAGTGGTAGCCCCCGATAAGCCCGCAATCTGCTGCGTTCCACCGGTATGGTCACAGTGCCAATGGGTGTTGATAATGTACTTTACGTCTGTCAGCTTATAGCCCAATTCGTAAATTGAACGAACAACAAGATACAGAGTGTCACTATACCCTGTGTCGATTAAAATGAGCCCTTTCCCCGTATCAATCAAATGGCTTGAGGCCTGATAGGTGCCAACAAAATAAAGGTTTCCTATAATCTTAAAGGGGTCAATCTTCCCTTCCCAGGGGTTTGCGATAATTTTCCTCTCGAACATTCGCCACCACTCCTTTTGCTGATTATACCGCACATTCAACCACTCAAATTGTAGTCACTTAAAAATAGTATAAAGTGAAATATTGCAGGGTATTGTTTTTAAAAAATTGTTAATATAAGTGTAGTTATACCAATGAATGCTGCAAATACAATTACGATTTTTCTTATTGCTAAATAGAACTCGCTTGGCTCTGCATCATCAGCACCTTTTATAATGAAAAACAGCCTGAATCTCCAAATTTTCCACATAAGTTTAGGCAAAAGCGCTTCAACACCAGACAATAATAAAAATATTAACGAATATAAATATGTATTAATGCTTCGGTTTGTGCAAAGGTTTATTACAATAAACACTATTGAAATTACCACACCTATAAGAGAAAGAAAACCGATAGCTCTATCAAATTCCGTAATCCGTATTGGATACGAATTTTTATATAGTTTATCAATACGTTTGTTCAAATTGGAATATATATTATCTTCTTCTGATTTAGATAACTTATCGCTTAATTTTTCGTTGCAATCGATACAAAACATTTTATTGTCAGAATAATGTGCACCGCATTTTGTACAAATTTTCATTGTATCACTCCTTCTGTTCATTATATATTAAAACAAAACGTAATGCTACAGCATTTCTATGCTTTATCATTCAATAACTTTAGTAAGCGTTTCTCTAAAATTCTGTTTGGTTGGTATTTCGTGAGGTTATTATATCAAAAATTGGCTGAGCGACGGCTCAGCGGCACCGTCAGGTGTCTCGGCACAGCCGCAATTTAGCCATTCAATGTTCTCCGAAATTCTCCAAATCTTTGATTTGGTTAGTATTTCGTGAGGTTATTTTATCATAAATTGGCTGAGCGTCAGCTCAGCGGCACCGTCAGGTGTCTCGGCGCAGCCGCAATTTAGCCATTCAATGTTCTCCGAAATTCTCCAAATCTTTGATTTGGTTAGTATTTCGTGAGGTTATTATAACATATATTTATACCCACCGCAACTGTATTGATTAGTTATAAAGAAAGACACGCGAAATGCGTGTCTTTCTTTTTCTGGGTAGTTTGAACTTAATGGCACGAATAAAATACGCCTGAAAACTGATAGTTTAACTATTTTCTGCATCTAAACTTGCAAAAAACTGTTTGTTTTCCATAACATAATTTCTTATTGCAAGGAAATAATATGTAGAACCGATAACACCTATTACACCGCCGATAACAAGATTATATACCAACGTTATAATAGGTCCTATAATTGGTTCAAATTTCGCAACAATTCCTGTTGGATTTTCTAATAATGTTTTACTATATTGCATATCTTGAACAGAAGAAATTATATTTAAAACACCAACTATCAGCAAAAACCAATTTATAAAAATGCCACCTAAAATTTGCAGTATTCCAATAACGAGCCAGATGATACCGTTTGTATTAAGTCTTTGGGATAATGTATTTAATAGCGTAGCACCATCAACCGACTTATTATTAACGGTTTGATTATTTTGTCCACCAACTGCACAGCCGCAACCAATACATATCACTGCTTCATCTAATAATTCTTTTCCGCAATGTGTACAGTATTTCATGGTCGTTTATTCCCTTTCATATGTTTTTCTTTCTTCTGAATCATAAAGGCTTATTATTTCTCCGTCTTCATCATATTTAATTTTCAATTTGTCATCATTACTTAATACAACATAAGCCGAATTTTTCTTAAACTCAATTTTATATGTCCATTTGAAAGTATATTCCATTGGATCGTCCAAACCTATACCATAGAAATAACTATAATCTTCGCAATTACCCTCATCGTCAAAAGTATAGCTATCCCTATTTATAGAATACGAAGTATCCTCATTACATTCAAATGTTTCGCCAGATAATTCTTCTATGATTTTATTTCTCTTAAACGAATTGACAATGGGAATAGAAGCAAAAAACAGAGCAACCGCAACACATATCACTGCACTAACTATAATGACTATTTTTTTGTTTTTTATTTTTCGTTTTTCGATTTCAATTTCATCCGACACTTTACCTGAATTGTTCCCCGCATCAACTTGAATAGGACAACCACAACCCACACAAACTACTGCTTCGTCTAATAATTCTTTTCCGCAATGTGTACAATATTGCACTTTGTGCCACTCCTTAACAAAATAACTGTTCTTATAGTATCTCAACAGTTATGTAATTATTTTTGTTTGCAACTGCACTAATCATAGAGAAAGCGCCTTTTCCTGCAGGAGAACACTTCGCATATGTTACTTTGTTTTCACTGATTGAAAAGCTTACTTCCCTACTTGTACACCAATCAATTTTCAACTGTAGTGTATGTATTCCTTCGGTTAATTGTAAACGCTTAGTTTCTCCAGATTTAATGCCTTCAACCTCTTTGCCATCAACAAAAATTTTGTATGCTCTAAAAGCATCACTTCCTGTCAAAGAACGTTTCCTTTGAATCTCTAAAATTCCCATTTTAAACACTCCTTAATTAAAATATACCGATTTGGGATATTTTAATTATACCAATGTGGGATAATAATGTCAAGAGGTGATTTTATGAGATTAAAAGAATTACGAAAATCAAAGGGCATTTCCCAGCTTAAAATGGCTATGGACTTAAACACGAATCAAAATACTATTAGCCGATATGAAACAGGTGAACGAGAGCCGGGAATAAACGAACTAATAAAAATTGCCGATTATTTTAATGTTTCAGTAGACTATCTTTTAGAGAGAACAAATAACCCCAATATACAAAAATAACAGCCGTGAAATTCGCGGCTGTTTGTTATAGCATAAAAGCAAAGACAAATCAATGCGGAGCATTGTATATCCCTTCGGGGAATGACGGGCTTCGTTCTTTTTTCGGTGCTTTGAACTTAATGGCACAAATTCAATGTACCTGAAAAACGAGGATTTTATATATTTAATCTTCAAATATTTCCTTTTCAATTAAAACGGCACACATACACGCACCATCGCCGTCACCTGAAAGCTTCATATCAACAATTTTCCAACGGTTAGATAGATAATTATTGTTAACAAAGTCGTTATATTTGCTATTGGCATAATCAACATAAATTTCTTGTTTTTTGTTCGATTTGCCACGCAATAAATAATCAATACTAACATTGAAAACATCTGCAATTTGTGGAAGTAA
>JAZQCL010000009.1:0-9937 GCA_045546235.1 Acutalibacteraceae bacterium
CTTGATACCGTGCATTTCACAAGGAGCATAGCCGATAACAAGAGAAGGACCGTGGTAAGCTTCAGCTTCCTTAAGAGCCTTGAGGGTCTGGTTCATATCAGCGCCCATAGCGATCTGTGCTACGTATACGTAACCGTAGGACATAGCGATCTCTGCAAGATTCTTCTTGCCGATTGCCTTACCTGCAGCTGCGAACTGTGCAACCTGACCGATGTTGGAAGCCTTGGAAGCCTGACCGCCGGTGTTGGAGTAAACCTCGGTATCGAATACCATAACGTTTACATCGTCGCCGGTAGCAAGAACGTGGTCAAGACCACCGAAGCCGATATCGTATGCCCAACCGTCGCCACCGAAGATCCAAACGGACTTCTTAGAAAGGTATTCGCGGTTTGCACGAACGTCGCGGCAGATGTCGCAATCGGCATTTTCTTTATCGAGAACTGCTACGAGAGCCTCAGAAGCAGCAGTGTTCTTCTTGCCATCGTTAACGGTAGCAAGGTAAGCTTCGGCTGCAGCCTTAAGCTCGGCAGAGGCCTTGTCGGAAGTGGTCATTTCTGTAACCTCGTCGATAAGACGGTCACGAATTGCCTTCTGGCCTAAATACATACCGTAGCCGTGCTCTGCGTTATCTTCAAACAGGGAGTTAGCCCATGCAGGACCGTGACCCTTAGCGTCGGTGGTGTAGGGAGATGTTGCAGCAGGGCCACCCCAGATAGAGGAACAACCTGTTGCGTTAGAAATGTACATTCTGTCACCGAAGAGCTGAGTGATAAGGCGAGCATAAGCGGTTTCTGCACAACCTGCGCAGGAGCCGGAGAACTCAAGCAAAGGCTTCTTGTACTGGCTGGAGATTACGTTAGAAACAGCAACGGTTTCTGCCTTAACGGAAACGTTAGCAACACAGTAGTCGAATACTTCCTGCTCAGCCAGCTGGCTTTCTGCGGGAACCATTTTAAGAGAGTTTGTGGGACATTCGCCAATACAAACTCCACAACCCATACAATCCAGAGGTGAAATAGCGAGGGTGTAGGTGTAATCTGTCTTAACAATGGGCTTGGGTGATTTCTTCATATTTGCGGGAGCTGCTGCAAGCTCGTCGGCATTAAGAGCAAAGGGACGAATTGTAGCGTGGGGGCAAACGAAGGCACACTTGTTACATTTTGCACAGGTTTCGGCATTCCACTCGGGAACCATAACTGCAACGCCACGTTTTTCGTGGGCAGATGCACCCTGCTCGAAGGTACCGTCGGCGTGATCCATAAATACGGAAACAGGCAGGCTGTCGCCGTCCATCTTGCCAACAGGCTCCATAATATTAGCAACCATCTTGCCAAGCTTGGTATCAACGTTGGCAGCGGCCTTAACCTCGTCTTCTGCGGTTGCCCAGGCAGCAGGAACGTCTATCTTAACGTAGGCAGTAGCACCTGCGTCGATAGCCTTCTCGTTCATTTCAACGATTTCCTTACCCTTCTTCATAAACTTCTGGGCCTTCTCTTTCATATAGCCAATAGCCTCTTCCTCGGGAAGAACCTTGGAAAGTGAGAAGAATGCAGACTGAAGAACGGTGTTGGTACGCTTGCCAAGACCAATCTCAGCGGCCAGGTCGATAGCGTTAACGGTGTAAAGCTGAATGTTGTTGTTAGCGATGTAACGCTTTGCTTCGGCGTTTAAGTGCTTATCAAGCTCTTCAGCAGTCCACTGACAGTTGATAAGGAATACACCGCCGGGTTTAACGTCGTTAACCATCTTGTAACCCTTGATTACGTAAGAGGGATTGTGGCAGGCAACGAAGTCGGCCTTGTTGATATAGTAGGGGCTCTTGATGGGCTTATCGCCGAATCTCAAGTGAGAAATGGTGATACCGCCGGTCTTCTTAGAGTCGTACTGGAAGTAGGCCTGAACGTATTTATCGGTATGGTCACCGATAATTTTGATAGAGTCTTTGTTAGCACCAACGGTACCGTCGCCGCCGAGACCCCAGAACTTACACTCAATGGTGCCTTCTGCTGCGGTGTTGGGGGCGGGCTTCTCTTCAAGAGAGAGTCCTGTAACGTCGTCTACAATGCCGAGGGTGAACTGGGGCTTGGGCTCGTCCTTGCCGAGCTCTTCGTATACTGCAAAAATGCTGGAAGGAGGAGTATCCTTAGAACCGAGACCATAACGGCCGCCGATAACCTTAGCCATTCTGCCGTTGGTTGCAAGGGCAGTAACAACGTCCATATAAAGGGGTTCGCCGAGAGAACCGGGTTCCTTGGTTCTGTCGAGAACGGCAATTTTCTTAGCGGTTGCGGGGATAGCCTCGCAAAGCTTTTCAGCGCTGAAGGGACGATACAGACGTACCTTTACAAGACCTACCTTCTGACCTGCTGCGAGGAGGTAATCGATAACCTCTTCTGCAACGTCACAGATAGAGCCCATAGCTACAATAACACGGTCTGCATCGGGTGCGCCGTAGTAGTTGAAGAGCTTGTAGTCGGTGCCGATTTTGGCATTAACCTTGTTCATATATTCTTCAACAATAGCAGGGATAGCGTTGTAATACTCGTTACAAGCCTCGCGGTGCTGGAAGAAGATGTCGCCGTTTTCGTGAGAGCCGCGCATTACGGGGCGCTCAGGATTGAGGGCGCGCTTGCGGAATGCTTCAACAGCATCCATATCGCACATTTCTTTAAGGTCTTCGAAATCCCAAACCTCAATCTTCTGAAGCTCGTGAGAGGTACGGAAGCCATCGAAGAAGTTAAGGAAGGGAACTCTGCCCTTGATAGCTGCTAAGTGAGCAACTGCGCCTAAGTCCATAACCTCTTGGGTGTTGGTTTCGGCCAGCATTGCAAAACCTGTCTGACGGCAGGCGTAAACGTCGGAATGGTCGCCGAAGATGTTAAGAGCGTGAGAAGCTACGCAACGTGCAGATACGTGGAACACGCAGGGAAGCAGCTCGCCGGCAATCTTATACATATTGGGGATCATAAGTAAAAGACCCTGAGAAGCGGTGTAGGTGGTGGTTAAAGCACCGGCTGCCAAGGAGCCGTGTACTGTACCGGAAGCGCCGGCTTCCGACTGCATTTCAGCAACTCTAACCTTTGTGCCGAAAATGTTCTTAAGGCCCTGAGCCGACCACATATCAACATAGTCTGCCATAGGGCTGGACGGGGTGATGGGGTAAATACCAGCAACTTCTGTGAACGCATAGGAAACGTGCGCAGCAGCGTTGTTACCGTCCATGGTTTTTCTTTGTCTTGCCATGAAGAAATTCCTCCTAAAATATACTTGTGGCACCGCCCCGGTGGGGTCAATGCATTTTGTCACATAATATATAATAACACCTACAAGTAAAAAAGTAAATATTTAAAACATAGTAATTTTTAAAAAATTTGTTAAATTTTTGTCAATTCTGTCGAAAATACCCCGTGTTTTTGCCTTTGTACCCCAATTTTACCGCTTTATGGTTGACAAAATCGTGTTTTCAATATATTATTGTAATACTGACGTTTTATCGCGTTGGAATAAAGTGCGGCTCACTGCCGCCAAATGAAATGGAGAAAAATTAAAATGGACGACCCCGAACCTGCGACTCAGATTATTCTGCAATTAGTACTGTTACTTGTGCTCATCATTATCAACGCTTTCTTCGCTATGAGTGAGATTGCCATAATCTCCCTTAACGACAACAAGCTTAGAATGATGGCCGACGACGGAAACTCAAAAGCCAAAAAGGTATTAAAGCTAATAGAAAGCCCCTCGGCCTTTCTTTCCACCCTGCAAATTGGCGTAACCCTGGCCGGATTCTTAACCTCGGCTTCGGCTGCACAATCCTTTTCGCAGCCTTTGGCCATTTGGTTCAGCGGCCTTGTTGGTTGGAAGGTTCCCCCCTCTTGGCTTGCAGGTGTTGCCACCGTTGTAGTAACCATAATTATTTCCTACTTCTCGCTTGTTTTAGGCGAGCTGGCACCTAAGCGTATTGCAATGCAATGCTCAGAGAAGGTTTCCTTCAAGGTGGTTGGAATTCTGCTTTTCTTTAAAGCTATGATGAAACCCTTTGTTGTGTTCCTTTCCTTCTCTACCAATTTGGTTGTACGTCTTTTCGGCTTCGACCCCAACGCCTCACAAGAGGTTATTACAGAGGAAGAAATCCGTATGATGGTTGATGCCGGAGAAGAAAAGGGTGTTATTGAAGACAGCCAGAAGGAAATGATTAACAACATTTTCGAGTTCGACGATATTGTTGCCGCCGATGTTATGACCCACCGCACCGACCTTGAGTGTGTGGAAATAAGCGATAGCATTGAGGATATTCTTAAAATCGCTATGAGCGAGGGTTATTCCCGAATCCCCGTTTTCGAAGACGAGGTAGACAACATAAAGGGTATTATATATGTAAAAGACCTGCTGAAATACATCGGCAAGCCTGTGCCTCAGGGCTTTAAAATAAGCCGCGTTATGCGCGAGGCTTACTTTATTCCCGAATCCAAACGCTGCGACGACCTGTTTAACGAAATGACCGAAAAGCATCTGCAAATGGTTATTGTTTCAGACGAATACGGCGCCACCGCAGGTATTGTTACAATTGAAGACCTGCTGGAATCCATTGTTGGTAATATTCAAGACGAGTACGACAACGAGGAAGAGGAAATCGAGCAGATTAACGAAAACTTCTTTAATTTCGACGGTATCACCGATATTGAAGAGGTTAACGAGGCTTTAGATATCACCCTTCCCGAAGGCGAGTACGATACGCTGGGCGGCTTTATTATGTCGGAGCTTGGCCGTATTCCTCAGGAAGACGAAAAGCCCGAAATCGAGGCCTGCGGCTTCCGCTTCACGGTTGAAGAGATGGATGAACGCAGAATTGAAAAGGTTTCTGCCGAGCGTCTGCCCCAGCCCGAAGAGGTTGAAGAGGAAGAGTAATAATGTGCCTGACGGCACGTTAATGATGCGTTAGCATCAATTCATTTCGCGAAAGCGAAAATTCATGGCGTAGCCTATTCATGATGCGTATGCATCAATTCATCTATTTAATGAATTGCAGTCTGTGACTGCGTGAATTGAAACTCACGTTTCATGAATTGCCCTTGGCATGAATTGTGCCTTGCGGCACATTAATGATATAGTAAATAACAAGCGGGCTACTGCTACAACGCTTGAAAAAAGAACAAGCGGTGGAGAAGTGGACAAACCTTTTTAAAATGAGTAGAATTTTCTTCTTTTTCGGTGCAGAGGAGGTGGGCAAGGCTTTGTGCCTGCCACCGACGATAAGCCGAAAAGGGTGAAAATTATGCCGTTTTAACAGGTTGGGCTACTGCTACAACGCTTGAATATACGGAGGAAAAGAATATGGATACAATTTTAGTAGAAATCTCTGCACGTCACCTGCACGTTAGCCGCGAGGATTTAGACGTTCTTTTTGGCGAGGGCTATCAGCTCACCCCTAAAAAGGACCTTTCTCAGCCCGGCCAGTTTGCTTGTGAGGAAAGAGTAGACATCATCGGCCCCAAGCGCGAGCTTAAGGGTGTTTCAATTCTCGGCCCCTGCCGCCCCGCAACCCAGATTGAGCTGTCTTTAACCGACGCTCGTTCCATTGGCGCAATGGCTCCCGTTCGCGAGTCGGGCGACATTGCAGGCTCCGGTGCAATCAAGCTCCGCGGCCCCAAGGGCGAGGTAGAGCTTACCGAGGGTGTTATCTCTGCAAAGCGCCACGTACATATGACCCCCGAGGACGCTGAAAACTTCGGCGTTACCGACGGCGAAATCGTTTCGGTTAAAATCGAAACCGAGGGTCGCGCACTTACCTTTGGCGACGTTGTAATCCGCGTTTCTCCCAAATACGCACTGGCTATGCACATCGACACCGACGAGGCCAACGCCGCAGGCGTTCCCGGCTCCGCCCAGGGTATTATTGTTAAGTAATAATTTTACTGCATAAAAAAGGGCTGTAAAAAACAGTTTCCCCTTTTATTGGTTAGTTGATTAATCGAAAACAGCTCCCTCTGACGAGGGAGCTGTTTTTTCTGTTGTTTAAAAAGGCCAGGCAGGGCCTTGGGACTTTTGGCTTTTGTAGTATTCGCGGGAGTTCGGGTGTTGAATTCCATCGGTTATTAAGGTTGCGGCCTCTGATGGATTATCTATCGACACCTTGAACAGACCCCTTGAAGTGTATATGCTTAAATCTTTGTAATCCACCTTTACAGTAGCGCTTTTAAATATGTGTTTAAACGAAAACTGCCCGAAAATGCTTTTTGTTTTAGGCATTTCGTTAACAATAATATCTGCTTTTTTAACCTCTTCCCAAGGAACTTCTATATATCTGAAGGTTTCTTTTGAAGCGATATCTTCGTGGTAGCTTATCTTTAAGCCCGTATCGGTAAGTACAAGCTTTTCGCGTTGCAGATTCGAGGCTATTGCTATTTCTCGTAATAAATCTATTAAAGAAAATATAAAAAACACCACGTCTAAAACCAAAATCAAAGAGAAGAATAAATCGCCGTCGAACCTTAATACGGAAAGGCTGTAACCCATTTCTCTGATCATCATATAAATCATAGCAGCCGCCAAAACATCAATACCAACACTAAAAAAAAGAGAATTGATGTTGCATTTCACTGCGGATAAAACGACAGGGCTATAGTTAAAGGTTTTCATAATTAATTTCCTCTTTACGAAAATATGCTAAGAAATAATTTTACGCTATTTTGAGTGTGTACTAATACATTTCTACACGTATTATAAAGTTAAATTTTTAGTATGTCAAGCCTTGGCAGGAATTTTGTAGTATAATTGGTACGGTTACTTTGAGATATGCATATCAATTATTTCGCATATCCTTTTTAGCGGTAACGAAACCTATTCTCAATATTTTCAACATTTTTGATTGCAGAAAAGAGTTGGCTATGTATGAATCGAATCAGAGAACAGCGGGAGCTGCGGCAGATTGACGTAGCCGCTGCCACGGGAATTGACCAAAAAACATTGTCGAACTATGAAACTGGTAAAACCAACCCCGACAGCTATTCTCTTATACGCTTGGCCGACTTTTTCGAGGTGAGCATTGACTACCTGGTTGGCAGAATAGACAGCCCCATCTTCACAAAAGACGATATCTGCAAAAAGCTTGAGCAAATAAAAAAGATTTAGACGATATTTCGTTATTGCTATAGTTGCACCACAATAAATAGCCCCCGTATAACGGGAGGGCTTTCATTTTCGGGCATAGCCCTAACCCATAATGGCTACGCACAAGTGCGCTTTTTTGTCGGCCTGCCAGCCGTGCATTTATTACTTGCTACCCGTAAACGGGTTGCTCCTTTGCCTGGCTCCCCTTGTCAGGGGAGCTGTCGGCGGCAGCCGACTGAGGGGTAGTCTTTGGCTTTTCTCTCCCTCCGTCTTTTTGCTTCGCAAAAATCCACCTCCCTCATCATAGGGAGGCACGGCGGTACCCACTTGTGCGTACTTGTTGGGAAACATCCCAAACCCTTTAACAATCTCTGAGAAATTGGCTGCGCACCGTTGGTGCTGAATTAAGAAAATGGCAATCAGAACTGCGACAATATTTCACAGTTGATGAAGTATTTCTTCTTTCTTTGTTTTATATTCAGTTTCATCAATCAATCCACTATCATATAAGTCTTTCAACTTTATCAAACTGTCTTTTGCGGAACCATTTTCTTTAAGCGTTGAATCTAAATTTTACATAGTTGTACTCTTTACTCGGCAGTATTTGCAAAATATGGGCATAGAAATTTTGCCCTTTTACATCTGCAATTTTTACATTTTCGTTATCTTTTCCATAGTAAATAAAAGTATGAACTTCATCATGTGTTTCAGTAACACTTTTTATTTTATGTGCATCTTTGCCTGCTCCGATAATTGCTCCTGCATCTCCAGCTATTAACCCGCCAACAATCGCACCAGATACTGAGACCCCCTTTCCGTCATTAAGTATTTTATTGGTATAGGAAATATTTCCATCTTTAGTGTAAAACATTATTTGTTCAAATGGGATAATCAATAAGTTTTCACGAATTGAACGACCACATTGATTTAGCAAATCGGGGCAATATACAATATTTTTTCCATCTTCCCACAAATATCCTGGAGAATGAACGCCCATGCCTTGATAAGAGACCCAAATTTCGTCTTTATCTAAAATACTCTTTGATGGCATAGCAATTCCTTGTTCGCGACATGCGGCACATAATTCATCATAATAATCAGACTTCCATCCATTGATTTTATTATTAAATTTCTCTTTGGATTTTGCATCTGCTTTTGATGCAAGGCTACCGATTAAGCAAGCGCCTAACCCTATTAAAATTAAAACAATAATAATTCCCATCGTTCTTCTCCTTGTTGTTTTAGTTTTCTATTTATATAAGTTTTGGTATTATTCGTCCCACTTTTTAAGAACTAAATCATAGTATGTTTCTGCAAGGCTTGAAAGGCAATCCTTAAGAGCAACACACCATTCTATCAGATTTTCTAAATCAATTACAACATTGTCATGCTGTTTGACATAAAAATGATTCTCAGATTTATTGTTAGTTGGGTATCTACTAAAATCAATATTATGATAAGCATCGTTAAAATCATCTGTCATAATGTTTCTGTAGATTTCATTCAGATACTTTTCGAGAGGAGCTATCATTTTTAAGAAATCTGCTTCTTCTCTTCCGTAATCAAATCCGTATTTCGTAATTTTTTGTTTTGCTGTATACCAAATTTCACGGATGTCGTGATTATCTGCGAATGTTGATTTATAACCCAACAGTATGTTAAGACTCCAACAGATAGATTTTTCATATAGTTCAATGGCATGATTCATCGAGAACAGAATCGGAAAAATTAATCCATCTGCCTTGTGATCGCTATTATCTACCAAACACGCTTTTATTGATAATACAGCGCTATCAAAATATCCCTCAGCTAAAGCGTTCAAGTTATGAATCGGTTGGTGTTTGTCTGTGCGCCAATTCATATACGCATTTTTGTAGATGTCCAGATTAGAACTAAAAATTTTTTTCAAAGTATCACCTCACATTTTTCTAATTACTATTTTTGTTGTTTTTTGGTTATTCTAAATCACATTAACAACCAATCCGCAATATCAACGATCCTCACTCCCTCGTACTGATACTCATCGTGCCGGGTACGGGCAATGACCATCTTGGGATAGGCATCCTTGATTTGAAGCAGGGGCGAAACCTCACGTTCAAAAGTCTTGTCATCGCTGATATTGTCAGATACTTGTATATAAATCTTCTCGTTTCGTTTTATTGCTACAAAGTCGATTTCTTTTTTGTAAAGCACACCGACATAAACCTCGTAACCTCTGCGGAGTAGCTCTATGGCAACCACGTTTTCAAGGATTCTGCCGTAGTCCATATTCTTCGTGCCGAGTTTTGCATAACGGAAAGTATGGTCGCTCAGATAATACTTGTCATTGCTTGAAAGATACTTCTTGCCTTTGATGTCATATCTGCGGACTTTGTAAAAGGCAAAGGCATTGCACAAATACTGAATATACGAACTGATGGTAACATGGTTGACCTTTTCCTTTAAGCCACTGAATGTGTTTGTGATATTTCGTGCCGAGGTCAGATTGGAGATGTTGTCCATAAGGAAATCCACAAGTCTGTCCATAAGCTGCATATTACGGATTTTATATTTCTTGCGAATATCACGGACAATCAAGGTGTTAAAAACATCGGCAATATAATCATACTTGGCTTCTTGATCTTTATACAGATAGGATCCAGCCATGCCACCCTCAATCATATACTTATCAACGTCAGCGTATTTGTCACTGTAACCAAAATACTGCATATATTCGCTGAATGAGAACGGAAACACCTTGATTTCAAATGTTCTTCCTGTAAACAGCGTAGCAAGGTCGGAACTCAAAAGGAAAGCGTTTGAGCCGGTAATATAAATATCAAACTTTTCG
>JAZQCL010000010.1:0-80119 GCA_045546235.1 Acutalibacteraceae bacterium
TTGTCTTCCTAAGACCGCTTGGGCCTCCGACTTGGCTTCGTCGATGCCGATCTCATAGTTTACGCCCAGGTCGTCCAGGATCTGGCCCATGATGCGCTGAGCTTCGTTCCACTGCTCGGCGGTGCCTTCGTACTTAGCTGTGTTGGAAGGATCCCACTGGGAGAAACGGAAGGTACAATCCTCAAGCATACCAACAGTATCGAGTACGTATTTTGCAAGCTCTAAACAGCCCTTAAATTCCTCTTCAAGCTGGTCGGGGCGAAGAATTAAGTGGCCCTCTGAAATTGTGAACTGACGAACGCGGATAAGTCCGTGCATTTCGCCGCTGTCCTCGTTTCTGAAAAGGGTAGAGGTTTCACCCAAACGCATAGGCAGGTCGCGGTAGGAGCGCATACGGTTAAGGTAAACCTGATACTGGAAGGGGCAGGTCATGGGGCGCATTGCAAAGCATTCTTTACTGTCGTCGGTGGGGTCGCCCAAAACGAACATACCGTCAAGATAATGGTCCCAATGTCCGGAAATTTTGTAAAGGTCGCTCTTTGCCATTAAAGGAGTTTTGGTAAGCAGATAGCCGCGCTTGGCTTCTTCGTCCTCAATCCAACGCTGAAGCAGTTGAATAACCTTAGCACCTTTTGGAAGAAGTATGGGGAGCCCCTGACCGATAACGTCTGAGGTGGTGAAATATTCAAGCTCACGGCCTAATTTATTGTGGTCGCGTTTCTTTGCTTCTTCAAGCATAGTAAGGTGTTCCTCAAGCTCTGAAGCCTTGGGGAAGGCTGTGCCGTAAATTCTTTGAAGCATCTTATTGTTGGCGTCGCCTCTCCAGTATGCGCCTGTACACTGGGTCAGCTTAAAAGCCTTAACCGAGCCTGTGGAGATAAGGTGAGGCCCTGCGCAAAGCTCAATAAACTCGCCCTGACGGTAGAAGCTGATATCCTCGCCCTTGGCGGAATGCTCTTTTATCAGCTCAATTTTATAAGGCTCGCCCGCGTCGCTCATAAGCTTAATTGCCTCGTCTGCAGGCATTGTTATACGCTCTAACTCAAGGTTTTCCTTAACAATGTTCTTCATCTCGGCTTCTAATTTCTGCAGGTCGTCGGGAGAGAAAGCCTCGGGCGCGTCGAAATCGTAATAAAAGCCGCCCTCAATAGCAGGGCCTATAGTAAGCTTTACGTCGGGGTAAAGTCTTTTTACAGCCTGGGCTAAAATATGTGATGCGGTGTGACGGAAAACCTGTGCACCTTCCTTATCGCTGAAGGTTAAAATTTCCAAATCGCAGTCGGCATCAATAACTGTTCTAAGGTCGCAAACCTCACCATTTACGCGGCCTGCACAAGCGGATTTATAAAGTCCCATTCCAATATCCTTTGCAACGTCGGCAATAGAAATGGGAGCATCGTATTCCTTGATTGTGCCGCCCTTAAGTGTGATTTTCATAGTTGTTTCCTCCATATAAAAATTTGAATTAACAAAACAAAAAAGCCTTGCCCCAAAAAACTTGGGGCAAAGCTTAGTAAACTAAACTCTACGGTTCCACCCATAGTGCGCCGTGTTTCCACAGCCTTATCATTCCCTTAACGCAGGAGCTACGACCAAAGTTTGTTACCCCTTGGCACTCAGAAGGTGGTGGCATTGGGCTTTTATCCTGCCGCAGCTTTCAGCCGGTGACCGCAGCTCTCTAAAGAATAAGGGCAAGCCTTAGCGTCCTTCCTCAACGATTTATTACATTTTAACTCAAAAAGCCTTAAAAGTCAAGGGGTTATTGCAGAGTATCCTCCTGATTGCGATAAACCACAAACTTGCAGAAAAGGAACTCCAGCACCATATTGCTGAACATTGTTACAAATAAAACTATGTATTCGTTAACATTAGCATCTGCTGCTAATTGACCCAACCAGGTAGACAGCGGAGTAAAAACTAAATAGAAGCCAAGAACCTTTAACATTGCTATGGGTACGTTGGCGGCAGATTTAAAGGTAAAGCGGCGGTTTAGGGTAAAGTTCCAAACAACCGAAAGTGTAAGCGCAATAAGGTAAGAGGGCCAGTACGTCCATTTTATAAGCTCGTTAAGAAGTGCAAAGGAACCGGCCTGAATAATACCGGCCGATGCCGAAAACAATACAAACATTATTGCCTGCACTGTGTTTTTATGTTTTGATCTAAGATTTTCAATTTTTTGCATAAATCATCCCTCCAAATTATGCTAATTATACACTAAATTTCTGCATAATGCAACAATTATCCTAACAGCACGTCAGAAATCAGCATAATACAGAAACCGACAAGCAACGCATAGGTAGCGCCGCGCTCGCTTCCGTGGGCGTGGGTTTCGGGTATCATTTCGTCGCTTATAACGTACAGCATTGTGCCGCCTGCAAAGCTTAAAGCAAAGGGCAGAACAGCCGTTGCAACACTAACAGCAAAGAATCCGATAAGTGTTCCAAAAACCTCTACAAGCCCCGTGGCCATAGCGCAAATAAAGGTCTTTTTAGGTGTAACACCCGCCACAAGCATCGGTGCAATAATAACCATACCCTCAGGGATGTTTTGAAGCGCAATACCTCCCGCAATCAGCAGCGCGCGTGAGGTATCTCCCGAACCAAAGCCAACACCCGCGGCAATTCCTTCCGGCAGATTATGTATGGCTATGGCGGTGACAAACAACAGTACCTTACTAAGCTCTTTGTTGTTATGGGATTCAATGTCACTTCCCACAAGCTTGTGTAAATGGGGCACCAGCTTATCGATAAGATTAAGGCACAATGCACCTGCAAAAATACCTGCAATTGTAATCAAAAGTCCGTATTTTCCGCCATATTCTAAAGAGGGCAGAATAAGCCCCAACACGGCGGCTGCCAGCATAACACCTGCCGCAAAGGAAAGAATTATATCAGAAAACCTGTGGGATAGCTTTTTAAAGGCAAATCCAATAATCGAGCCAATAATTGTGGCACCGCCTACCCCTAAGGCTGTAAGTAAAACCAAATTCATATAATCACCTGAAAATATAGGGGCTCCGACAGTTTCGAAGCCCCCGAAATTTTATTCTTCACTAAAACTGTCTTTTCCAACTCCGCAAAGGGGGCATTCAAAGTCGTCGGGCAGGTCCTGGAACTTGGTGCCGGGCTCAATACCTAAATCGGGTGCGCCCTCGGCCTCGTCGTAAACCCAGCCGCATACATCACATACATATTTCATTTTATTCACATCCTTTCGGTGAGTTTATTTAATTTCTTCAAAATCGGCGGCGCCGTGCTTACATAAGGGGCAGATAAAATCTTCAGGAAGATTTTCGCCTTCGTAAACATAGCCGCAAATTTTACAAACATAGCCTTTTTTACCCTCGGTTTGGGGCTTGGGCTTAACGTTATCTTGGTAATAGGTGTAGGTCATAGTAGGAGCATCGGAAATCACTCTGGCTTCACTCACGCTGCAAATAAACATACCGTGAGTGTCCAGGTCTACGTACTGCTCAACGTTAAGCGAAATAAAGGAATTTATGTTCCTTGGCAGGAATACAAGTCCATTATCGGAACGAAGTGGTTCACAATCTTTAAATTTGTCGGTATTTCTTCCGCTTTGGAAACCAAATTTTTCAAAAACAGCAAAGGGAGCATCCTCTGTTAAGCAATTTACATTCATTTTGCCGGTTTGCTTAATAACGTGGTGGGAATAGTTCTCTTTATTTATGGTAACGGCAATTCGGTTGGGGGTATTGGTAACCTGAGTAATGGTGTTAACAATAAGTCCGTTATCCCGCTTGCCGTCGTTAGAGGTAACAACGTATAAGCCATATCCAATATTGAAAAGAGCCGAAAGGTCGTTTTTATTGGCGGTAGAGTCTTGCTGGGCCAGGTAATCCATACAAAGCTCGTTTGCAAGCGACTCTAACTGGCTGCTGCTTTCCTCGTTCAAGGCCGACATAATTCTAACCGTGGTGTCGCAATATTTCAGATTTTTGCTTTTTTCAAGCATTTCCTTCATAACCTTGGCGGCCAAGGGTGCCCAGCTTCCGTTTTCAATAAAGCCAATGGTTCTGTTCTGGAAATTGCGTTCGGTCAGGTGGTTAATAAATTCACGCATAAAGGGAAAAATTTCTGCGTTATAGGTGGTGGTGGCCAGCACTAACTTACTATATCTGAAGGCGTCTTCCACAGCCTCTGCCATATCGCAACGAGCAAGGTCGTTCACAACTACCTTCGGGCAACCGTTAGCCTTCAACTTTTCTGCAAGCTGCATAACGGCCTTTTTGGTGTTGCCGTAAACCGAGGTATAGGCAATTACAATTCCTTCTGTTTCGGGCTGATAGCTGGACCAGGTGTTGTATAAATTAATGTAATAACCAAGGTTTTCTTTAAGAACAGGTCCGTGCAGAGGGCAAATGGTGGCAATATCCAGCCCTGCGGCTTTTTTAAGCAAACTTTGCACCTGTGCGCCGTATTTGCCAACAATACCGATGTAGTATCTGCGAGCTTCGCAGGCCCAATCTTCTTCTACGTCAAGTGCGCCGAATTTTCCAAAGCCGTCGGCCGAAAAAAGAACCTTATCAAAGCTATCGTAGGTAACAATAACCTCGGGCCAATGCACCATAGGCGCGGTAACAAAGGTAAGGGTGTGGTTGCCTAAAGATAAGGTATCGCCTTCGCCAACAACAATTTGCCTGTCGCTAAAATCGTTGCCAAAAAAGCCTTTCATCATATTAAAAGCCTTTTGCGAGGAAACAATTTTTGCTTCGGGGTAGGTTTTTGTGAAATTGTAAATATTTGCTGAATGGTCGGGCTCCATGTGTTGAACAATAAGGTAATCCGGTTTTCTGCCACCTAAAGCGTTGTCTATATTATCAAGCCAGGCGTGGGTAAAGTTAACGTCTACAGTGTCCATAATGGCGATTTTTTGGTCGATTATAGCATAAGAGTTGTAGGAAATGCCGTTGGGCACATCGTACTGACCCTCGAACAAATCAATATTATGGTCGTTAACGCCAATATATTTAATATCGTTAGTAATAAACATTGAAATATCTTTCCTTTCAAAAATTAAGGTTTCCTTTTTTTAACCAAATATAACAAACAATGGAATTTTAGCCCAAAGTATCCAGGCCATATTCATATAAAAGGGTGTTAATTTCTATAATCGACAATTCTTTACAAATGCCGAAAATAATTACACAATCGAATTCATTTTTTGCATATAGCGGGGCGTAGCCGGTGCTTTTAAGCAGGGTTTGCACCTCTGCAAGGTTCAATTTCATACCAATGGCAAGGCTTAAAAGCTTTTTGCGTTCAGGGATTCTAAGCCCCGAAAAAATCTGATATGCATAAACCTCGCTAAGCTCCGAGCGTTTAATTGCGTCGGCCTTTTTAATGCCTTTTGTTTCTATAAGCTCTCCGAGAAGTTCGCTTAAATTCTTTTTTAAAATTGAATCTTCGTTCTCAGAGTAAAAAGCTTTAAAGTTAGAGCAGCTTTCTAACTCTTTCAGTAAATCGGAAGTATCTTTTTTAACTTTTGTAATCATAATCAACACCTGTTAGTATGTAATTTTAATAAAAGTTTATCACAAATAATGCTTACAGTCAATAATAAGCTTAAATATGTAAACATTTACAAAATAATTTGCTAAATTATGCTGGCAGCATAGGACAAATTAATGCAATAAACCTATAATTAAACACAAGGTTACAGGTCGTCGATTTTATCTGCAAGGGCTTTTACAGTAGATACGAAAACCTTAACCTTCTCTCCGCTCTTAGTTGCAAGCTGGGCGGAGATGTTTTTAAAAAGATTTTCGTAATCGTTAGTAGAATCGAAGAACAAATAATCCGTGCTGATTTTCAGTTCAGTAGAAATTCTGTAAAGTGTTTCTAAAGAGGGGATTCTGGTGCCTCTTTCAATGTGGCCTATGTGGGCGGTGGAGAGTGAACAGATTTCCCCAAGCTTTTCCTGGGTAATGCCTTGCTTTTTTCGGGCAGCCCTTATTCTTGACCCCAGCGCTTTATAGTCGATTTCTTTTTCCATATTTTCACCTCGAATATTTCTTCGAAATCATATTTCTATTGTACTTCAAAACTAACCAATTATGAATTAACTAAAAGAAGTAAATATTGACAACAAGCATTATTAGTGATATATTAATTTATATATATGATTGTATTCAGGAGGTTCAAAATGAAAAGTTCAACCATTAAAAGAGTTATTGCGATAATTACATCTTTTATATTAATTGTAGTCTTATCTGCAGGAACTGCAATTATTACAAACAAGAAATCAAATTCAAAAATTGAAACCGCAGCCACCACTATAGAAAATGGATTGTCAGCCTATGAATTGGCAGTACAGTATGGATATGAGGGTACTGTTCAAGAGTGGTTAGAATCTCTAAACGGAAAATCCGCATACGAAATTGCAAAAAACAACGGATATTCAGGAAGTGAATCTGAGTGGAGCGAGTCGCTTAAAGCTACCGCTGGCAAAGATGGTGTAGGCGTAAAAACTGCTGAATTTTCTGATGCAAATGAACTTCTTATAACGCTTACTGATGGTACTCTGTTAAACCTTGGCGCAGTTTCAGGTATAAACGGTACTGATGGAAAGAACGGTAAAGATGGAGCCGATGGTAAGGATGGGATTGGTATTATTTCTGCTGACATTAATGAAAACGGTCAGTTGGTATTAACCTTTTCCGATAACAAAATTGTTAATTTGGATAAGGTAGTCGGCACAGCAGGTAAAGATGGTATAAGTGTAGTATCTTCTGAAATCAACACACTTGGTGAACTGGTTGTTACATATTCAAATAATCAACGTGCAAACTTAGGTTTAGTAGTCGGCGCCAAGGGAGATAAAGGCGATACTGGAGCGGCAGGTGCAAAAGGTGACAAAGGAGAAACCGGAACACAAGGTAATGACGGCGTTAGTATAACTGCATCGGAAATCAATGCAAACGGCGAGTTGGTTATAACCCTTTCCGATAATACAGTGTCTAATTTAGGCGTTGTTGTTGGAGCGAAAGGAGAAACTGGTGCCACCGGAGCCAAAGGTGAAAAAGGTGACAAAGGCGACAGCGGTGAGAAAGGAACCGACGGTATAAGCGTAAATAGTGCGGAAATTAATACTAATGGTGAACTTGTACTTATTTTCTCTAATAATCAGCGTGCCAATGTTGGAAATGTAATTGGAGCTAAAGGCGATCAGGGAGAAAAAGGTGAAACCGGCGCAAAGGGAACTGATGGCATTAGCATTACTAAATCTGAAATAAATACAAATGGAGAGTTAATAATTACTCTTTCAGATAATACAGTGTCAAATCTTGGTGTTGTGGTAGGTGCAAAGGGTGAAAAAGGCGATACGGGTGCCAGCGGTATAGATGGTACCGGTATTGATAATATTGTTATCGATAAAGGTAATTTGAAAATTACCCTTACAAATAACACAATCCTTGATCTTGGAAATATCAAAGGCGAAAAAGGTGACCAAGGCGAGACCGGCGCCAAGGGTGAGAAAGGTGACACCGGTGCTAAAGGTGACCAGGGTGAACAAGGTGAAAAGGGTGAAACCGGCGCAACCGGTGCTGCGGGACAAGACGGTGAAGATGGTCTAGGCGTAAAATCCACTACAATTAACAGTAGCGGCGAACTGGTTATAACCTATACCGACAATACTGAAGTTAACCTTGGCAATGTAATAGGAGCCAAAGGCGAAAAGGGAGACCAGGGTGAACAAGGCATTCAAGGTGAGACCGGCGCCAAGGGTGAGAAAGGCGACACTGGTGCTAAAGGTGACACAGGTGCTACGGGTCTTGGTGTGAAATCCACTACAATTAACAGTAGCGGCGAACTGGTTATAACCTATACCGACAATACTGAAGTTAACCTTGGCAACGTAATAGGAGCCAAAGGCGAAAAGGGTGACAAGGGCGACCAAGGTGAGCAAGGCATCCAAGGCGAAAAGGGTGACAAAGGCGACCAAGGTGAGCAGGGTATCCAAGGCGAAAAGGGTGAAACCGGCGCAACCGGTGCTGCGGGACAAGACGGTGAAGATGGTCTAGGCGTAAAATCCACTACAATTAACAGTAGCGGCGAACTGGTTATAACCTATACCGACGATACCGAAATTAACCTTGGCAACGTAATAGGAGCCAAAGGCGAAAAGGGAGACCAGGGCGAACAAGGTATTCAAGGTGAGACCGGCGCCAAGGGTGAGAAAGGCGACACTGGCGCTAAAGGTGACCAGGGTGAGAAAGGCGACCAAGGTGAAACAGGAGTGGGTGTTTCTGGTGTTGCTCTTGTTAACGATGAACTTATTATAACCCTTTCTAACGGAACAGAAATCAATCTCGGTAATGTTAAAGGTGAAAAAGGTGATACAGGCACCACCGGAGCTAAAGGCGAGCAAGGTGAAAAAGGAGATAAGGGTGAAAAAGGTGATACTGGTGAAAAGGGTGCCGATGGCATAAGCGTTGTAGACGTTACACTTACCGTCGATGGGGACCTTTCTATGACCTTATCTTCAGGTACTACTTTAAATCTTGGAAACATTAAAGGTGCCGACGGTAAAGACGGAGTAGGCATCGCAGGTGTTATGATTATAAATAACGAGCTTGTTTTAACTCTTTCAGATGAAACTGAAATTAATCTCGGAAACATCAAGGGCGAAAAGGGCGACCAAGGCGAAAAGGGTTACACTGGTGCCTCTGGTGAAAAAGGTGATACCGGCGAAAAGGGTGCGGATGGTATAAGCGTTACAGACGTTACCCTAACCACTGATGGTGACCTTTCTATGACCTTCTCCACGGGTGTTACTTTAGACCTTGGTAATGTTAAAGGTGCTGACGGTCAAGACGGCGTCGGCATTGACGAAATCTATATTCAGGACGGCAACCTTTATGTAAAGAAAACCACCGATACCAACGCTGTCAGCCTCGGTTCTGTTAAGGGCGAAAAGGGTGACAAGGGCGACCAAGGTGAGCAGGGTGAAAAAGGTGATAAGGGCGAACAAGGCGAGCAGGGTGTAGCAGGTGATTCTGCTTATGACATTGCAGTTAAAAATGGATTTGAAGGCTCAGAAACTGAATGGCTCGCTTCACTGGTAGGAAGAAGTATCGTAAAAACCGAGCTGGTTGACGGAAATTTAAAGGTTACCTATAGTGATGGAGAAGTAGAATATACAGAGATTGTCGACAATACAATACGCAACGACTTGACGTATTTAACTTATACTAAGCTGGATGACGGAACATATAGTGTAGGACTTAATTCCGCAATAACAGATTTGGTGCGTTCTATCAACATTCCCTCTGAAGTTAATGGTATACCCGTTACTGCAATTAGAAACAGTGGTTTTGTGGATGCGGTATGGTTAACAAAGATAAGCATACCAGACTCTATAACAACAATAGGTTCTTCTGCATTTAATGGTTGTACACGATTAAAGGAAGTGGAAATACCGGATTCGGTAACAAGCATAGGTTCTGGTGCATTTTATGGTTGTACTCGACTGAGCGAAGTTGCATTATCAAATAACATAACAACGATTGACACAAACACTTTTAGGGGATGCTCTTCATTAAATAGCATTACCATTCCTGCTGCAGTAACGAAAATAGATGTAGGTGCATTTTTTGATACGGGTTTAACAGAAGCATATTTTGAAAATACAGTTGGTTGGCAGTATTATTATAAATATGTCGGAGGTATTACCGGTCGCACCAATATAGCAGAGAATGATATGACAGACAGTGAAAAAGCAGCTGGATACCTTATAAGTAAATACCAATCTGTTGTGACATATAACGGTAATAAACTTTATATTTATCGTACTTACGAGAGAAAATAAATATTCAGAAATACTGCGAAGTAATGGTAAAGAACGGAGGAGAGATATGTCGCTTAAACCTAAAAGCAAAATTCAATCTATTTCTGCAAAGCTTTCACAGATGGACATAGAAATCATCAAGGTGTATATGCGTGGATGTGTTCAAGGCTTTTGCTGTAATGATTCTACAAAGAGTTTTTCTGTTCGCACGTTGTTTGGTGGAGAAAACCGTGATTGGCGCAATACTCCTTTGCAACACATTTATGATTATTATAAGCGCGAAGGAGCAAGCGATGAGAAAGCGTATGACCGTGCAAAAGAGGATGCCGGGAAGCTTTTAAAAGCCGTTTTAGACGCAGATAAAAACAACATATATATCTATAAACAGGGTTATCCAAACGAATATTCAAAAAAGCAATATTAAAGTGAGGAGTTATTATGACTAAGAAAGTTAAAATGTTGATTGCAGGCTTGTGCGCTGCCGTATTTGTGGCTTTCGGTGTATTGGCTTTTACAAACCTGAAATCCATAAAATATACCAAAGCCAAAGATATGATTGCTTATATGAACTCCGATTTAGGTATGCTGGGCTACGACTATCTTTCAGATACCGAAAAGCTTACCCGAGAAATAGAACTGCAGGGGTATCAGGACATTGTAGACGGATACAAAACCCGCTCCACAATTTTTGGTGTTGTTTCTGCAATAGCCCTCTGCGGCGGAGTGGTAACACTGATTATAAAAACTAAAGAATAAAGGATGTAATTAATATGAAAAAAACATTATCAATTTTATTACTTATAGCTACCGTTATGTGCATGTTTTGCGGTTGCGGCGGCAAAGAAGAAGCATCTTCAGAGGTAGCAGAAGAAACTGTAGTGTCTGAGGTAGTGGAAGAAAAGCACACTATCCCCACTTCTGTATTAGACGAAGCTATATCCAATGCCAAGTACGTTTCTTCTCCGTTTTCAATTTCTGTTGGTGAATTAGTCAACTCTGCAGTTAGCAATTATAAGATTAAGTACTTAACAGGTGAAGAGGCAATTGCAGAAGGACATATTTCTGAAGAGGAATTGGATAGCTCAATTAACATCGATAATCTTTATTATGGAATTATATCAGGTGATTCTATGGTGAATCCTGATGTGCCGTATATGACCGAGTATGAAGAAGAAGCGGTAAAGGTATGGATGGTTTTCGATGAGAATGATCAATTATTAAATTCAGGTGTAACTTTGTGTAGTAATTTGCAAACCTGTGCCATACTGTTAATGACATCAAGCTATTAATAATCAATACATTAATTATTCCCTATTCACTCAAAAATCGAGTGAATAGGGAATTTTCTATAATGCCTTAATTAATTTTTCTACCGACTGAAAGCGGCTGCCGGGGTCAATGCTTGTGCATTTAAGTACAATTTTTCCCGCTTTACCCTTTGCTAATTCTTCGCTGGGGTGGCGGCCGGTAAGCATAACGTTAAGCAGTACACCAAGGGCGTAGATATCCGCTGTAGCGTCGCTTTGCGAAATTCCAAACTGCTCGGGCGGGGCATAGCCTATTGTACCCAAAGCTACAGTATCTCGCCCCTTTTGAATGCTGTGCTCGCGAGATGCATTAAAGTCAATCAATTTCACTATTCCCTTGGTGGTAACAATAATATTTTCAGGCTTAATATCACGGTGTATTATATTGGCGCCGTGTAAAGATATAAGCGCGTTGCCTACGCCGTATATTATCTTTTTTGCACCCGAATAGGTATATTTTCCGCTTTCAATAACCTGTGCCACGGTTATACCCTCGATATATTCTTCAAGCACAACCTGTCCGTCGGGGAAATCGTAAAGGTCGTACACCTGCGGCAAATTGGGGTGGATAATACCCTTTAAATGGTTATAGGCCGCAATTGGTGTAGGGTGGCTTCGCAGTACCATATCCTTACCCAATGAATTGTGCCGAAGTTGAAGCACAGTGCAGTCGTTTTTGTTAGAGAGCAGTTTCACCACACTGTAGTTTTCTCGAACTAAAGAAATATAATCGCCGCGTGTCATAGTCCCACCACCTTTAACATCATTATACCAAAATTCAAAGTCAAAGTAAACTAATAAATAAAAAACAGAGCCCGAACGCTTCGAATTCTAAGGCTCTGTTAAATCTTTATAATTTTAACTGTTTTTCCAAGCTTTTGCGCAAAATCTACCATACTTTTGGTGCCCTGGCTTTTTCCGTCCCAAAAGCAGATTACATAGTCTGCAATCTCGGCCATTTGCCTGTTTCTTATAGGGCCTGCGCTTTTTCCGTAGGTATCCCAATCGGCGTGGTAGCGCTCAACCCTGAAGCCGTTTTCTTTGGCATATCTTTCGCCCAGCATATCCGCACCGCGGCAACCTCCCGAAACAAACACAAGGGTGTATTGCTCACGTATTCTGCTAATGCAAACTTCAATATGAATTTTAGCCAGGTTATAATTGTTAAAATCTCTGCTGCCTGCAACAACAACCCTTTTTACCATTCGCCGAGCCTCCTTTTGGAAAAATACCGTATTTCATAAACCCCCGACCGGTTAAAAAGTCGGGGGTTTAAAATTATATTAGCTTGTGTAGTTATCGAAGTAACCCTGAACCAAAATAACTGGTGTACCCTTATCGCCCGAACCACTTGTAAGGTCGCAAAGGGAACCAATAAGGTCGGTAAGCTGGCGGGGTGTGGTACCCTGAGAAGCCATATTACCAACAAGGCTGCCGTCTTTGGCTTTAATGCTTTCGGAAATAGCCTTTTTAAGCTCATCTCCGCTAAGGTCTTTAAAATCGTTATCGGCAAGGTACTTAAGCTTTAATTCGTTGGGTGTACCAATAAGTCCGTCGGTAAATGCAGGGGAAACTACCGGGTCGGCAAGCTCCCAAATCTTACCCTTCGGGTCTTTAAAAGCACCGTCGCCGTATACCATAACCTCAACATGCTTGCCGGTTCTGTCTAAAATCTTTTTCTGAATGTCAAGCACAAGGTCTTTACACTCACGGGGGAACAGCTTAATTTTATTTTCGGTGGATTTGTTAGAACCAAGAAGTCCGTATTTTTCATTACAGCCGCTACCGTTAACGGGGGCGGTCATAATATCGTCAAGTCCGCACACAATCTTTGCACCTGCAGCCTTAAGCAAACGCTTTGTACGCTGGCGTGTGTGAATATCACAGGTAAGAACGCAGTCGGTGTAGTCGAGAATAGCCTTGGGCTGGTTGGCAAAAATAACCTCAACCTCTGCGCCCATTTCTTTTATAAGGTCGGCATAATACTGAACGTAGTCAACACCTGTGAACTCCAGCTTCTGCACACCGAACACTTCGCGGTAGCGCTCTAAAGAAAGAACATCGGAATAGGGGTTGATGCCTGCTTCGTCTATAAGGTCGTAGGTTGCAAGGGAGTTACCAACCTCGTCGGAAGGGTAGCTAAGCATAAGCACAATTTTTTTTGCACCCTTTGCAATGCCGCGCAGACAAATAGCAAAACGATTACGTGAAAGAATGGGGAAAATAACACCGATAGTGCCACCGCCCAGCTTTTCTTTAACGTCGGCCGCAATATCGTCAACGCTGCAGTAGTTACCCTGAACTCTTGCAACAATAGATTCGGTAAGGGCAATTACGTCGCGGTCGCGAATTTCAAAATTTTCGTATTCTGCGGCCTCGAGCACGCTGTCTGTAACCAATTGGGCAATGTTGTCACCCTCTCTGAAAATGGGGCAACGAATACCTCTGGATACTGTACCAACTCTGCGTTCTTTGATTTCCATATTTGTTAATCCTTTCTGCAGGGTGACCAATGGCATTTGGCCTGACCCTTTCACATCAAAATATTATACCTAAAAGTGAACGATTTTTCAAGGCTTATAGCAATATTTTTTCAATTTTTTTAAATATTTACGCATTTTACAAAATTTTGTAAAAGTTACACTTTATTTTCACTAAAAATAACCTAAAAGCGGTTGCCGAATAAACTTCGACAACCGCTAAGGAACTATTACTTAAAGAATTTATCTACAACGCCCAAAACAAAGATTATCACAATAACTGGGGGAAGTACGTAGGTAAGGTAGGGGCGTAACCAGTTTCCAAATTTGGCGCCCTTTCCTTCGTTGGCTTCGGCCTTGAAGTTTTTCCAGCCCCAGCCTGCAGGGTCAATACAAAACAGCATATAAATCAGTGCGCCTAAGGGGAGTAATACATTTGAAACCGCAAAATCTTCCAAGTCCATAATGTTGGAGCCTGCACCGAAAGGAGTGATGCTTGAAAGAAGGTTAAAGCCAAAAATACAAGGCAGTACAAGCACAGCCATAACAATGCAGTTAATCAGTGCCGATTTGCGCCTTGACCAGCCTGTAAAATCGCAAATGCAAGCAATAATATTCTCGAAAACGGCAATAACGGTAGAGAGCGCGGCAAACGCCATAAAGATAAAGAACAGGGTTCCCCAAACAACGCCACCGGTCATATTGCTGAAAATAACCGGCAGGGTTTCGAAAATAAGGCTCGGGCCTGCACCGGCATCAACACCATAGGCAAAAGCTGCCGGGAATATAATAAGACCTGCGGTAAAGGCAACAAAGGTATCAAGAGCCGCTATGCGTATGGATTCACCGGGGAGAGAACGCTCTTTTCCTATGTAACTTCCAAATATCGCCATCGAGCCAATACCAATACTTAAAGTAAAGAAGGCCTGATTCATAGCGGCAACCATAACCGTTCCCAATCCGTGCTCTGTGATTTTACCTACATCAGGAACAAGGTAGAATTTAAGTCCCTCAGAAGCACCCTTTAAACAGATGCTGTTAATTGCCAGCGCCACTATCAGCACAAGCAAAGCAATCATCATAACCTTGGTTACTCTTTCAACGCCGTTTTTAAGGCCAACAGCACATATAGCAAAACATACAACCACTACAAGCAATGTCCAAAGCAGCATAGTTTCAGGGTGGGATACCATATTGCCAAAGGTGTCTTTAACCGAAGCAGGGGTAGCTGCGGTAAGCTTTCCCGATGCAGTAAGATAGCAGTAGTGAAGAATCCAACCTGTTACCACGGTGTAGAACATCATAAGCAAATAGTTGCCTACAACGGCAGATATTCCGTGAAAATGCCATTTTTGGCCGGGTTTTTCAAGCACTTTAAAAGAAAGCGCGGGGCTTTTTCTGCTGGCGCGTCCAACTGCAAATTCCGCCGTCATAAGGGGAATGCCCATTGCAATAATAAAGAACAGGTAAATCAGCACAAAAATTGCACCGCCGTATTGACCCACCATATAGGGGAATTTCCAAACGTTTCCGCAGCCGATTGCACAGCCTGCAGAAAGCAAAATGAAGCCAAGCCTTGAACCAAGTTTTTCTCTTTCCATAGTTTTCTCTCCTCAAATTATAGTTTTAAAATTCTTTTAAATATTTCTAATCCGTACAGAAGCGCGTCTTCGTCAAAGTCGAAGTTTGTGCTGTGTAACGGAATACCGCCTTTTCCGCCCTTAATTCCAAGGAAGAAGAATAGCCCGGGAATGCGTGTCTGGTATTCGGCAAAATCTTCTGCCGCCATTACAGGCTCTACCAAAACGCTGTCTTCCATAGAATCAAGCAGACCGTAAAAATCCTCTACCATTGGCCTTGGATTTGAAACACAGGGGTAGTGTGAGTTTTCCTCTATTTGGAATTCGGCCCCCGTGGCAAGGTTTAGGCCCTCTGCAACCTTACGGATTCTTGCGGTAAGGTTGTCGAACAAATCGCTGTTGAATACCCTTAAAGTTCCTTCAAGTTCAACGTGGTCGGCAATAACGTTGTGAGAGGTGCCGCCCGAAATTTTGCCCAAGGTCAGAAGTGCGTCTTGATGAGGGTCTACATTACGAGTAATTACGCTTTGCAGCATATTAATAAGCTCTGCCGCCGCCACTATGGCGTCAATTCCTAACTGCGGGGTAGAGGCGTGGGTGCTTTTGCCTTTTACAAAAATTTTAAAGTCGCTGGATTGGGCCATAAGGTACTCCCAACGAATTCCAACCTTGCCTTTGGGAACGGTGGGCCAAAGGTGCAGGCCATAAATTCTATCGACGTCGGGGGATTGTAAAGCGCCCTCTTCAATCATTCGTTTGGCGCCGGCATACCCTTCTTCGCCGGGCTGGAACAGCAGCACCACGTTGCAGGTAAGCTTGTCTTTGTTCCTGGAAATAAGCTTTGCCAAGCCTAAAAGCAGCGCTGTGTGTCCATCGTGACCGCAGCCGTGCATTTTGCCGGGATTCTGCGATACATAAGGTACATCAGAGTCTTCTTTGTTGCCAAGGGCATCCATATCTGCCCTAAAGGCTATGGTTTCGGTGGAGTTTTTGGCAAGAAATACTGCTTTAATACCGGTTGAGGCAATTTTGCGCATTGAATCGGGCTTGAATTCGGCCAGCTTTTCCATAACGTATTTTTGAGTTTCGTATAGCTCAAACCCAATTTCAGGTATGGTGTGCAAGTGCTGTCGCCACTCGGTTATGTCGCCCAACAGCGAATTAACCGATTGTGAAATTTCCATATTATCACCCAAAGTTTAAATCTTTGTTATAATTATATCAACTTGTCCGGCAATCGTCAATAATTATTATTTATCATTTACTCTTTTTCCTTTTCTATATTCGGTTGGTGTGTTATGCGTAAGGGCTTTAAAGGCGCGGTGAAATTGAGATACCGAGCCGAAACCGCACTCCAACGCTACCTCCAGCACCGAAAGCTCGGTTTCTTCAAGCAACCGCTTGGCGTAGGAAATCCGCAAGCCGTTTGTATAGGATTTAAAGCTTTGGCCAACTTCTGAATGAAAAAGATGTGAAAAATAAGTGGGCGTAAGCGAGGCCGTTTTTGCCGCCCGGCTTAAGGTTAGCTGAGCGTTGGGGTTGCGATGTAAATAGGCAACCACATTACTTATTGGCTCTGAAAGATGCTCGGAATTCTTTACGGTAGCAGATGTGCCTGCGGCTATATCCAGTAATATAAGTTCAAGCAGGTTTTTTAAATATAGTTTAAAATTCGGCTCCTTACTTTTAAAATGCAGGTACATTTCTTCAATTTTCCAGATTAGCTTTTGGTCTACGTTGTATAGAACCTCCGGCCCCTGCGACAGCTTGTAGAACGCTGAATTATTTATAAATGTTTCAGAAAAGGATATAATTATCGAGCGTGAATTTTCGTTGTATTTTGTGTTGATTTTGTGAAAATCCCTGGGGGTAAGAAAGTATATGCAGTTGCCCTTAATATCGTATTCTTCGCCGTTTAAAACGCAGGAGCCTTCGCAATTTGTGTATAAAATTATTTCGTAATAGGTGTGCCAATGGCTGCGATAGGCGGTGTCACCGTGCTTTTGGTGCACGTGTATATCCTCACCCTGCAAAAGCTCGTGGCTGAATTTCATAATCTCTTTCATAATATCACCGTAAAAATTATATAGCAAAATCGCAAAAAACGCAACAATTATTATAAGAAATAGTAACATTTGCGATTCTCAAGGGTGTATAATTTAAAACACAGTTGTCGCGTGGAGGTATGTGTTATGAAAAATATTAACGAATTTTTATACGGAAGTGTACTTAAAGTTACAAGAAACGACACCCCCGAAACCATTGATAAATGCTTTGCCGATATGAAGGCTGCCGGGCAGGATACGGTTGTTATATGGCCCTCTTTTTTCTGGTGGGAGGAAAAAACCGAGAATTATCCCTTTAACACAGGCATCAAGATTTTAGAGCTTGCCGAACGACGTGGAATAAAGGTTATAATGGAGTTTGCAGGTCAGCTTACAGTTTGTGAGTATATTCCCGATTTTATGATGAAAGAGGAATACTTCGCCAGGGATAAATGGGGCGCTATTGAACCTGGTCAGCCCAGTTTTGGATTTTTAAGCTATTTCCACCCCGAAGTAAACCAGCTTATTTGCAAGCACTTTGCTGCAGCGGCTAAGGCCTATCGCGATATGCCTGCCCTTATTGGCTACGATATTTTCAACGAAACTATGTTCCGCTCTTTCGACGAATACACCCTTAGCGAATTCAGGGTATGGCTTAAAGAAAAGTACGGCACAATCGAAAAGCTTAACGATTCCTGGGAGCGCACCTACAGTGATTGGTCACAAATCAGGTTTGAAACCTGGATGTGGATGAGTGTTATGCCAAGGGCCGACCACGCCGCGTTCAAAAAAGCATCTATCACAAGGTTTATGAAGAACTGGAGTGATGCTGTAAGAGCAGTAGATAGCAAGCATTTTCTTATAGTAGATAACATTCATTCTATGGTATCAAGGGCCGGCAGCTACGACCGCCCACAAGACGATTTCGCACTGCTTGACGTTGCCGACGAAATAGGTATGTCCTTTTACCCCAAGCAGGTGCCGGGCTGTATGGACCCTGCAGAGCGTTGGCAGGTTTTCGACGGTTTTTACGCAGCCTCTAAAAGAAATGGCTTCTTAATTTCCGAAATGCAAACCCACACTCAGGCAATGTTCAACCCCACAACCGCAGTTCGCCCCTATGAATTAAAGCAATGGTGCTTTGAGGCAGCGGCAGCAGGTGCAAAGGGCATAGTTTATTGGATGTGGAGGCAGTTTGATAAGGGGTTGCAAACATTGGGCAGAGGTCTTGTGGATTATAAAGGCAGACCCACCGAAAGGCTTACAGCCGCCACCGAGATAAGAGAAACCTTGAAATATGGTATAATGAAGCCTGTAAAGTCTAATGTAGGCTTGGTTTACGACCCGCTTTGCGAGGATTTACAGCGAACCTATACCGATGCCTATCAGGTAGAAAACGATATTTACTTAACCGCGCTTCACGGCGCCTACAAAGCCTTTTACGATAACAACGTAAGGTGCGATATAATAACTCTTTCCGAGATTGAAGAGTATCCCTTTATTGTGCTTACCAATCACATTGCATTGAGCGCCGACACAGCCGATAAGTTGAAGAACTACGTAATTCGGGGCGGTAAAATTCTTACCACCGGCAGATTGGCCGCAGTAGACGAGCTGTCGCTGGCCTGCTTCGACCAGCCGGGTATGGGCCTTTCAGAGGTGTTTGGCTACGAATGGCTGGATACCGACTACGTAGACCTTACCGCAGAATTTAAAAACGGCAAGAGCTTACAGGGTTACTACACTCACGAAATCACTAATTCCACAGGCAATGTTGAGGCAAGCTTCAAAAACGGCGACGCGGCGGTTGTACATAATAGCTTCGGCAAGGGCGAAACACTTACCGTTTGCTCCGATATTTTCCACGGCTATGCAAAAAGCGGTGATAAATCGGTTAAAGATTTTGTTTCAGATATTTCCGACCGCTTTTCACTTCGTCAGTTAAAGGCCGAGGGAAATCTTATAATCCGAATTTCAGAGAATGAAAAGGGCACATTCCTTTACTGCTTCAACTATTCGGATAATACAGAAACCGCTCATATCACCGAGCTTTTAGGCAATCCGGTTGACATTACAATAACCGCAGCGCCGCAGCAGGTTGTGTTGGAGGAAGTAAAATGAAAAAACCTTTAAAGCAATTACCCACAAGGGTTTGGCGTACATATCGTGGCGGCAAGCTTTTGGAAGAATTTTTGGGCTACGAAGCCCCCGTCGACAGCGATTATCCCGAAGATTGGATTTCCTCTTTTTTAGAGGCAAAGAACCCTCAGTATATCGAAAACGAGGGTATATCCAAGCTGGAAAAGGGGCTTATAACAGACTTTGCAAATGCTTCTGATTTTGGTGTTGGCAGGGAAGAACCGGCCCTTTTAACCAAGCTGCTTGACGCTGGCGAGCGTCTGGGTATTCAGGTACACCCTACCGACGATTATTCTATGCTTCATTTCGGCACACCCTTTGGTAAAACCGAATGTTGGCATATTCTCGATAAACGAAGTGAGGATTCCTGCATTTATATAGGCTTTAAGCCGGGGGTAACAAAGGAGCGTTGGCGCGAGCTTTTCGAAAAGCAGGATATTGAGGGAATGCTGGATTGCCTGCATAAATTCACACCAAAAATAGGTGACACGATTCTTGTAAGGGGAGGTATGCCACACGCTATTGGTGCCGGTTTGTTCCTTTTGGAAATTCAACAGCCCTGCGACTACACAATGCGCACCGAAACCACTACCGCCTACGGCACGGCCCTTACACCTATGCAGATACACTACGGCCTGGGTGTTGAAAAAATGCTGGATTGCTTTAATTATAACGGTCTCAGCCGTGAAGAAACCGAAGCCTATTGCTTTTTAAAGCACAATTCGGAAACAACCCCCGAATACACCTTAACCCCCTTGGTAACCTACGAGGATACACAGTTTTTTGCCTTAGAAAGCCTTACCGCAGGCAGCTATACATTCACTCCCAACAGCTTTTTATCGCTGGTTGTAACCAAGGGCGAAGGCTCAATTTGCTATGGTACAGAAAGCGTTTCGGCCAAAAAAGGTGACAAATTCTTTATTCCATACGGAATTGGCGAAATAACCATTAAAAATCTGACGGCACTAATTTGCCATCCGCCAAAGAAAGGTGAATAAATTATGATAACTTCAAGACAAGAATTATTAAATGCCGCCGAAAAGATGTACGTGTCACTTTTTGAAACGGTAGCGCGCCGCTATGAAAATCGCGAGCAGTTTGTGGTATCCGATATGGTGGGCTACGAGGTTACCGCTATCGAAGAACTGTTCCGCCCCCTTTGGGGAATAGCCCCTCTGCTTAAGGAAAAAGATCTTGCGTTCACTCTTTTAGGAAAAAAGGTCAAGGCAGTAGATTTTATCAACAAGGTAATTTTGGAAGGCATCGATGAAAGCGGAAACCGTCGTTTCGACCGAAACGTTACTGATTATAACCGCATAGGCTTTGCCAATCAGGCGGTAACCGAGCTCGCGGCCTATCTTGTAACAGTATATTTTGCCAAAGAGAAAATATGGGATGTTCTTCCCAAATCAAAGCAAGACAGTATTGCGAAATGGATATATAAATGGTCTCTTATTGCAATTAACGATTCCTGGCCCAATAACCATTATTGGTATCCTGTATTCTGTATCGAACTGCTTCGCCGTTTGGGTTACCCTTGTGCCGAGGCAGATGCGCCCCTGGCTGCCGCCTACAACGAGCTTGAAAAGCTGTATATCGGCAACGGCTGGTATTACGACGGTAAGCTGGGCAGATTCGATTATTACGAGGCTTGGGCACATCAGACCTACACTCTCTTGTGGATTCTGATTGCCGACAAATCCGCACCCGATTACCAAGAGCGTGCCGAAAGGTATAAAAAGCGTTGCGAAGAATTTATAAATTTCTATGTAAATTTCTTCGATTCCAATGGCGGTATGGCCGCTTTCGGCAGGTCGCTAAGCTATCGCTTTGCGGCGGTAAGTAATTTTGGCCTTGCAGCAAAATGCGGCTGTGATATCAATTTGAGGTTGGCTAAAAATATTATTCTTAAAAACATCGCTTACTTCTTAGAAGGTAGCATACCTTCGCCCGACGGAATGCTTCATTGCGGTTATCTTTACGAGTCACCCTGTTTTGCAGAGTGCTATGCTACCGACGGTGCCAGCGCTTGCTATACCGAAGGCTTTATGTGTCTGCTTTGCGACGAATCCCATCCTTTGTGGACTGCTGAAGCGGCACCAATGCCGGTAGAAAAGGGCGACTATTTAATTAAGTGCCCTAACGATAAAATAGGCATAGTATTAGCTGGCGAAAACGATTTTGGCGGCGTAACCCTTTATAACAACTCAATGCACTATTATCAGGACGAATTTTTTGGCCACACCTTTAACGATATGAGTGGCTATTACGGTAAGTTCTGCTATAATTCCCGCGCAGGCTTTGCTATATCTACAAGGGATAATACCGCTACAGATAATATGATTTCACTTGTTACGCCAAACGGTAGAATGACTTCGGAAAGAAGCGAGATAATCACAATATCAACCTCTGAAAACCTGCTTGTTTCCCGCCAAATTCCCTTTTCTAATGATGAGGAAACCGAAATCAAATCCTACGTTGTACCCCTTTCTGGCGGCTGGCACGTAAGAATTCATAAAGTAAGGCTTTCAAGACCCTATATCATAAAAGAGGGCGGCTTTACAATAGGTACGAATAACGACGATTACAAGGCCTTGGGAAACAGTGTTAAAAATGGTAATGCTGAAAGCCTTATAGAAGCCATTTTCCAAGATAATGTTAATTATTCTCCCTACGGAACACACCCGGGTATGCACCTTCTTAACCCCCAGGCAATTTATCCCGCCTATACCACCGGCGTGCTTCAAAAGGGCGAATATATAATTGGCTGCAAGGTGCTTTACACTTCAACAGGTAACCGCGGCGAAGCTCCGCAGGTTGCAATTAACAATAATAAGGTTACAGTATCACAAAGCGGCAAAACCGTTGAATTCAGTTTGGAGGATTAATTATGGCAAAAATAGGATTGATTCAGGTAGAAATAATCGAAGGTCAGGGTATGGAAGAGCGTCACGAGATGCTATATAACCTTGCCGAAGCCACCCTTAAAGAGGGTGCAGATATTGTGTTTATGCCCGAGGCATTTCAGTATTTAAGCTGTCGCGAAATCGTTAATACTCCCGATAAGCTGGATATGGTTGCAGGCGATTGGAAACAGCGCTTAAGCCAGCTTGCTAAAAAATATCACGCCTACGTTGTACCCTGGGATTATTACCATAATCCCAAAAACGGCAGAGTTTACAACAGCTCCTATATTCTCGACAGAGATGGTAAGGAAATAGGCCGCTATTGTAAATGCAACCTCACCCACAGCGAGATTGAAATAAGGGGTCTTGCCAACGGTATGGAGTATCCCGTGTTCGATTTAGACATAGGCAGGGTGGCAATTATGATTTGCTTTGATAACTACTTCCCCGAGGTTGCCGCTGCTTATGGCTGCCAGGATGTAGACCTGCTGCTTTATCCTCTTTACGGCGATACCTTAAAACCGCAGTGGGAGCATAAAATGCGTGCCCGTGCAATCGACCATTCAATGTACGTTGCCTCTTGCCAGCTTGATAACAAGTACGACATAGCCTACACAGGCCTTGTTGATAAATACGGCGAGGTTATTGCGAAATTAGATAAACCTCAAAGCTACAAGGTGGTAGAGGTGGATTTAAAACAGCGAGTGCTTACCCACACCACCGGCAGGCAGGAGTGGGTAGAGGATATCCACGATTACCTTCATCGTTGCCGCAATCACGAGTCCTATACCGCCGTGGCACAGCAGGGTTCACCTAACAAAGAATGGGAAGAAATCTTTTTCGGTAATGTTCCAAAATAAGCAAAAATTCCACCTTGGTTACAAGGTGGAATTTAATTATATCAGTCAGCTTCACTATATTCGAGAATATCTGCGACTTGGCATTTCAGCACTTCGCATATTGCCGAAAGGGTAGAAAATCGAATGGCAGTTACCTTGTTATTTTTGATTTTCGACATATTTACATTGGAAATACCAACTTTTTCGGCCAACTCGTTTAAAGAAATTTTTCTCTCTACCATCATTCGGTCTAAATGAAGAATTATTTTTCCCATGTAAACCTCCTTACAATAGCCCATCAACGTCATTTTCCAGCTTTGCGCCATGTATAAAGAATCTGGTAAGGCACAGCACGATAATTCCCATAAATATACCGCCTTGATTAACGCTGATTTCGGCAGCATCAACGCCTATAACAAGGCGAACAACAGCACTCATAATAATTCCGATTACGGGAATCGCAATTGAGAATATACCAATTTCTTTAAATCTGCGAATGTTATCTTTATGGAAAGGAGTTTCGGTTTCTGACTTTTTAAAAATCAGGTAAAGGTTGCGGAACACCATAGCCATAAGAGCCAGTATTATTACAGCTCCAATGCCGAAAAGCAGAAATGTGGTTAAATCTACCTTACCGTTTTCGTAGGGGGCGCTAACCTCAAAGCCGTAGACCGAAAGCTGGGCACCACAGCATTTCTTTGCGTCGAAGCTTACAAAATAACCAATCCACTTTGGCGCCACGGCAGAGCAAACTGTGGCGGCGGTCATAAGTCCCACGGCCACCCAGTGAAATACCTCTAAAATTTTTGTTATAACGGTTCCCAATTTATTAATACCATTCATAATTGTTACCTCCAAAAAAGTTAAATTTTGTTTTACTGTAATTAAATAATAGCATAAATATTATCGTTTGTCAATAATATTTTATCGATAAATGATAAATTTGCTACTAAAAACTATTACGCATATTTAATTAAATATATAAGAATCAGAAGAATGTTTAAACAAAAAATTAAACCGTTAGCAATTTTCACCTTAAGTGTTCTGCTAACGGTTTTTGTTTGTTTATTTTGTAACGATAAGGGTAAGGGGCAGGTAAAGCTTCGAAGGTCTGCCAAGGGCTGTAACCTCAACCAGAATATTGTATTTACCCATTGTGATCTCGGTGGGTAGAATCGAGGCTTCAAGGTTGGTTAAGGCATAGCCACCGTGAGATTGGTCAACGTATACCGGCATTTCCTTTGCGGGGAAAACCTTCCATTCTTCCGGAACATGCCATTTGATATTTAACCAATGGGGTTCTCTAACCTTATTATCAATGTAAATTTTGAAGTTCTTTTCAATGTTTTCTTTAATGTTTATATCGCCATCGTATTCTATTCTCATTTTAAGAATAGTGTTCTCGTCGGTAACACAAACAGAGCTAATACAAAGCTCTTCTTTAAGGGTGATGTGCTCAAATGGGCCTCTTTCAATGGGGTGGTCGGCAAGGTTATCCGAAAGCTCAAGCTCAAGTTCGCCATTTTTATCAAAGTTAAAGTAACCGTGCATAAAGGTGGGCATTAGCTTAATAACCCTGTCGGAAAATTCTGTTGTTGTTTTTGGGAATATCGCACCATCAGGAAGAATTTGCTTTGTCATGCAAAGGCAGGAGGTTTTAATCTCGTCGCCAATGGGTTTAAGCCACTTTTCGTCGATAATTTCGGTGCCGCCGATAATACCTAAAATTGAGCCTAAGGTACCTGCGGTGCAGTCGCCGTCTTCACAGCAGCCCGCAGCAATGCAAATACTCTTTGAAAAATCACCGTCGCCGTAAACCCAACCTATCATCATAATTCCTATGTTGCTGGGAACGTCGAAGCCAAAATCACCAACGGGAACGTCGGGCTCGGGATCGGAATATTTATAGCCGTTATACATACCAAAGGAGCCGGGATAGGTCTGAAGTATTTTCTTTCTGGCTTCTTTCCAAGTAAGTCCATCTTCGCGGCATTTAATGGCAAGGCGAACTGCACCTGCAACGGCACAAGTTTCAGGAATGTAGGAAAGGCCAATTTCAACAAGTCGGTGCATATCCCCTTCAACAAAGGCGGCGCTTTCAACTGCGGCGCAGAATATTTCGCCGTAAAGACCTTCGTCTGCGTGGTCTACAATAGCGTCTTCACGGGCGTAGCGGGTGGCAATTTCGGGGTGACCGGGTGCCAAACAAGCCCAAATTTCGCTTCTAATAAAGGCACCGTTTGAGTCTTTGTTGTGGTTGTGGTACCAGCCCGAAAGGGGAGGGCACATACCTGCCTTCATATTGTTCATACCTGTGCCGTATTCCGAAATTTCTGCAGTTATGTAGGAAAGCCAGTATTCGCCTAAAATTTTAGCATTAACACCTTTACCGTAGCGCTCGGCGGCGTTAAGCCAAACAAGCTGAAGCTCAAGGTCGTCGTTAGGCAGAACACCAAGACTCAGGTCGTGGGTGTAGTAATCAAGGTCAACAACACCTCTGTTACATTCAAAGGGGGCGCCTAAGGTACCGCCGATGTTTTTACCCAGCCAGCAGGCCTCAACCTTATTTTTATAGGTTTTAAAATCCATTTTCATAATAATCACCTTATACTTCTTATTGAATACACAATAAAATATGCAGTTTAATAATTTCTTACATTATACTTTTTTTGTATCCTCTTGTCAATATAACTAAAACTTACTGAAACTAAAATCAAAGTTTAAAGTTCATTTGTACTATATGCTCTAAAGCAAAACGGCATGGAAGTTCAATTTAATCTCCCCGCCGCCTTTCTTCGATTAGTTGTAAATTATATCGTGATTTACGATTTCTGTAACGCTGCTGTGGATAATAATTGCACACAAAATAATAATGATAATAAAAATAATAGCAGACAATGAAAACCATTATCTGCTATTGTAGGTAAAATATATTAAATTGGTATTATTCCCACTCATTTTTGGGATTCTTCTTTGGCTTATTTATGCCCTATATCTTATCCCAAACGGCAATTTTGAACCCACTTTTCTACCCATTATTCCATTTCTCAAAATTTTTGTTGCAGAAAAGGTTGCAAAATTGTTTGCGGGATAGTTGCGAGTGGTTATGGGATTATAACAATCCTTTTTCAATTGCATTTGCCAAAGCACGCAACTTGTTGACGCAATGCTTTTCCCCTTGGATTGAATATGTGATATTCTCGGTCGCAGAGGCTTTTTTAACCTGTTTCAAAATACCTATCTCGTCTTTTGAAAGCGTTTCAAAGGCATTTATTAATTCTTCGAGCGATGGAGAAAGATCTGTTCTTCGTAACAAGAAATATAAATCACGTGCAGAAAGACTTTCCATTGCATCCTGCTCCTGTTTGAATGTAGAAATGACAAGGGTTAGTATTTCTTGCTCTCTCTTCCTTGTGTCAATCAATTCATTCAATCGTGCGAGACCATTAGGTACTTGGAATATTGTGGATGTTTCAGTCAAACTAAGTCCTAAAGCTTGCACGTTGTTAGCAACATCAATCAACTCCTCATCCGTTATAAGAGCAAATCCTTTTTTGCGTGCATGGTTTTTGATAGTATCTCCACCAAAACTTGGTCCTATTATCGCAACGTATTCAGCACCATTTTTCTCTTTATGTGTTTCTATTGCAACATCGCTTACATCAGTATGGGTAACTGTTCCACTTGATTTAGATTTCCCATCAACAACCGCAGTAATTATTTTGCCGTCATTATCCTTCCAACGTACCACAACATCTGTATTTCCTGCTCCACCTATTCTTTTTGCTTCAAATCCCATATAAACAAAGGTTTCCGCTATCAACTCTTCAAAAGCAACGCCAGAAGCTTTTGATTCAGCCATCGGATCTCGTGCAGCAGTGCACAATCTTTTGAACAAACTATCTTTGGGATTATCGATAAGAATTTCAGCTTTGTTAACTTCTTTCGGGTTTGTATTATTCGGTTCTTTGCCTTCAAAAGATGGTGTCATCAAAGGTAAGTCGAGTGCAAATTTTAGGCCGAGAGGAGTTGCTTTAACATGTAAATATTGTGTTTCTTCTAAAACTCCTGCCTCAAGTAAAAATCCCATTATCCATCTTGCTTTTTCAAGATTTAGCCCATATTTTTTTGATTCTGTATAGATATCATTTCGTGTAACAACATCTGTCGCAAAAACAATCATCTCACCAACAAAACGCTTATGTGCGTGAATGATTCTAATAAAATCTAAATCGTTGCCACTATTGCACCACGCTCTTGCAGCAGCGGTTGCTACATAGACGTTTCTCCCTACCTCTTCTAGCAAACCGTCAGCTCTTAAAAACGGCATCATCGATTCAACACTACTGGGTTTTAAGCTGAATTCATCTTCAATAAATTTAAACAAATCGGCACGAGATACTCTCTCATTTGAAAATTGTACTATTGCTCTTAAATTCTCGATTCGATTTGGACTCGGTACCCAGACATTATATGTATTTCTTTTTTGGTGTAATGTATTATTTTCTTTTAAATTCAAGAGTAATTCTTCAATTTCGACAGGTGGAGGGGTAATTGTAATTTCTTCATTGTTACATATATCTCCATCTACCACCTCTGGAGTTACTAATTCCCAATTTTCAAGAGCGTTTTTTCCTTCTTCTGTTAAACCCCATTTTCTGTTACCAACTCCTTCGATTAAACCAAGTATTTCCAACCAATCCATTCTGCGTCGGGTGTTACTTAAATTGGCCCAATCCAAACAATACTCTCGGCAAAGTTCCTTGTCTATCTCTTCCACGGTTTTAGGTGTCAATGTCAGAAAATCCAACACTTCTCCCACTAAGCGATATTTATCATGTAACATATTAGCTAATGCATATTTTGTTGGTGTTTGCAAGAATGCAACACCTTCATCGCTCAAACTTAAAACACCCGAACGATTGCTCACCAAACCAACGCCCTTCAAAAAAGGAGCATATGTGCGCCATGAATACAGCGAACCAATCGACTCTAACTCGGGAGTGGCACCTAGATCTGCAACGGAATTTGACCCTATAATTTTAACCAATTCTACAACGATATTAAACCACTCTTGTTTTCCACCTCTAAGTTCAGGTATAGACCATCCCTTTCGTTTCCATTCTGAACGTTGTTTATTTATATCAGTAATTTTCATATTAAATGTCTCCTTGTCTATCCTAATAGATATCTTGCACTCCATAGCCACTTGCAACCATTCCTTTTCACGCTTTTTATACTACGAGTTGCAAAAGTGTTGAAATGCATTTTTTATCAAAACATAAAGTGCCCGAAAGCCCTTTGTTTCCAAGGGTTTCCGGGCACTTGTTAGCCATTAGACATTATTCCCACTCGATGGTGCCTATGGGCTTTGGTGTGAGGTCTAAAAGTACGCGGTTGATGCCCTCTACTTCGTGGGTGATTCTGTAAGTGATGTGGTGGAGCAGGGCGTAGGGGATTTCCTCGATAGTGGCGGTCATGGCGTCGGTGGTGTTAACGGCGCGGATAATTGCGGGCCAGCCTTCGTAGCGGCTTTCGTTTTTAACGCCAACACTCTTGATATCGGGAACGGCGATAAAGTACTGCCATACCTTTTCTGCAAGGCCGTTTTTATCAAATTCCTCGCGGAGAATTGCATCGGCTTCGCGAAGGGCGTGGAGTCTGTCGCGGGTGATGGCACCAAGGCAGCGAACACCAAGTCCGGGGCCGGGGAAGGGTTGACGGTAAACCATAGCGTGGGGCAGGCCCAAAGCCTCGCCTACAACGCGAACCTCGTCTTTAAAAAGAAGCTTAATGGGTTCAACAAGCTCGAATTTCAAATCCTCGGGCAGACCGCCAACGTTATGATGAGATTTAACAGCCTTTTTACCCTCTGCCTGTTTAAAGCTTTCCAAAATGTCGGGGTAAATTGTACCCTGAGCCAGGTAAGAAACGCCCTCAAGCTTGCGGGCCTCGTCGGCGAATACGTTAATAAACTCTGCGCCGATAATCTTTCTCTTTTTCTCGGGGTCGCTAACGCCTGCAAGCAGGTTCAAGAATCTGTCGGTAGCGTCTACATAAATAAGGTTAGCGTCAAGCTCTTCGCCAAAAATCTTAATAACGTTTTCGGATTCATCTTTACGCATAAGGCCGTGGTTAACGTGAACACAAACCAACTGTTTACCAATGGCTTTAATAAGAAGTGCGGCAACAACCGAAGAGTCTACACCGCCGGAAAGGGCAAGAAGTACCTTTTTGTCGCCAACCTGGGCGCGTACCTCTGCAATCTGTTTTTCAATAAATTCATTTGCCTGCTCGGGTGTGGTAATACGAGCCATAGTTTCGGGTCTTTTTTCGTTCTGCATAAAAATTCCTCCGTTTAATTAATCTAAAACTGCTTTAATGGCGTTAAGTAAATCACCGAATTCGTCGAAAGCGGGAAGGTCGGGATTATCCTTCTTGATCTGCTCGGTGCTTTTGAATAAGAAGCCCGCCTTGCTGGCCTTAATCATACCAAGGTCGTTATAGCTGTCTCCGGCACAAATAGTTTCGTAGCCGATAGATTGCAAAGCCTTAACGGTGGTATATTTGGATTTTTCAACACGCATTTTGTAGCCAACAATTTTGCCGTTTTCGTCTACCTCTAAGGTATTGCAGAAAAGAGTGGGCCAGTTAAGCTTTGCCATTAAGGGCATACCAAATTGGGTAAAGGTATCACTAAGAATTATAACCTGTGTTAAGGTGCGAAGCTCGTCCAAAAACTCTTTTGCTCCCTTTAAAGGCTCAATTTTGGCAATGGTTTCCTGGATTTCCTTAAGACCTAAGCCGTGTTGGTTCAGAATGTCGATTCTGTACTTCATCAGCTTGTCGTAATCCGGCTCGTCGCGAGTTGTGCGGCGAAGCTCGGGAATTCCGCTGGCTTCGGCGAAGGCAATCCAGATTTCCGGCACCAAAACGCCTTCCATATCCAAACAAACAATATTCATAATAGGACCTCCAACTTATATTACAAAACTTGATTTGAAAATTATAACACAAATTAAAGAGTATTTCAATAATTTAGAATTGCGTTTTTAGAAAAAAAGACAAAGTGCAAACCCGTATATTAATTTGGATTTGCACGTTTTGTGCCCTTGGTTACAGAAGCCTTTTTCTGAGTTCTTCGCCATTTGCCGGGTGCAGATATGCCGGTGCAATATCGAAAACGGTTTTGCAGCCGCAAACACCCTCTTGGTTCAGGCGGTAAGCCGCGCGAGCATAAGCCACCAAAACACTGGCGGTGAACTGGGGGTTGGAATCAAGGGTAAGTTTATATTCAATTATGTGGTTATTTTCGCCGTTTGTTCCGGTTTTTCCGCTTCTTATAACTACGCCGCCATGGGGGATACCGCTATGGTCGCGGTCTAATTCCTCTTGGCTTATAAAATGAACAGTGGTGTTATAGTCGGCAAAATAGTTGGGCATAGTAACAATGGCCTCGCGTATAGCCTCAAGATTGGCCCCCTCTTCGGCAACAACGTAGCAATCTCTTAAATGCTTATCTCGGGTGGAGAGCTGAGGGTTTTCGCCATTTCTAACCCTTTCTACTGCGCTTTCAACAGGAACCGTGTATTGGCGGGCGTCGAGAACTCCGGGGATTCTGCGAATTGCGTCGGAATGGCCTTGGCTTACGCCCTTGCCCCAGAAGGTGTAGTCGCTACCGTTGGGGAGTATGGCTTCGCCCAAAAGCCGATTGAGAGAGAACATACCCGGGTCCCAACCAACAGAAATTACGGCAACCTTGCCGGATTTTTTTGCTTCGGCATCAACTGCCGCGAAATGCTGAGGAATTTTTGCGTGGGTATCGAAGCTGTCTATAACGTTAAAATATTTTGCCATTTCGGGGGTCTGCGTAGGAAGGTCGTTAGCACTGCCGCCACATAAAATCATAACGTCGATTTTATCAATGAAGTTTTGAGCCTCGCTCATTAAATATACGGGAACACCCGAAGCGGTTTTAATGGTTGAAGGGTCGCGCCTTGAAAACAAAGCCACAAGCTCCATATCGCCGCATGTAGCGATTGCACTTTCAACACCTTTTCCTAAATTTCCGTATCCGGCTATTGCAACCTTGATTTTCACAACTCAGCACCCTTTCGGCAAAACCGACCCTATACACATAAGGCCAGCAAAAAAATTATACTGTTATTATACTCTAAAATTTTTAAAAAATCAATAATGACCGCCTATAAAGACAGCCATTATTTTTAAAAAAATTTTATTTATTTTGCATAATTACACAAGATTTTCAATGCAATCTGCAGCACCAACCATATAGTCAGCGGCAAATCTCTCGAAATCGCCGGCATCGGCAAGGCTTGCCAGCTCGGCATCCAAAGGAATTTTTGCAAGCAAGGGAAGGCCCAGTTCTTGGGCAACGCCTTCAGATTTGCCGTTACCGAAAATGTGAAGCTCTTTGCCGCAATCGGGACATTTTACGTAACTCATATTTTCAACAATACCAAGAACGGGGATTTCCATAAGCTTTGACATATTGTATGCCTTTTTAACAATTAAAGAAACCAAATCCTGAGGAGAAGTAACAATCTGAATTCCGTTAACAGGGATTGATTGGAAAACGGTAAGAGGTACGTCACCGGTGCCTGGGGGCATATCTATAAACAAATAGTCAAGCTCGCCCCAGTAAACCTCGGTCCAGAACTGCTTAACAGCTCCTGCAATAACCGGACCTCTCCAAACAACGGGAGCTTCGGGATTATCCAGCAAAAGGTTTACAGACATAATCTTGATTCCGCCCTTGGTTTCTAAGGGAAGAATACCCATGTCGTTTTGCATAGCTCTGCCGTTAATGCCAAACATTTTAGGAATAGACGGGCCGGTGATATCGGCATCCAATATACCCACCTTATAGCCTTTTCTTGACATCATAACGGCACTCATTGCGGTAACAAGTGACTTGCCAACGCCACCTTTACCAGAAACCACACCGATAACCTTTTTTACTGTGCTGAATTGATTCAGCGGCTCTAATAAGCTTTGCGGCTCTTTGTGAGCCGAGCAGGAACTACAGTCTCCTGTGCAACCGCTTGATTTTCCGCTGCAAGTATTTTTTTCTTCTGCCATTGTTATCATATCCTTATAAAGATTTTTGAACTAAGGGATATTATACATCAACTGAATTTCTTTTTCAAGCCCTACAAATCTCAGGGGGAAGGGTAAAATCTGTGTCTATTTTTCTTCTGCAATTTTCGGGTGAATATTTCCAATAATCAAGGTGGGAACCATCGAAGAAATAGTTACAGCATTTTTTGACTTCTCCGTCGAAAGTATCAATAATTATAAGCTTCACCTTCATTTTTTCCGGTATAAGACTTTTTATGTAAACGCTTGCTTTTTGCCCAACCTTAACGTCGGGCTTCAGTTCGGCAAGTCCCGCAAGATTTGGAGCAAGCTCTATAAAAACTCCGTAATCCTCTACAGAGCGTACGGTTCCCGTAACGGTTTGACCTTGGTGGAAGCAAGAGGCATTTTCCTCCCAAGTGCCCAAAAGCTCTTTTTGCGAAAGGGTAACCCTGAAATTTTCGTCAATATTTCTTATAGCAGCCTTAATATCCATACCTGCTATAAAGCGATCGGCAGGGTGAGATATTCTTGAAATCGATATAGAATCTATCGGCATAAGGGCAACTATTCCGCAGCCTATATCACAAAATGCACCAAAGCTTTCAAGATGGGTGACTCTGGCACCGATTACGTCACCCCTTTTAAGATTTTTAACGTATTCGTTAAGGCAGAATTCCTGAGCTCGCCTGCGGGATAACCAGGCGCAAAGCTTGCCGTTTTCGTCGGGCTTTATGGTATCTACCACAAAGCAAACAGGCTTTCCCACACGTGTGATAAGGGCAATATCCTTAACTGTACCCTCCTTGATGCCCAAAGCTCCCTCTTCGCGGGGGATTATTCCTTTCATACAGCCAAGCTCTACAATAAGATTGTGCTGGAAATCACACATAGTGGCCCGTGCCTCTAAAATATCTCCTCTGTTCATTGCTTCATATACGGTGGATGGCGTTGAGATTTTGTATTTATTCTCGCCCGTATCAATGCTCCAACCCTCGGGTAAGTAGTTTTTCATTCCTCTACCTCTTCTTTCCTAAATTTTGTTATTTTAAGTATATGAAGGGTAGTGTACAAATTATTACATAATGGTAGTTGCACTTTTTAGGATAGTATTGTGCAACATTTTGATAGAAAATTATAATAAATTGTGTTATATTAATACTATAATATGTGTAAGAAGCACAAAAGAAGGTGTAAAGAATGTCAAGCGGTTACATCCCCGGAACACTAGCGGCAGCTAACCCTCAATACCTTACCGGAGCCCACACCAAACTTTGGAAGGATTGGGGCTCGGTTAATGTTATGCCGTCTTACAACAAGCTTTATTATATAAAGAAGGGCAATCTGCATTTTACCTTGAACGGAAATTCCTTTGAGGCTTGCCCCGAAAGCCTTGTGCTGTTGCCGGCGGGTACTGTGCAAACCTACCACGCATATAACGATGATACAGCCGAAAAATATTGGTTTCATTTCACTATGCTTTGCGGCGAGGTGGATTTATTCGAGCAGCTTACAGTTGGAAACATTATATCGATTCCGCCTAAAGATACTGACTTAATAACTGCCTTGTTCGAAACTGCTATTGAAAGCGAAAACAACAACGACTTGTCGGTTTTGTTTAAAGCAAAGGCGGCAATATTCCGCTTGGTGTCTTATTATATCGACAACACCCAAACCAGCGCTTCTCTTGTGCAATCCTCCTCTTCCTTCTTAAAGCTTACCGAATATATCGAAAATAATCTTGATAAAAAGCTCAGCATAGAAGAAATGGCGGAAATAATGCACCTAAGCCCAAACTATTTTATTCGTCTGTTCCGCAGTCAGTTTGCCACAACACCTATGAAGTACCTTACCGATCAGCGCATAAAGTTAGCCTGTCGCTTGCTTATAGATAAGAATTACAGCATAAGGGATATAGCATTAAAAACCGGTTTTTCAACCGTTTATTATTTCGACAGAATATTCAAAAATCACACCGGCTTTACGCCATCGCAATACAGAATGATTGCGATTAATTGGACCGAAGAAGATGAAAAACGTAAAATTTATAAAAAGCCCTAAGCCGTATTTTGATGGTTATCGTACCCAAGAGCCTTGTCCGAGATTTCGCCGCAATTTCACCATTGAAAGTGGCCTTAAATCCGCGCGGCTATCGGTATGTGGCCTTGGTTGCGGAGAATATTATATAAACAGCAAACCTATCTCACCCGATAGGTTTATTTCTCCTTTTAGCGACTATAATAAAACCCTGTGGTTTGCAGAGTACAACGTCACTGATTTATTAAAGGTGGGCAAGAATACAGCCGCTGTGTTTTTGGGTTATGGCTTTTTTAACGAAAACCATAAAACCGCCTGGGACCACAACACAGCCCCTTGGAGAGATAATCCAAAATTCGCCTATAAGTTAGAGCTGGAATATGCAGATAAAACCCTGCTGGTAGAATCGGACACCCAATGGAAATGCTCCGATAACGGACATATTCGCTTTTCACAAATAAGAAGCGGCGAGTGTGTTGACCTAAGGTTGTGGGAAGATTGGACCGCCCCCGATTACGACGACAGTAAATGGGAAAATGCTATTGTGGATAACCGCCGGCCAAAGGGCATTTTCAGAAAGCTTAATTGCGAGCCTATGCGGGAGTGTGAGATTTTTCCAACAAAAAGCATAACCCAAATTGGCGAGAATAAATACGTTTTCGATATTGGTGAAAACATAAGCGGCTACGTGCGCTTAAGGGTAAAGGGTGAAAGTGGCCAAGAGCTACAGCTTCGCTATGCCGAACGCTTTGAAAACGGAGAGCTTAACTATCTTGAATTGGATATGCTTAATTTCGAAGCGCCTTTTCAGGTGGATAAGCTTATTTTGTCGGGCGAAGAACAGATATGGTCTCCGAAATTTACATATTATGGCTTCAGGTTTGTAGAAGTTTCAGGCCTTACCGAAGCACCGACCCTCGATATGTTAGAAGGTGTATTTTTAAGGCATACTGTTTCTTTGAATTCTAACTTTGAATGTTCAAATAATAATATTAACAGGCTTTGGAATATGGGGATAAGAAGCGTGCTTTCAAACCTCTATTATATGCCTACCGATTGTCCCACCCGTGAAAAATACGGCTGGACGAACGATGCCCGAGCCTCGGCAGAACAGATGCTGCTGAATTTCGGCGTAGAAAAGATTATGGAAAAGTGGATGCAGGATATCCGCGATTCAATGCGTGAAGACGGTTTAATGCCGGGCATAATCCCCACCCCCGGCTGGGGATATGATGATTATAACGGCCCTATTTGTAATGGTGTTCTTTTCGAATTGCCTTACCGGGAATATCTTATAAACGGTAATCCGAACTGGCTCCTGGAAAATATTGAATATTTCTTAAAATATCTCAACTATCTTAAGGGCAAAGAAAACGAAAAAGGTCTTGTTGGTTTCGGCCTTTGCGATTGGGCAGGTCCCTATGAAACCTTTAAAGCTTCACCGGTGCCCATTAGCCTTAGCGATACGGCTCTGTATATAAACTTTTTAGATATAACTGCTTTGGCTTTGCAGTTGGCAGGGGATAGCAGAGAAGGGTATATTAGGGCAGAAAGAAAACGTATTTTAGATAATTTCAAAGCAGAGTTTATTGATGCCAATGGCTGCTGTGTGGTAGAAGAGCAGTCTGCCTTGGCACTTATAATCGACTTTAATATTTACGATGAGTTAGCACCCTTAGCAGAACAGCTTAAATCTGAAGTGGAAAAGCATAATTTTCACCACTATTGCGGAATGCTGGGGCTCAGGCACCTTTTTTATGCTCTTTCGAAAATCGGCAGAAGCGACTATGCTCTAAAAATTCTTACCTCTTGTGGATTTCCGTCTTTTATGGAATGGATAGAAGAGCGCGACGCTACCTCGCTTTGCGAAAGCTGGCGTAAGGATTCCTCTTACAACCACCATATGTATTCCTTCTTTATGGCCTGGCTTATGCAAAAGGTTGGAGGAATCAATACCTACAAAGGTTGGGAGTATTTAGAGAAAATCGAAATCGCCCCCGAATTTTTAGAAGGCCTTGACTATTGCCGCGTTTCTTATAAAAAATTCAGCGTATATTGGCAAAGAAACCAAAAGCTGATTAATCTTGAAATAGTAATCCCCACGGGTGAAACGGCGGTACTAAAGCTTCCCGATGGCACCGAAGAACAGCTTTTTGAAGGCCGACATATAAAATTTTACAGCAACAAAAAAACTCCCCTGTAGGGGAGTTTTTATTATGGCTCGAAGTTTTCGAAGATATATGCAGAAAAGTATTTTTGAGTTTTGTCGATTTGCTCTTCGCTCGTATAGGTCCAGGCAATTGTGGTGGCTCCCAAGCCCCGACACACCATAAGGGGGAAAGAGCAGGGATATTTGTATTCGTAAGAAACAAAATCGGGCCTGCCTAAAAAGTTGAACATCAGCACGCCCGCTATCACTTCAAGCGGTGTATGGGTTTCGGCCTTAACAAAGTTAGTGGCAAGCTGACCTCGGCATACCTTAGGCGCGTGTTTTTTGAACCAACGCACAATTTGGGGATAAAAGGATTGTACTGCATATTTGCCCTTATAATCCTTAAGAATTTCCCAGGCCTTTTCACAAAGCTCGCGGTTTCTTTTGCCAACCGTTTTAATTTCAATAAGCAAGGGCACGCTGCCGTCTACCAGCTCTAATAATTCGCGGAACGTAGGAATGGTATCCTCTGTGCCCGAAAGGCGAAGCTCTCTAAGCTCTTTAAGGCTAAGGTCAATAACCCGCTTATCTACACCGCAAACACGTGTAAGGTCGTCGTCGTGAAAAACCACAACTTCACCCTCGCGGCTAAGACGTATATCTATTTCTATTGGCAGGGTTCGCTTTATAGCCTCGCCGTAGGCTGAAATTGAGTTTTCGGCAATGCCTTTATCCTTGTTGTGAAGCCCGCGATGGGCAATATAACTGCCTCTAAACATTCCGCAATCGTTATGCTTGCGAAAACTTGGGCATATTAAAAACAGATAAAGCAGTATAATTGCTGCAATAATGATTAAAAACAACATATTATTTCTCTAAATCCATTATCATATTAACTCTTGTTTCGTGGCGGCCACCTTCAAACTCTGTGTTCAAAAACAGGTCAACCATTTCCAGCGCCACGCCGGGGCCAATAACCCTGCCGCCAAGGCAAAGCACGTTAGAGTTGTTGTGAAGCCTTGTGTATTTAGCAGAGAAGGTTTCGCTACAGGCAGCAGCACGAATGCCTTTAATCTTGTTTGCGGCAATAGACATACCGATACCGGTGCCGCAGCAAAGTATGGCAAGTCGGCTTTCGCCGCTTACAACCGAATCACAAACAACCTTTGCAATTTCAGGATAATTAACTGATTTTTGCTCGTATATACCAAAATCTTTGTATTCAATACCTTTCTCTTTAAAATATTCAATAATGCTGTTTTTTAATTCAAACGCACCGTGGTCACAACCAATAGCAATCATTTTTGTTCCTCCATTTTCTTTTTTAATTCTCGCTCTGCCTGAGGCAGGCGTAAATAAACCGGCAAAAGCCTATTAGAGCTTACCGTATTACCGCAAATAAATTCATTCAGCGCTGCAGCCACAACGCCTCGGGCCGATTGGTAACGGCTTCCATCGGGGGCGAGTGAAGCGTTAGTAAGATTTTCCGAAAATCTGCTGTAAAACAGATTTGAACCATCGCCCATAATAAGTGTGGGTAGCTTTAATTCTTCGGATTTTTTATTAATCAAAACGCAAAATTCTTCCATGGGTATTGCCATATCTTCGGTTATGCGGCAGATTTTATGGCCGTCGCTTAAAAACAACCCACAATAACATTGGTTACATCTTGCGTCCATACAAGCAGCAATTATTCCTTTAAAGGAAAGGTTGCAGTGGGCCATTGCGTAAAGGGTGGAAACGCCTACCGAAGGCTTGCCGTTAGCGGCGGTAAGTCCTTTCAGCGCGCTCATACCGATTCTTAAGCCCGTAAACGAGCCCGGGCCGTGAGCCACACAGAACCCGTCAATATCGTCTATACCGATTCCGCAGGCAGAAAGTGCCGCTTCAGCCATAGGCATAAGTGTTTGGGAATGGGTAAGCCCAACGTTGCTGTAAAATTCAGCAAGGATTTTCTCGTTTTCCGCAATCGCAACCGAAGCCTGCTTTGCAGAGCATTCAAAAGCTAAAATTTTCATAATTAAAGCCCCTCTACGGATATTTCTCGTGTTTGGTCATCAATTCTTGTAAGGGTGATTTTAATGTGGTTTTGCGGAAGAGCTGCTTCTATATTTTCGCTCCATTCGGTTGCTATAACTCCGCCTTCTTCGGAATAAACAAAAAATCCTGTGGTTTCCAAGTCTTCCCAACCGGAAATTCTATACATATCGAAATGAAACAGGGGAAGTCTGCCACCGCGGTATTCATTCACTATGGCGAAGGTAGGGGACGAGGTTTCACCCTTAAAGCCCAAACCTTCGGCAATGCCCGAAATAAGGTGAGTTTTGCCAACTCCAAGATCGCCGTAAAGCGCAATTACTTCGCCACCCTTAAGGCTTTTCGCAAGTTCTTTGCCAATACTCAACGTATCGGTCGTGCTGTTAGATGTATATACCATATTTAATCACCAATTTACAGTATACCACATATTAGCTGTAAATAAAAGAACTAAATTTAACAAAAACTATACTTGAAGTATGGGAATAAATAATATATAATTGTTTTACAAAGAATATAAAAGGTATTGATTTTATGAACAGATTCCTTTCTGCAATAGCGGATTATATAAGAGAATGCGATAAATTGTTGGTGGCACTTTGCTGTGCTGCTTCCATATTCGGAAGTATCGCCGTATTGTCGGCAGGTACAATCCGCCAGTTCACAATGCAAATTTTAGGATTTTTGATGGGTCTGGTGGTTGCACTTATTCTCTCAAAAGTAGACTATGGCGTGTATAAAAAGCTGTGGCCTTTGGCTGTAATCGTAGGTCTTGTTCCGGTTATATTAACCTTTTTTATCGGTTTCGCACCCGATGGTACCGACGATAGGGCCTGGTTAATGCTTCCCGGCAACATTTCCTTTCAGCCTGCGGAATTTTTAAAAATTATTTTTATAATCACCTTCAGCTTGCACCTTGCCGCCGTACAAGAAAAGTTAAATAAGTTTTACAATGTGCTGCTTTTGTGTGTACACGGTGCATTCCCAATAGTTTTAATCCATATACAGGGTGACGATGGCACAGCCATTGTTTTCTTTATAATGTTTTTGGCAATGCTCTTTGCCGCGGGTCTTAAATTGCGCTATTTTATTATTGCCTTTGTGGGTGCTTTAATAGCCATACCGCTAATTTATTTTTATATACTTAACGACGATCAACGAACAAGAATTCTTTCTATGTTCGATATGGAAGCAGACCTTTTGGGCAGCGGCTGGCAGCAGTGGCGGGGCAGAATAGCTTTGGCAAACGGTGGATTTGGCGGCAAGGGACTGTTCGATGGCGACCTTGTTCAATCCGACGGCATACCCGAAGGCTATAACGATTTTATTATTACCGCAATCGGCGAAGAGCTGGGCTTTATAGGCTGTATGCTGGTGTTTGCACTTCTGCTTGCAATATGCCTAAGGGCGTTGGTTGTAAGCCACAAAGCCCGCGATAAATATGGCAGTTATTTATGTGTGGGTGTGTTCTCAATGCTTGCGGCACAAATTATAATAAATGCCGGAATGTGCATATCCTGGTTGCCTGTTATCGGCGTAACATTGCCATTCTTTTCTGCCGGCGGTACCTCGTTGCTTTGCCTTTTCTGCGGAATAGGCCTTGTGCTTAGTGTGTATATGCACAAATCCTCGCGAACGATGTATCTTCACGACGATTAAAAATGCATAATAAACCCCCTTAGCAGTTCATTCGTGCTTGCTAAAGGGGTTGTTTTTTGTTTAGATTATTGTCATACGGTGGTCTTTAACCTCCATTAAATCCTTCACGTAGTAAGGATTTGTCCAGGCGGATTTGCCGTATTTGTCTGTAACCTTAAAACGAACGTATCCGTGTAGTGAATCGCTGATTTTAAAATCGGCCGAGGTAAGGTCACCATTGTGGGAGCCGTATCTCATACCCTGACGGGTAAGGGCGCACATACAAATATCGCGAACTTCGCTACATTCAATATGTATCTTTCCGTCCTGGAAGTAAAGCTCTTTAATTTCCGGGCCTTGTGAAGCGTAGAAATTGCCCTTTTCCATAGCCTCTATTACCGATGCATAATTAAGGGAATCCGCCTTAATCATTGTCCATCCACCAAAGGAATCGTTTTTCGGGTCATCAAAAGGAATGTGGTTGTGGTTATCGTCGGTCGCTGTGGCAAATATCTTTCTGCCCGAGCGTAGAATTTCGTCGTAAACTCTTTCGTCATCAGGCATTCCAACATGTGTAAAGCAACTGTGATTATAAACCTCCACCGCCCATAGACCTTCATATTTTATACAATCAGAACAATTTAGGAGTGAATAGTTTGGGTGATTCAGGCTAACTAAAAATCCCTTTTGGTTAGCGGTGCGAATTATGTCGTTCACCTTAGCTGTGTAAAGCTGACGCTCGGCTCCGTCTATAATACCGTCGTGCTTAAGGGCATCGGCCAATTCCCAGGTCATATCGCGGTTAAGGCTTGTTAACCAATTAAGCTCGTTGGGGTCAAAATATGGCATCACATTATTGTATGGGTCTTTGGCAAAAAGGTTCATATGCAAGTCCTTTTTGTATTGATAAGGCTGACCTTGACCGTGTACGCCTACTTCATAGGCAGTTATCGGGATGAAATCTTTATCAACAAGCTTATCGTAGTGGCTGAAAAGCACTTCGTGTTCAGAGAACGCAACGATGGAATAGCCTCTTGCTTTATATTCTTCCTTTAATTGCTCAACCGTTAAATCTGCATCGGATAAACGGGAATGGCAGTGCAGATTAGCTTTATAAAAGGTCCCACTTTTTGGGAGCAAATATTTTCTCATTTAATATTCTCCTTTTGTAGCTCTAAAGTATGGCCACACGGTGGTCTTTAACCTCCATTAAATCTTTAACGTAATAGGGATTGGTCCAGGCAGCTTTGCCGTGTTTGTCTATAACCTTAAAACGAACGTATCCGTGTAGTGAATCGCTGATTTCAAAATCGGCCGAGGTAAGGTCACCATTGTGGGAGCCGTATCTCATACCCTGACGGGTAAGGGCACACATACAAATATCGCGAACTTCGCTGCATTCAATATGTATCTTTCCGTCCTGGAAGTAAAGCTCTTTAATTTCAGGGCCTTGCGAAGCATAGAAATTACCCTTTTCCATAGCGTCAATTATGGCTGCGTAATCAAGGGAATCTGCCTTAATCATAGTAAAGCCGCCGAAGGAGTCGCTTCTCGGGTCGTCAAGGGGAAGGCCGTTGTGGTTATCATCGGTGGCGGTAACAAAAATTTTTCTGCCGGAACGTAAAATTTCGTCGTAAACCCTATCGTCGTCGGGAAAACCTGTTAGGCTGAAGCAACCGTGGTTATAAACCTCCATAGCCCAAAGGCCTTCGTAGGCTATGCAGTCGGAAGCATTAAGAAGTGACCAGTTTGGGTGATTAAGGGTAACAAGGAAGCCTTTTTCGTTGGCGGTTTTGATTATAGCATTTACCTTTGCGGTGTAAAGCTGTTCTTCGCCCTCGTCAATAATTCCATCTACCTTAATTTCACTAAGCATTTCGGGGGTTAAGGCCTTGCTGATACCCAAAAGCCATTCTATGCTGTTCTCGTTGAAAAAAGGTTGCTTAAGGTTCAGCGGATCTTTGGCAAAAAGGTTCATATGTAAAGCCTTTTTATACTGGAAGGGTTCGGGGTAGCAGTTAACCGAAATTTCGTAACCGGTAAGGGCAAGGAAATCCTTATCAGTTAATTTTTCGTAGTGAGAAAACAGCACGTCGTGGTCGGTGAAGGCTACAATGGCATAGCCTTTTTCTTTATAAATTCTTTTAATTTCATCAACCGAAAGGTTAGCGTCGGAAAGCACTGAGTGGCAATGAAGGTTTGCTTTGTAAAAGTTTCCGCTTTGGGGTAAAAGATATTTTCTCATAACATCATTCCTTTTCAAGGTTTGCAATTTTGTAACTAAGTGTCATAAGGCTGTCGCCAAGGTGAACGTTTTCAACCGCCAACTCGGGGTAATCGATAGAGAGGTCGTAATGGCTGAAATTCCAAAAGCTGTTAACTCCTAAGCGTATAAGCTGGTCGGCAACCTCTTTAACCTGGTCTTTAGGAATACAAAGAATGGCGGTGTTTGGCTTGTTTTCGCGGCAGAAATCATCTATGGTGTCGATATGCCGTATGGGAAGCCCTTTAACAACATCGCCGATAATGGACTGCTTTTTATCAAAAATTCCAATAAGCCTAAAGCCTTTCGATTCAAAGCCCATATGTAGCGCCACCGCGCGAGCCAGATTACCTGCACCTATAAGCACAGCCTTTTTGCTTTCCTGAAAGCCTAAAATGTTGCCAATTTCGTAATGAAGTTGCTCGATATTGTAGCCGTAGCCCTGCTGACCGAAGCCGCCGAAACAGTTAAGGTCTTGCCTTATCTGGCTGGCAGTAAGGCCTAAACGCTTTGCCAACTGTACCGAAGATATGCGCACCTTTCCCTCGGCCATAAGCTCGGCAAGGTGGCGGTAGTAACGGGGCAAACGCTTTATAACGTAACCGGAAATATATGGTTTACTCATTTATAACCATTTCCTTTCAAAAATCTACATTAAATATTATCTTTTATTTTTTGCTAAAAGTCAAGCAAAACAGCCGATTTTTTTAGGTGGTAATTTTTTTGGATTGATTATTGAGTCAAGTAATTGTATAATTACATTATAATATTGCAAAAAAATGGTGATTTGATTGAAAATTGCGTTTACCACTTTAGGCTGTAAAGTGAATCAATACGAAACCGAAGCCATGCGTCGTCTTTTCAAAGCGAAGGGATACGAGGCGGCAAACTCCTGTGACATTCCCGACGTGCTGGTGTTAAATTCCTGCACAGTTACCGCAGAAAGCGACCGCAAAACCCGCCAAACCCTGCGCCACTTAAAAAGGAAGTACCCAAATGCCGTAACTGTACTTTGCGGCTGTATGGCACAGGCTTTTCCAAAGTCCGCCGAAGGTTTAGAGGCGGCGGATATAGTTTTTGGCAATACCGACCACAGCAAAATTCCGGAATTGGTAGAGGAATTTCTTGAAAACCGACAGAGAATTATCGCAGTTGAGCCTCACGAAAAGGGAGAAAAATATATAACCCCCGCTATTTGCGAATTCAGCGAAAGAACCCGCGCGTATATGAAGATTGAAGACGGTTGCAACCGCTTTTGCTCATACTGTGCCATTCCTTATGCCAGGGGAAGGGTGCGCTCAAGAACTTTAGCTGAAATTCGAGAAGAGGCCGGGGCTCTTGGCCAAAACGGATATTCCGAAATTGTACTTGTGGGCATAAATCTTTCGGCATACGGCCTTGATACCGAGGGTAATATTTGCGATGCAGTAGAGGCGGTGGCAGAGATTCCAACCATCAGCCGCGTTCGTTTGGGATCTTTGGAACCCGACCATATAACCGATGAAATGCTGGATAGACTTCGGGCGGTGGATAAATTCTGCCCCCACTTTCACCTGTCGCTGCAATCGGGATGTGACGCTACCCTTAAACGTATGAACAGGCATTACGATTCAGCTTTTTATTTCGACCTTATAACAAGAATCAGGTCAAAATTCCCCAATGCCGCCTTTACTACCGACGTAATGGTAGGCTTTGCAGGAGAAACCGAAGAGGAGTTTATGGCTTCTTTAGACTTTGTGAAAAAATGCAAATTTTCCAAATGCCACGTCTTCGCCTATTCTAAACGTGAGGGAACCGCCGCTGCAAAACTTTCGGGACATATCGAAAACAGCCTAAAGCAGCAAAGAAGCGCGGAAATGATTGAGGCCGCCGAAGAGAGCAGGGTGGAATTTCTTAACACGCAAATAGGCCTTGTTGAAGAGGTGTTATTTGAAACTCTGAAACGGGGATATATCGAGGGCTACACCAAGAACTACACAAGGGTAAGGGTTAAAACCGATAAACCCTTAACCGGCGAAACCTACCTTGTAAAGCTTATTGGGGTAGAAGAAGATTTCGTGTGGGGAGATATTTGTGAATAAAAACAAAAAATTCTATAAATCGACACTTGACGGCAGGGTCGGTTTGGTTTAATATTATTAGTATACTAACAAACGGAAATGATGATATAGATGACTAAAATATTTGATAGTAACGCGCTAAATATGTTGCCGTTACCAAGCGGCTTTATTGTGGCATTCCGCAAAGACGATGAGGAAGACGAAAAAATGGTGGTGGCCTACAGCCTTGTTTCCTTCAGAAACGAAACGGTAAGCCCTGTAACCCGCAGCGTGTATCAGCTGGCAAAATTCGGTCAGTGCTACAAGCTTATAGAAAAGCAGTTGCCCAACCCCTTTTATTGGAAAACCATATTTCTGCAAGGAGATATGTTGTTTTGCTATTATCCCGACGGTAGTGCTAAAATTTTCGATTCTGAAGCCCGCATAAAATGGGAAGGAACGATACAGTACAATGGCAAAGGTGCAGCCGAGGTTGTGCTGCAAGGGGGTTCTATCTGGGCAAGCTTCCCCGATAGTGGTTGCGTAAGCCGCATTAATGTAAAAACAATGCGCGAAGAGCTGCGCATAGGCGGTGAAAATTCTGCCTTTCTTAATCCCACAGGTCTGCTTTTAGAAGGCGACAGGCTCTTTGTTTGCAACTCCGGCAACGGCAAAATTTGGGAGATTAATACCAACAACTTTGCGGTTTCTGAGTATTTGAGTTTCGACGAGCCTGTGCACCAGTTCATTAAGGTTAACGACGTTGCTTTGGTACGCCTTGATTCCGGCGTTTACAAACTGTAAAAAACAAAAGGCTGCTTTACCAAGTGGTAGTCCCACAAGGTAAGGCAGCCTTATTTTGTGCACCTATTTTGTGTTTTCACTCCACCTTTTAGGCGAAGTTCCGTATATTCCCTTAAATTTCTTTGAAAAATATAGGGGGTCCTTATAGCCGCATAGCTCGGCAAGCTCACTCACATTTGTAATACCGCTTTCAATAAGCGTTACTGCAAAGCTTAGCCGTTTTATTGTTAAATAATCTGTAAAGTTTATTTTTACCAATTTTTTAAAAGCAGATGAAAAATATTTCGTGTTGTAAGAAAACTTTTCACTAACCGTTTTTAAATTCATATTATGGTCGGTAAAGTTGGTATCAATATATTGTTTGGCAAGCAGTAAATCATTCATTTTTTCGCTGTGATTATTCTCCTTATTGCTTTTGCATATAAGGCCGGCAGTATAAAGAAGCAGGCTTTCACAGAATAAATCTGTATTATTATCGTTCAAAATATTAAAGGTATTTTCAAAAGCCTCTATTAAGAAGTCAAAATCGTGAAAAACAGGGTTGGAAACGGTTATTTGAAGCCTTTTAATAAGCGCCTCTGCGCGAGTTCCGATAAAGCTGATATATATGTATTTTAATTTATCTGTATTTTCAATATAGTAAGCCTTTGCCGGAAGAATGAAGAACAAATCTCCTGATTTTAAACCGAATTCTGCTGCACCCGAATGCAACCTTCCTTCACCGTGGGTTACAAGCGCAAGGGTATAGGTAGACGGTATAATAAAATCTTGTTTAAAATCACACTCTTTTTCGTAAACAAAGTTAATAATGTTAAGGCTGCTATCGTGTTTTTTAGTGCTTACAAATGTACAGATGTTGCGGTTCATATTATCACCCAACCCTAATTTACCATATAGCGATTAGTTTTTCAATCAGAATATAGATATTTTGCTGATATTTATGGAAAAATTCCATTTTAATGCCGGAGCTACGGGTATATAATGAGAAAAAGAAAACAGGGGTGATTTTGTATGAGTAACAAAAAATTGAGAATTGGTTTATTAGGTGTCGGACGAGGCCATATTATTTGCGATTACTGTAACAAGGTAGGGAAAAAAGTCGAACTTGTGGCCATTTGCGATAAATGGAAGGAAGGCCTTGAAAAGATAAAAGATGAACTTCAAGACGATTCGATTGCTTATTATACCGACTTCGATGAGTTCCTTAAACACAATATGGATATGGTGTTTCTTGCGAATTACGCTACCGAGCACGCCCCCTTTGCAATAAAGGCGATGAGAGCAGGTAAGGATGTGGCCAGCGAGGTTCTGCCTGTTCAAAATATGGCTGAAGCTGTAGCACTTATTGAAACGGTAGAGGAAACAGGCCGAAAATATTGCTATGCAGAAAACTATTGTTATATGCTTGGTCCAATCGAAATGAAAAGGCAAATGCAAAGCGGTGAGTTAGGCGAATTTGAATACGGCGAAGGGGAATATATGCACAACTGCGAGGATATATGGTACGAGATTACCCGTGCCGACCCCAACCATTGGCGCAACACAATGAGTGCATTTTTTTATTGCACACATTCGGTTGGCCCCTTGCTCCATATATCGGGTCAGCGGCCTGTGAAGGTTGTGGGTATGGAAGGGCCGTTTACGTCACGTATGGCAAGAATGGGGGCCAAGGCAGGAGCCTATGCCGTTGAGCTTGCCACCCTTCAAAACGGGGCTGTTATAAAGAGCTTGCACGGTGTTGCACCTTCCAAAAATTCTGTGTGGTATTCCGTTTACGGAGCCGAGGGAAGAATAGAAACAGCCCGAGAAGATGCAACCTTTAAGGATGCAGAATGCCAGGGCACAAAAACTGTATATGTTAACCGTGCCGTTTCCAACACTGCCGACGGAGAGGATGTTAGTTTTTACACTCCGGAAGTAAAGCTGGATGCCGATATTTTCTCGTTTGGCCACGCAGGTAGCGACGTAATATGCCTTCATAACATATTCGAGTATATGTTAGGGAATAAATCGGCTGATGTGGTGGATGTTTACGAGGCCATAGATATGTGGATGGTAGGCTTTTTCGGTTATCTTTCTGTTCTTGAAGGCGGAAGCGCTCAGTATATTCCGGATCTCCGTTCTAAGGAAATTAGAAACAAGTACAGAAACGACCGCCGCTGTACAGATACTTCCGTTGCCGGCGAACAATTACTGCCCTCGTATTCCAAGGGGACTCCTGATATTGCCCCCGAGATTTATGCAGAGGTTAAACGCCGTGGGGAAGAAATGCAGAAAGCGAAGGAAGAATCTCAAGACAATTTAAAGGAACGCGAGGAGCAATAAATATGGCACAGCTTATTATGAACTGGAAAAACGACGGAACTCCCAAAAAAGAGATAGCTTTACCTGATGGAGTGGTTTTGAAACGTTTTACCGAAACGAAGGATGCTATCAATATATGGCTTGATATAATTAAGTATCTATCTTCAGAGCCTATAGCAGATATAACACAAGAATTTTTTAACAGACATATGGTAAGCCTTGAAAACTTTGAGGAGGATAAGTGCTTTTTCCTGATGGTTGACCAAAAGCCTGCCGCAACAATTACGGTTGTCTGCGACTATATAAAACGTCACGGATATATCCATATGGTGGTTTGCAAACCGGAATTCAGGGGAAGGGGACTGGGTCGGCTTATGAACGATATTGCCCTTAACACACTCAAAAGCGAAGGTATGGAAACTGCCCATCTTACCACAGACGATTGGCGTATACCGGCCATAAAGTCGTATTTGAAGGCAGGATTCTTACCCGACCTTACCACAGAACCCGATTTCGAAGAACGTTGGAATAAAATATATTCAGCAATAAATACTTAGCCAAAACAAAACAGCTGATTCGTTTAAGATAACGAGTCAGCTGTTTTTGGTTAAAATATTTCGCAAGAAAGGTATCGTTCTCCCGTGTCGGGCAGTATTACAACTATTGTTTTGTCGGCATTTTCGGGAAGCTTTGCAATTCTTTCGGCGGCGGAAACTGCGGCACCCGAGCTGATTCCAACAAGCACGCCTTCTAATTTGGCTATATCACGAACCGCGGAATAGGCCTCGTCGGTGGTTACGGTTACAACCTCGTCTACAACCTCCAAATCAAGGTTATCGGGTATAAAATTGGCACCGATTCCCTGTATTTTGTGAGGCCCTGCTGTGCCTTTTGTAACCAAGGGAGAATCGGCAGGTTCAACGCCTATAATTTTAATGTTTGGATTCTGCTCTTTCAGATATCTGCCAATTCCCGAAACCGTTCCTCCCGTGCCAAAGCAAGCCACAACAATGTCTACCTTGCCATCGGTATCTCTCCATATTTCAGGGCCGGTGGTTTTATAGTGTGCATCGGGATTGTCAGGGTTATAAAACTGCCCTGCAATAAAGCTGTTTTCGTATTGTGTCTTTAATTCTTCTGCTTTGTCAACGGCGCCCTGCATACCGAGCTTACCTTCAGTAAGTACAATTTCTGCACCGTAGGCAGAAAGCAGCTTTCTTCTTTCCACACTCATACTGTCGGGCATTGTTAAAATAAGCTTATAGCCTTTAGCATTAGCAATAGCTGCAAGGCCTATGCCGGTGTTGCCGCTGGTTGGTTCAATAATTACCGAGCCGGGTTTAAGGTCGCCGCGTTTTTCTGCCTCTTCAATCATATTAAGGGCAACCCTGTCTTTAACACTTCCGGCGGGGTTGAAATATTCCAATTTCGCAAGCACGTTGGCATTAAGCCCTAACTGCTTTTTATAGTTGTTAATTGCCATAAGTGGGGTGTTTCCCACCAATTCAGCAACATTGTATTTTATGTTCACAAAGCATCAACCTTTCGTTACTACTAATAATTATATATTCCCTAAAATTCGCTGTCAATAAATTTATTGTAAAAATTATTGACAATACTGGTATAAAATGTTATTCTATAACTGTACTAATCGATATAGTACAGTTAGCACATGATTTGGAGGTGTTTTATGTTCAAGGTAAACAGCCTATCACAAAAGCCGGTATACGAACAGCTTATTGAGCAAACCGAAAAATATATATTAACAGGTATAATTGCTGTAGGTGAAGCAATGCCATCGGTTCGTAAGCTTTCCCACGAGGCATCGGTTAACCCCAATACGGTAGGAAAAGCCTATTCCGAGCTTATAGGAATGGGGATTTTGGTTTCTGTGCCCGGTAAGGGCTGCTTTGTTGCGGAAAATGCAGTTGAAATAATAGGAAACAGCAGGCGCGCAAAGCTATGCGAGGTTAAAGAAATATTTAAAGAGCTAAAGCTTGCCGGCATAAAACAAGAAGAAATAATTTCTGTAGTAGCAGAAGTGTACTCTGAAAATATATAAGGGGGCATTTTAATGATAACAGTAAAAAATCTAACAAAAAGCTTTGACGGTTTTACAGCACTTAAAGATATAAACTGTACCATTCCCGAGGGCAGCATATATGGTATGATTGGTTCAAACGGTGCGGGTAAATCCACCTTTTTGCGCCTGATTTCAGGTGTTTATAAACCGGATAGCGGCGAAGTGCTTATAGACAATATGCCTGTGTGGGAAAACTCCAAGGCAAAAGAGCTGTTTATGTATGTATCCGACGAAATGTACATTCCCAACGGCGCCACTATGGAGAGAATGGCAAAGCTGTATGCTTCTATATACACTAGTTTCGATTACGGCACTTTCAGAAAGCTGGCTGAAATATTAAGGCTAAATACCAATATAAGCATGAACGGCTTTTCAAAAGGTATGCGCCGCCAGGCAATAATTATTTTATCGCTGGCGGTAAAGCCTAAATACATATTTTTCGACGAAACCTTCGACGGCCTTGACCCCATAGTAAGAAATGTAGTAAAGAATATTATTTACGAAGAAATAGTTAGAAGAAACGCAACCGCAATAATCACTTCACACTCTCTCCGTGAGCTTGAAGATACCTGCGACCAGTTAGCCCTGCTGCATCAAGGTGGTATTATTTTAGAGCGAGAAATTAACGACCTAAAAACCTCGCTGTTTAAGGTGCAAATTGCCTTTAACAGAGAGTTCAACCACACAGAATTTGCAGATGTCGATATACTTAACTATGTTCAAAAAGGGTCGGTTGCCAACATTATTGCAAGGGGAGACCGCGAGCAGACCATCGAAAAGCTAAAGCTATTAAATCCTGTGTTGTTAGAGGTATTACCCCTAACATTAGAAGAAGTATTTACCCACGAAATGAGTGCTCTTGGTTATCATTTCAAGCTTTTTTAGGAGGTGTAGGTTATGTTTATGTCTAAGTTATTTAGCCGCAAACTGTATTTTGAGGGTTTTAAGCAGCTTCGAATATCCGGCATTATACTAATGGCAATATTTGTTCTGGTTTCCTTGCAGGGTGCGGTAACCAGAACAAGTGATTATTACTTTACAGAGGAATATTATGCACCCACAAGTTTAAGGGATGCCAACCCTCTTTTGCCCTTGTTGGTTTATGTAGCTGTACCGTTTATGATGGTGTCTATATTTAAATTCACCACCAATCGTGCAGGAAGCGATTTCTACTTTTCAGCCCCAAGATTGCGCAGTAATATATTCTGCAGCTTTATTCTTGCGGTTATATCCTGGATAAGCCTTATTGCGATTGTAAGCTGCCTTGTGGCAGGCCTATGGGGTGGATATAGCGGTACAGAATGGGGAATTTCAATATTATATATGCTGGAAATTATAGTTGCAGGTTTAATTGCAGTTTCTGCCTTCGGTATAGCTGTTAGCGTTTGCGGAACCGGATTTTCGGCGGTTATTACAGGCTTTTTAATATTGATACTTCCGCAAGGTGTTATTTCTTCTATAAGTGGTGTAGTGATAGATAATGTTCCTACAATGTCTGCATATTCGGTATTCCCAATCTTCAATCACAAAAACAATATGGCAATGAATATAATTGTTGGTGAGGCAGATTATACCATTTTCGGTGCAACCTCATCGGCTACGGCTGGTGCATACATATATTCATTGGTGCTGTTCCTTGTTTATATAACAATAGGCTGTATTTTGTTTAATAAGCGCCATAGCGAAGCCGCGGGCAAGTGGGCGGCATCTTCTCGCCTTCGTGCGATAATAAGAACCACCCTTGCGGTAGCATTGGGAATAGGCGTGCCTTCATATATATTCGAAATGATTTATGGCGAAAACTACGAGGAGTACGATTTATCAACAATTGTTTTCTCACTGTTGTTCAGCTTTATAGTTTATTGTGCTTACGAGTGGATATCAACAAAAAAGGCAAAGAAAGTGCTTACAGCAATGCCTATGTTTTTGATAGTAATTGTAGGCCTTACGGCAATTTTTGCCGTTATGTTCGGCTACAGAACAGCGGCTATTAATTATACTCCAAACACTAAGGCAATACAAAGTATAGGCTTCCAGCCCTATGGATTGAAAGAGTATCAGGTTATAGATGTAACATTAAAGGATACCGAAACTAAAGAGATTATATCTGATTCGCTAAAAGAAAATGCAGAGTGTATAAAAAGCGGCATAGATAAATTCGAAAGCAAATACGTATACGGTGACTATGTGGCTTGGGAGGTTGAGATTAAAAGCAATGGAATCAATCACCACAGAAACGTGTATGTAGCTGCCGAAAACAGCGATATATTGGTTAAAAAGCTTGCAGTTTCCGAAGAATATAGTCGTCAATATGAAGAACTTCCGCAGCCGGGGGACAAAAAATGGAAAGTAGAACTGGATTGGATGGATCTAAGCTCAAGCGCAGACCAGCTATACAGCATATTTATGGAAGAGGTTAAAGAAGACGGAGTAGGCTTAGAATCTTTCATAAAAGATGATTTCACTACCGATAATTCATATTTTACCTTCGAAATTAAAACAAGAAGTGACCTTGACGATACTGAAATGTGGATACCCGTAGGGCCCGAATTCAAAAAAACGAAAAAGGCATTTTTCAAGCTTCTTTCCAATGGTAACGCCGAAAAGGCAACCGAAGCTATTGACTCTAAAAAATCCACCTACGATAGTGACGCACTCTTTCTGATGAAGGGGGATGCTGCATATTACACAATTGGCAGTGAAACTTTGAAAATATTGAAGGAAGCGGAAACGGAAAATTTAGAAAACTGTGAGGATGTTGCGGTATTGGATTACACCGTTAAAGATAAAAATGGTGTAGTTATTGATAAACGTGCGTATTTCGGTTTAAACGAACAGCAACTGAAAGCATTGTCAAAATACGAAGAATGGTAATACAACAAAAAATCCCTCAAAAAGAGGGATTTTTTGTGCTTTTTCGTTGCAAAGAATGATAATATTTGCTATAATGTAAAAAATTCAATCCAAGGGAAGAAAAATAGTGTTTTTCAAAAAATTAACGGCCATTATTTTGGCAATAATTCTTTGCTGCGGTTTTTTTAGCGTAAATGCGGCAGAGCTACAAAACAACGCACCGCCTGCAAAAATTCCTATAAATAGCTGTGAAATACAGCATAAACAAACCCTTACCTACAACGGTAAAAAAATCAAGCCTGGGGTAACGGTGCTTTATAAAGGCCAAAAGTTGAAAAAGAATAAAGATTACACCGTCAGTTACAAAAACAATAAAAACTACGGCAAGGCCTCTATTGTGGTTAAGGGCATAAATGCTTACAAAGGCACCAAGACAGGCAAATTCAATATAGCTCCCAAAAAGGTGCAACTCAAATCCTTGAAATCTGATTTTACTATGCGAGCAAAGGTAACCTGGAAGAAAAGCTCAAAGGCAGATGGCTATAGGTTGGAATACAGCACCAATAAAGATTTCAAAGACTTTCAATATAAAACCATAAAAGACAATAAAACCCTCACAAAAACAATCCGAGGTCTTAAAGCAGGGAAAAAGTATTATTTTCGCATACGCTCCTTTAAAACCACCAAAGACGGCAGAATATACAGCCATTATTCCGAAGTGAAAACGGTGAAAATCAAAAATCCTGCGTCTAAAACTTCTAAGAAAAATATCATCTGCCTTACCTTCGACGATGGCCCCAGTGCCGTCACCGAAGAGGTGCTGGATATTCTTAAAAGGAACAATGTGAAGGCGACCTTCTTTATTGTAAATTACAGTGATTCCGAAAAGCCGCTTGTAAAAAGAATGATAGACGAGGGACACACCTTGGCTATACATAACTATTCCCATAATTACGGCAAGATTTACAAATCTGTAGATACATATATGGATTATCACAATAAGATATATAAAAAGATAAAGAAGGATTTCGGCTACAAGGCAAAATTTTCACGTTTCCCCGGCGGCACCAGTAACACCGTAAGCCGAAATTACAACCACGGTATTATGCGCAAGCTGGCAAAAAAGATAACTAAAAAAGGCTTTACCTATTTCGATTGGAATATCGACAGCGGCGACGCTTCCGGTTATTGTGTTAGCAAAAATACCATAAAGAAGAATGTTATTAACGGGCTTTATAAAAATCGCACCAACGTTGTGTTGCTTCACGACAGCGGCGGCAAGGGAACTACTGCCGACGCACTGCAATCTATTATAGATTACGGAAATAACAACGGCTATGTATTCGAAAAAATAACCGAGAAAACCTCTAAAATTCAGCACAAACCCAATAACTAAAAAACTTCGCAAAGAATTTCTTTGCGAAGTTTTTTATATTAATCAAGAATTTTCTTTTTGAAAACATTACCTGTTTCAGCAATCAATTTAAGCCAAGGCTTAACAAGGTCGGGGTCAAATTTAAAGGCTGTGGTAATCTGGGTGCAGGTTTCAAAGCTCAGGTCGCCGGAATAGCCGATATCTTTAAGGCATTTTATGAACATATCCCAATTTACCGAACCTGTGAATGGAGCCAAATGCTTGTCATTAACGCCGTCGTTGTCGTGGATGTGTAGGGCTTTGATTCTGTGACCTAATGCTGATGTAAATTTGCGGAAATCCTTGCCCAGCAGTTTTGAGTGGCCGATGTCCCAACAGAAACCAAAGGATTCTTTTCCTGCTTTTTTGTTAAGATAGTCAATGAAATCAGCCGCCTCTTTTCCGTTCTGACAATGTCCCTCTACAGGTCCGTTGTCCCAACTGAAAAGGTTTTCAAGCAATACCATAATGTCTGTATCCTTCAGCACGGGTATTAAAGATTCGTAAAGCTGTCTGTTCATTTCATCAATGTCTTTTGTGGTAAGGTCCAAAAGCGCATTATCCATACAAACTCCGTGAACAACTAAACGCTGACAACCTACCGCATTACAAAGCCTAATACAATTTTTACAGTTCTCAATAAAATAGGGGAACAGGTCGGGAACGAGGGTGTGGGTTGCCGGCATAACAGCATGGGCTTGAGTAATGATAAGTCCATTTTTCTTTATAGCTTCAAGTTCCTCTTTGTGATATTCGAGAATTTCGGGAAGCTCTTTTTCGAAAATGTTGCCTAAAGGAAGCTGATGTTTGCCCCAAATTATTGCAGGGTCCCAAGCGTGGTCTATGTTCCAATCAATCGCCTCAAAGCCTGCCTCTTTTATAAGGGCATAGGTTTCCTCAACTCCGAAATTCTCAATAATTCCGCCGGTTTGTACACTTATCTTCATAGCAGCACCTCAAAAAACCAGGTGGCCCAAATCGATGAGCCACCTGCTATAATTATTTATTATCTGACAATAACAGCTTCGATTCCAAGAATATCGGCAATCTTCTTAATAGTATCGGCATGGTGGCCAATACCTAAAGCGTAGTGGTGAGTGGGACCTTCCATTACCCAACGTTTAATAAAGTCGCGGGTATCGTCACCGAACACACCGCGGGTGTTGGTGTTGCCGGTGGGAGGAATTGCACCCTTCTGGGATTCACCCTCGCCAATAACAAACTTAAAGGAACCGTCGCCTTTTTGGGTAATGCCAAGAATTGTGATGGGGCCTTCCTTGAGCTTGAATTCAATTGAAGCACCGTGACCGGGCTTACCATGGTATTTAAGAAGGCTGCGAACAACGGGCTTGCCTTCTGCAACGCGGATATGGTGGGGGCCGTCGTGACCAACAAGAATGTAGTTGCCATCGAAACCGAAGGGATGGAACTCAGCAAAAGAGCCGCCAATGTCAAGTCTGTCCATAATCAGCATAGCGATACAGGTTTTAATATCGTATTCGCCGCACATGGGAATGCCTTCACCGTTAAGGAGCGAGTTACCAAGAATAAAAGAGGAAGCAACCAATCTCTGAATGGTGTTTTCTCTACCTTCATAATAGTAAGCAAGGCCGGTAAGCTGGAATTTTTCAACCAAGCGGTCAAGAGCAGCGGCGGTTTTTGCAGCCTGATAAAGGTCTTCGTCGGTAAGCTTAACTGTAACAGGATCGCTAACAGGGTTAGGCATATCAAATTCTCTGCAAATAATTTCAGACTTTGCAGCGATTTCTTCCTCGGTAACCGCTTCGTAGGCCTCAACAGCGTCCTCAATTTCAAGAAGGGGAACGTGGCAACCAAAGGCAGAAGAGATTGCGGTGGGGTCGGCATGCATATCGTACATAGCCTCCATAACGTGACCCATAAGGCCCATTCTGGCCCCCTTAAGGTCGTGAAGAACCTTAGCGATATCACACCATTCGTGAAGTCCGGCTTCAACAACCTTATCGCCGTAAAGTGCGCCGATGATTACGTCGTGAATTTTGCGGTTAAGACGGTTTGCAACGCCGATAAATTCGGGAACGGAGCAAATCGCATCGTTTTCAAGCTGCATAAAGGTGCAGGCCTTTGAATAATCCATTTCATTAAGGGGCTGAACAGCCAATAAAATCATAGGAACGTCAAGGTCGCGAACAATGGGTGCAAACACAGATGATGTTGCGTATGTAACCATATTGCAGATAACAACGTCTAAGCTATCGCCCTTCATTTTGGGCAGAACGTCGTATGCCTTAATGCTTGAGTCTACCATTCCGTAGTCGATAACCTCAACATCGTTGGTTTCAACCAGCTTTACAGCATCGTGGTGATAGCCCATAATGTTGTCGAGCAAGCCTTCGAACTGATCCCAATATGTATCGTGTGCAACGGCAAACATACCAATTCGCGCAGTTCTTTTATTTCTTCTTTCAATCATTTTGTTACCTCCATAATTAACAAACACTCTCGAAGTAAAATTACGTACTCCTAAATTAATATATTAACACAAAATTAATATAAGTCAATAGAAAATTAAAATCAAACGGTCAGCTTTACAAGCTCTGCCATCAAATTTTCTTTAAAATCGATAGTGTCTAAAAACTTTTTATATGCTTGGGGAATGAATGCTTCTTTGTCTTCACACTCTTCGTATAATTTTTGGATTTCAGCTTTGCGCTCAGCCAGGGTGAATCGTCTTTCTCTGTCTGTTTTTTCCAGCACGCAGTATTCAACGTAGTTAATGGTTGTCAGTTTTTGTTCAACCACAAATCTTTCGGAATTACAATTATCCATTTTAAAGCTTGTGTTGAAATCGATGCTGTCAATTACGCCGAGAGTTTCCATAAATATCTGGGCCATAACGTGGTGCCCGAAATTGTTGGGGTGTACGCGGTCGGGGCCTATAATGCTCATGCGGGGAATAAGTTTCAGTATTTCTTTTTGAAAATCAACAAATGGACAATGGTATTTTTCAGCCATTTCAATAACTGTTTCAGCACAGGCTACAAGACCCTTGTTGCAACAAATATTTTTTTCGGGAACGTCGCTTATTTCGTCGTATGGTGTAGGTGTGCAAAGTATAGGTGTGGCACCGTGGGTTATACAGTCGTTAACAATAAGCTCAAGGTATTCAGCATATCTTTTAAGCGAAGCTTCTTTAATTTTCTCCTTTTCAGGGGTTACACAATCAGGGGCGTACATTTCTCTGGTTATATCATTCATACCGAACATAATTACAACGTAGTCGGGGTTATGAATAAGGCAGTGGGAGTGAAGCCTTGGATAGCTGTCGTAGGCGGTGGCACCAGGTACTCCGCAGTTGTAGCATTTAATTTTTTTGCCACGCAGTTTTTGGTAAACCTCGGCAATCCACATACCAGCTGCGGTAATGCTGTCACCAAAGAAACAAAGCACGTCTTTATCCGTAAACATATGTAATACCTCTTTTCTACATTTAATTTACCATAAAAAAGAGATATTGTAAACACAAAAAAACTGCAGATTTTTATAATATTCGATTGTTTTTCTCGCCGATAATTTCTTTTTCTATAAGCAGCAATCGGTTATACTTTGCTACACGCTCGCTTCTGGCAGGCGCACCGGTTTTTATCTGTCCGCTGTTTACCGCCACACTCAGGTCTGCGATAAAGCAGTCCTCGGTATCACCTGAACGGTGTGAAATAACTGTGTTGTAGCCGTTTTGCTTTGCAGTATCAATAACCTCAAGAGTTTCGCTAAGGGTTCCTATCTGATTTGGCTTTATAAGAATGGCGTTGGCATAGCCGCCGTTAATTCCGTCCTGCAAGCGTTTTGTGTTGGTAACAAATAAATCATCACCAACCAACTGAATTTTACTGCCCAAACGTTTTGTAAGCAGTTTCCAGCCTTCGTAATCCTCCTCCGCCTGTCCGTCTTCTACGGATATTATGGGATATTTTAAGCAAATGCTTTCAATATAATCTACCAACTGCTCCGAAGTTAAGTTTTCCTTTCTTTTTGGAAGGTGATATTCACCATTTTTATACCATTCGCTTGAAGCAATGTCCAGAGCAATGCCGATTTGCTTTTCGGTGTAGCCTGCGGCATTAATTGCCTCTACCAACAAGTCCAGCGCCTCTGTATCGTCGGTAAGATTGGGAGCATATCCACCCTCGTCACCAACGCCGGAAAGCAGCTTGCGCTTTTTCAATATTTTACCTAAAGCGTGGTAGGTTTCGGCACCCATTTTAAGGGCCTCTGCAAAGCTTTTAGCACCTATGGGCATAATCATAAATTCCTGAATATCAACATTATTAGCTGCGTGAGCGCCACCATTAAGCACGTTCATCATTGGAATTGGTGTACGAATGGCGCTGCAGCCGCCCAAATATCTGAAAAGGGGAATTCTTTCGGCATTGGCCGCAGCCCTGGCCGCCGCCAGCGATACAGCCAGCATTGCGTTGGCACCAAGGTTAGACTTATTGTCCGTACCGTCAAGCTCAACCATAAGCTTATCAATTTTTCGTGGGTCACAGCAGGTGCCTCGCAGCTTGGGTGAAATTATTTCTTCTATATTTATTACTGCATTTTTAACCCCTTTTCCGCCATAACGCTTTGGGTCTCCGTCTCTTAATTCGTGGGCTTCGAAGGCTCCGCAGGAGGCACCCGAGGGGGCCAGCGCCAACCCTTCGGCGCCGCAGGTCAAAATCACCTTTGCACCAACTGTGGGGTTTCCTCTCGAATCCATAAGCTCGTAGCCTTTTATATCTGCTATTTCGTGTTTCATTTGAAAACACTTCCTTTCCTTTTTTTATTAGCATTACCAATTTTTTTATAAAATATCTTGACAAACATCCCCCGGTGGTGATATTATTTATTCGACAAATTAACAAGGGGTGCTGTTTTTACGGCTGAGAGGATTTATTCCAACCCTATAAACCTGATACGGATAATGCCGGCGTAGGGATGTTAGAAATACGTTTTTATTTACATCTGCCTTGCATTATTTGCAGGGCTTTTTTGTTTGTATCTATTTATGTTAATTTGTTGCTGCTTTTCCCTTACTGCAGAAGGGAAAAGACGAATAATGTAAAAGGAGAAAACAAAATGAAAAAATCCAAAGTAATGTGGCTGTGCGAGGGAGCAATAATGGTTGCTGCCGCCACAGTATTAAGTATGATTGCAATTATCAAAATGCCCTATGGCGGTTCGGTTACGGCCGTTTCCATGCTGCCAATAATTATATTTGCTTATCGTTACGGCTTTTTAAAGGGAATTACGGTTGGCTTGGTATATGCTGTAATTCAATTGCTTTTGGGTGTAAGCAATTTGTCTTACGCTACTTCGCTTTTAGCTGCTGTTGCAATAATAATGCTTGATTACATAGTAGCATTTACGGTTTTAGGTCTGGTGGGTCTGTGCCCTAAAGGCAAAATTAGCCAGTCCTTGGAAATATCGGTGGCAACAATAGCGGTGTGCGTTCTTCGTTATATATGCCACGTTATAACCGGCTGTACGGTTTGGGAAGGCGTTTCAATTCCCACTAAAGATGGACTCATCTATTCTTTAGGCTATAACGCCGCATATATGATTCCCGAAACCGTAATTACCCTGGCAGCGGTGTGGTATCTTGCCAGAGTAATTAACCTTAGAACGGAAATGCCAACAAGGCTGAGAAAGGAAGAGGGCGCATCTATAGGCTTGTTTGGTGCACTTTCTTTATTGTTTATTGTTGCAACCGTGGTGTTCGATGCAGTTATGGTGTTCTTTTCAATTCAAACAAAAAAAGGCTACGATATTACCGCAATCAAAAATATCGACCTTAAAACCACGGTTATAGTAACTGTAGTGGGTATTGTTTTGGCAATTGCATCGGCAATAATATCCAAGACAAGGGCGAAATCGTTAAAAAATTAACTATTTAATGGTGAAATAAACCGAAATTTTTGTGTTATTTGTAGAAATAATAAAAAAATCCATTAAAAAATACTATTACATCTTGCAATTTTCAGAAAAATTGGTTAAAATAGGGAAGTAAAAATTTATTTGGAGGTTACTATTATGGTAAAAGTAGCTATTAATGGTTTTGGCCGTATCGGCCGTCTCGCATTCAGACAGATGTTTGGTGCTGAAGGTTACGAGGTTGTTGCTATCAACGATCTTACCGACGCAAAAATGCTTGCACATCTTCTTAAGTACGATTCTGCACAGGGTCGTTACGAGCACGAAGTTGTTGCCGGCGAAGACAGCATTACTGTTGACGGTAAAACAATCAAAATCTACGCAGAAAAGAACGCTGCAGATCTTCCCTGGGGCGAAATCGGTGTAGACGTAGTTCTCGAGTGCACAGGCTTCTACTGCCCTAAGGCAAAGTCTCAGGCTCACATCGATGCCGGTGCTAAGAAGGTTGTTATCTCTGCTCCTGCAGGCAACGATCTTCCCACAATCGTTTACAGCGTTAACGAGGGTACCCTCACTGCAGACGATACCATCATCTCTGCTGCATCTTGCACCACCAACTGTCTTGCTCCTATGGCAAAGGCTCTTAACGACTACGCTCCTATCCAGAGCGGTATTATGACCACTGTTCACGCCTTCACCGGCGACCAGATGGTTCTCGACGGTCCTCACAGAAAGGGTGACCTTCGTCGTGCACGTGCTGCTGCTGTTAACATCGTTCCTAACTCTACCGGCGCTGCTAAGGCTATCGGTCTTGTTATTCCCGAACTCAACGGCAAGCTCATCGGTGCTGCTCAGCGTGTTCCCGTTCCTACCGGTTCTACCACTCTTCTTACCGCTGTTGTTAAGGGTAAGGACATCACCAAGGAAGGCATCAATGCTGCTATGAAGGCTGCATCTTCTGCTTCCTTCGGTTACACCCAAGAAGGGCTCGTTTCTTCTGATATCATCGGTATCACCTACGGTTCTCTCTTCGACGCTACTCAGACTATGGTAGCTAAGATCGACGACGACACCTATCAGGTACAGGTTGTTTCTTGGTACGATAACGAGAACAGCTACACCAGCCAGATGGTTCGTACAATCAAATACTTCGCAGAGCTCAACTAATTTAGTTTTAAGCTTATTGCAATAACTTCACCCCGCGGTTTGTGGACTTGTCCACTCGCCGCGGGGTGTTTTTGTTGACAGTTAATGTTCCGAGTGTTAAAATTAGCATACAGACATTATTCCGAAGAGGGTATACCTATGATTAAACTTTGCAATAAGGCTATTGATGAAAAATACATTGTAGAGAAAATGGATTTTTCTTTAGTTTGGAAATCACATATTGATTATCAAGAATTGGATATTTCCGCATCCAAAAAGTTCGTAACAGAGTTAGGATATAAAACTGATAGTATAGGCCGCTGTCAAAACATTACTCCAACACTCGATCTATTAAAATGTATTACTGAAAAAGCAGAACGCGAGGGTGTCGAAGTAAGAATAGACTATAATTTAAGTTTATCTTACGACTACGACACCGAGTGGTATATAGTCCAAGGTGAACCTAAGGGCGGTTATTTAGAGTGTAGCGGATGGGATGAGGAAGAAATAGGCGAACTCAAAGCCTATGCTATGCCCTCAAATATAAGGTTTACCACCGTCGGTTGTCATATGTTCACAATATTTCGAGAAGATGTTGTGAGTGCAATAACCGACGCTGGATTTAAGGGTGTCGATTTTGTTTGGCAAAGGGATATAGGTCGTTATAAGGCTAAACAATATTTCACAGCGTATCCTCAAAAAATGCTGCCACATTTCTATTGTTATAGAGATGAAAATTTATCTAAAAGCGACATAGCGGATTTACCTGAACATGTGATGCTTATATATAACAATAACAAGAAATTTGCATGTGACTTACCCCTTGCTGTCGATAAGGATACCTTACCCGAAACTGATTGCGATTTCATCGGAATATCAACAAGAGATTTTTGCAGCACTTTGTTAATAAGGAAAAACTGTCGTGATTTTCTTATAGAAAAAGGATTAGCCAAGGTTGCTGATTTCGAGCCTGTTTTGGTAGTGGATAAATGGAACTTTCTTAAAGCTCGTCCTTATAGAAAGCGAAAACTTGAAAATAATTACTGTGCCATTACAAAAGAAGAAAAGGAACTTCGATACGCTGAATATTTAAAGCATTTAAAAAAGGAAAAGCCTATTCGCGTTGCCACCGAAAACATTGCTTTGAAGGAGTTGCGATTAGCCAAACGGGAAGCTCCCGAATACTTTAGCAAACGCGCTACCGAAAAGGTGCTCCAATCGGTTTTGGACGAAAGGTTAATTCCTTACTACAAGGTTGCAAACGGCGGAGCCATATCCGATGAATATAGTTTATTATCCATTGACGAGTCAATAGAAGAAACAACTGAATTTCACCATCTGCAAACAGAATACAACAACTTGATTTGTAGCGAAGCGGTTGTATTTGCAAAGGCTGCCGACGGTGAATATATCTTACTTCTTCCCGGTGGTGAGGTTGTGCGGTATCAGTTACATGAGCTTCAACTTACCTGCACCTGGCCGAGTCTTGCTTCCTTCTTTTTAGAGGAAATAGAAACTTAATTATAAAGCAAAAAGAGTTTTCGAATTACATTTAACCGAAAACTCTTTTTGCTTAGAATTATTTAAGATTATAGAACTTTGCCAGACCGCTTCCTGAAGTTTCGCGGTAGCCGATGTGCAGGTCGCGGCCTGTGTTATACATTGTTTCCACCACAACGTCAAAGCTGATTTTGCGGGAATCTGCCAAAAAGTTAGAAAGGGAAAGAGCATTTATTGCCCGCATTGCGGCAACGGCGTTACGCTCTATGCAGGGTATTTGAACAAGCCCTGCAATGGGGTCGCAGGTAAGCCCTAAATGGTGCTCCATTGCCACTTCGGCGGCATATTCTATTTGATGAAGCCCCATTCCGAATAGCTCTGCCAAAGCGGCGGCCGCCATTGAACAGGCCGAGCCGATTTCTGCCTGGCACCCGCATTCCGCACCACTGATAGAAGCGTTGGTTTTAATAATATTGCCCACAATTCCACCTGTTGCCAGTGCTCTTAATATTTCAGTGTCGCTAAAGCCCTTGGTTTCCTGCATATATTTTAAAACCGAGGGCAACACTCCGCAGGAGCCGCAGGTAGGGGCGGTAACTATACTTCCACCCGAGGCGTTTTGCTCACTTACCGCAAATGCATAAGACGATACAAGCCGATTTTCGCGTGTCTGAGCTGATTCGTCGATGTGCCGCTGATTATATAAAATCTGTGCTCTGCGCTGGGTGCCCAGTTTTCCGGGAAGTATCCCCCCTGTGGTTAGTCCCTCGTGGATGGAAAGTTTCATTGCGCTCCATATTTCCGCAAGATATTCCCAAATCTCTTTACCTTCGCACTCTTCTGCATATTGCCATATTCTAACACCGTTATCCATACAGTATTTCGAGATTTCACCGTAGGTTTCTAATTTATAAACCTTATTGTTTGGGGTTTCTTCCATTGATTCACCATCTATAACGATAGAGCCGCCACCAACGCTGTATATTCTGTGGGTTGAAAGCTCTTTGCCGTTTTTGAGGGCTGTAATGTCCATTGTGTTCGGGTGCACAGGGCAATCGGTTTTAGTGTCGAATAGAATTTCACACTTGGTAGGGGCAAGTGTTTCCTTAATAATTCTGTCGGTTCCGTGACCTTCTCCGGTAAGTGCCAATGAACCGTACAATACTACCCTGTATGAATCTGCTTCAGTACTATTTGCTTTTATTTTTTTAACAGCCCTTTCGGGACCCATTGTGTGCGAGCTTGAGGGCCCACGTCCTATTTTGTATAATTCCTTTAATGATTCCACAACAGCAACTCCCCAATTTTTTTACAGCATTATTGTATCACAAAAAAACAACAAAATAAATATAAATTTTCATCTTGCTTTAAATACCTTTCGGGAGTATAATAAATTGAATAGTATATATAATTATATTTGAGGAATTTATATGTTTTTAAAGAAAAAGATATTCAAAACAGGGAATATAGACTTCCTTATAGTGGGCCTTGGCAATCCTGAATCTAAGTACGACGGAACTCGCCACAACATCGGCTTCAGGGCATTGGATACTCTGGCCGAGGATATGGGTGTAGGCTTTACTAAAATGAAGTTCAAATCTATTCTTACAGAGTGCGATATTGGCGACAGCCGCTGTCTGCTTTGCAAGCCACAAACCTATATGAACAATTCCGGCGAGGCGGTAACCGAGATTATGCGGTTTTATAAATTAGAGCCTCAGCAGGTAATCGTGGTATTCGACGACGTATCATTAGATGTTGGCCGCCTTAGAATCCGCAGAGATGGTAGTCACGGTGGCCACAACGGAATAAGAAGTATTATTGATTTGTCGGGTAGCAATGCCTTTCCCAGGGTTAAAATAGGTGTTGGTAAAAAGCCCCACCCCGATTACGACCTTGCGGCCTGGGTGCTGGGCAAATTCGATAAAGCCGATGCCGATACTTTGAATAAGGTAATCGACAATGCCGTGGCGGCGGTTAAGGTTATGGTAAAAAGTGGAGTAGATTCCGCTATGTCAAAATACAACCATTAGGTGAAGTATGGATTTTATTGATTCAGTATTCAAAACCACACCCGAGTACAAACGGATTTGCGACATTTTAAAGGGGGGCAAAACCCCTGCTGCAATAAATGGTCTATCCCACATACACAAGGCGGTTGCAATTTCGGCAATGTCTTCCGATAAAATGCCCATTGCGGTTATCACCTCCGACGAGGGGGAATGTGCAAGGCTATCTGAAGACCTGCTGTCTTTAGGCAAAAGGCCAATCAGCTTTCCCGCAAGGGATTTTACCCTTAAAAATGTCAGCGTATATTCCCGCGAGTACGAGCATAAAAGAATAGGTACCCTCTCTTGTCTTCTTGAGAGGGCTTTTGACGTTGTGCTTATAAGCTGCGATGCGGCAGCTCAAGTAACGGTACCGCCCGAATATCTTACAAAGCACACCTTTAACATTTCGGTAGGCGATACCATAGAGGCCGACGCTCTTGTAAACAGGCTTGTTGCGGCAGGCTATACAAGAAGCGATATGGTAGAAGGTGCAGGTCAGTTTTCCTGCCGCGGCGGAATAATCGATATTTTCCCGCCCAATCACACCGCCCCCTTGCGTATTGATTTGTGGGGTGACGAGGTAGATAAGCTTTCGGTTATAGATACCGAAAGTCAGCGAAGCACCGGGGAGCTACAAACAGCAAAAATCTGCCCCGCGGCGGAAGTTTTCAGCGAAGACACAAAAGAGCTTGTTAAAAATATCAAAGCCTATGCCGCAAAAACCAAAAAGCTAAGCGACAAAGCCAAAGAGCGTATTTTCAGGGATTGCGACGACCTTATAGCAGGAATTTCGATTCCATTCGACCGCTACATTCCCTTGATTTTCGGCAGCGAAGCCACGATTTTTGACTATATCAAGGATTGCAAAATAATAGTTAGCGAAAGCTTAAAGGTAACCGAAAGGCTTAAGGCCCAGCAATGGCAAATGGGCGAGGATATTAAGCAGCTTTATGAAGAAGGAAATATTTCCTCAGGCCTTGATAGATTCATTCTTTCTCCCTCTGAATTTTACGAGAAACTTCAAAAATTTCCCACAATATATTTTGAAAGCTTTGCAAGAAGCAGCTACGAAACATCTATTAAAGCTATAGAAAATTTTGCTTTTCAGCAGTCCTCTTTCTGGGGTGGTTCGGTTTTTACATTGTTAGATGATTTGTCGTCGGTAAGAAAGGGTTCAACCCAGGTTATTTTAGCCGGTGCTGACAAGGCGGCATCGGTTCTCAGCCGCGAGCTTTCCGAGGGCGGAATTAAAAATCGCTATATCGAAGAACCCAAGAAAATTCCCACAGGCGTTACCGTTACCTGTGGTGGACTTTCGGCTGGCTTTTATCTTCCCTCAATCGATTTTACCCTTATAACCCAGGGCAGGGTAACCGCAAAGAAAAGCCGCATAAACACAAGGCGTAAGGACGCCAAGCCCTACGGCTCGTTAGAAGAGCTGCACTTGGGGGACTACGTGGTGCATGCCTCCCACGGTATTGGTGTGTTTGACGGTATAAATTCCATAAGCGTGCAGGGAATAAAGAAGGATTATATAAAAATAAAATATGCAGGGGCCGACGTGCTTTACGTACCCGTAACCCAGCTTGACCTTGTATCTAAATATATAGGCCCCCGTGAAGATAGCGGAGTAAGGCTTCACAAGCTTGGCGGCAGCGAATGGAGCCGTACCCGTACCCGCGTAAAGCGTGCTGTAAAGGATATGGCAAAGCAACTGACCGTGCTTTACGCCAAGCGTATGCAAACCCCGGGCTTTGCCTTTTCTGAAGATACCGACCTGCAATCCGATTTCGAAAGCAGATTCCAGTTTAAAGAAACCGAAGACCAGCTCCGCTGTGTGAATGAAATTAAGGGTGATATGGAACGCGCTGTTCCTATGGATAGATTACTGTGTGGCGATGTTGGCTTCGGCAAAACCGAGGTTGCTTTGCGCGCCGCCTTCAAATGCGTTGCCGAGGGCAAGCAATGTGCCATACTTGTGCCCACCACAATTCTTGCCTGGCAGCATTATAACACCGCAATAGCAAGGCTGGGTACCTTGCCCGTTAATGTTGAAATGATTTCCCGTTTCCGCACAAAGCGGCAGCAAACCGAAATCCTTCGAAAACTTAAAAGCGGTGAAATCGATATACTTGTGGGTACCCACAGGCTAATTTCTAAAGACGTAGAATTTCGCGACATCGGTCTTGTTATTGTAGACGAAGAACAGCGCTTTGGCGTTGGTCAAAAGGAAAAGCTTAAAGAGCTGTTTCCCTTTATCGACGTGCTAACCTTAACCGCAACCCCCATTCCCAGAACCCTTAATATGGCAATGACCGGACTTCGTGATATGTCTGTTATAGAAGAGGCACCTCAAGACAGACATCCGGTGCAAACCTATGTTTTAGAGCAGGACGAGGGAATTATAAACGATGCCATCAGCCGAGAAATCCGCAGGGGCGGTCAGGTATACTATTTGCACAATAGGGTAGAGAGCATCGAAGCGGTTGCTATCCGGCTTCAGCAGCGCTTTCCCGAGGCTAAAATCGGTGTTGCCCACGGTAAAATGGACGAAGAAACCCTGTCGAGAATCTGGCAACGCTTACTTGAACACGAGATTGACATTCTTGTTTGCACCACAATTATTGAAACAGGTGTAGATGTTCCCAACGCCAACACACTTATTATTGAAGATGCCGACAGAATGGGTCTTGCGCAGTTGCATCAGTTAAGGGGCAGGGTAGGGCGCTCCTCCAGGCGAGCCTATGCCTATCTTTGCTTCCGCCGTGGCAAGGCCTTAAGCGATATCGCCACCAAGCGGCTTAATGCGGTAAGGGAATATACCGAATTTGGCAGCGGCTTTAAAATTGCTATGCGCGACCTAGAAATCAGGGGTGCGGGCAGTATTCTTGGCGGTGAACAGCACGGACACATGGAGGCTGTGGGCTACGATATGTATTTAAAACTGCTATCCGAAGCCATAAGTGAAGAAAAGGGAGAGAAAAAGCCCCAAGCCGAGGAAGAATGTCTGGTAGACCTTTCAATTCCAGCCCACATTCCCGAAAGCTATATCGAGGTGCTTCCTCAAAGACTGGGTGTGTATCGACGAATTTCGGATATTCGTACCGAAGCCGACCGAGAAGACGTTATAGACGAGCTTATCGACCGCTTTGGTGATCCGCCAAAATCCGTACTTGCTCTTTGCGATATATCTTTGCTCAGGGCAAGGGCAGCCTTGCTTGGTATAAAAGAAATTTCCCAACGAGAGGGTAGTTTGCTACTATATATCAGCAACATAACTTCAGAACCGGTTGCCAAGATCTGCTCAACCCTTAGGGGCAGGGCTATGCTTAGTGCCGGAGCCAAGCCCTACGTTGCCGTAAGATTAGATAAAAACAACACAGTAATTGACAATTTATTCGAAATTTTAACGGTTATGGAACGATAAACAGAAAAAATTTTTAAAAACCAATAGACATTTTAAGAAATATAGTGTATAATTCTTTTATATTTATTTGTTTCCTAATAAGGAGGATTTATAAAATGAAAAAGTTAAGAGGCATTTTTGCAATTCTGCTCAGCGCAGCTTTACTGCTTACTCTTGGTGCCTGCCATCCGAAAAACGAGGTTGCTATCACCGCTAAAGATAAAAAAAGCGGCAAATCTGTAGACCTTACTACAGCCGAATATCTTTACGCCTTAACCACAGCAACTCAAGAGGCACAGAGCATTATTACAGAAAGTAATCCCGACAAAGAGATAAAGGATTTCTCTAAACAAAAGGTTGAAGAAACCAACGAAAACGGCAAGAAAACCAAAACCGAGTATTACAAGTGGATTGAGGCTCGTGCCGAAGAGATTCTTCGCACTTATGCAGGTATCAGCATTAAGCAAGAGGATTTAAAGCTTGAATTCGACGAGGCAGCAGAAGCTAATATCGAAAGCCTGGTTCCTATGCTCTATTCACCCATTTACGAACAGAATGGTGTAGGTCAGGAAACCTATACTAAGCTTGCAAAAGCCGGCGTAGACGAAATGGTAAACCTGTATGGTTCTTATTATGGCCTTTCAACCTATAAAGAGCTTTATTTCCTGTCTATATACGACGAAAAGGGCAGTAACCCTGTAGACGACGCCACCATTGAAAGTTATTTCAAGGATAACTTCGTTCTTGGTAACCAGATTTCTATTGCCATTGCCGAAAAATCTGATGATGCTGAAGAAGCCACCGAAACCGAAGGTATGACCGAAAAAGAGGCTAAAAAGCTTCTTAATGGTTATAAAGAGAGAATTGAAAAAGGCGAAAGTTTTGAAAAAGTATTCGACGAGTATGCTAAAAAATACGAAACTACTACCGACGAATCTACCGGCGAAACCACCACACCTTCTGCAGAAGAGGCCGCAACTGTATATGCATCAGAAGAAACCGGTGACTATGCATCTGAATTTTTCGATGCTGTTAACAAGCTTAAGACCGGCGATGTAAAGGTTATCCTCAGTGAAGATAAAACCCAGATGATTCTTGTTGAAAAACAGAATATCAGCAAGGAAGATGAATATCTTGAGGGTTATCATAATTTAATTCTCCATCTTCTTAAAGATGAAGAGTTTAACAAGGATTTAGAAAAATTCTGTAAAGGTTTAGATCTTGAAAAGCACAGCCGTGCATACAACCGTATCGATGTTAAGGATATCGACCTTACCGTTGAAACTCCCGAAACCGAAGAAACCACAGATACAGAAGAATCTACCGAAACAGAAGAAGACCACGAAGGTCATAACCACGAATAATCAGGTATAGTTAACCCCCACTCAGCCGAGTGGGGGTTCTTTTAACGCCGAAACCCTCTTAGGCTTCAAGTCCCGCCAACTAAGATTCCAAAGAAAAAACCTAAGTCCAACCATAAAGGTTAACTTAGGTTTTTTGGTGCCGATGGCGGGACGCGTATTGCCTTGCAATCCGCCCTGCTTGTCGACCCAACGCTACGCGTTCGGTACCCGACTTCACACCTTTCGGCTAAAAACAGTCCATCGGACTGTTTTCTTAACGCCGAAACCCTCTTAGGCTTCAAGTCCCACCATCTAAAATTTCAAAGAAAAAACCTAAGTCCAACCATAAAGGTTAACTTAGGTTTTTTGGTGCCGATGGCGGGACTTGAACCCGCACGGTATCGCTACCAACGGATTTTGAGTCCGTCACGTCTGCCAATTCCATCACATCGGCTTATATAATATAAAATTATACACTATAGAGTTCAGCCACATCACACGTGACTCTTGCGGTGCCCGAAATTTTCAGCACCTTGGAGCGGTGCAAAATTTCGACCGCTGCGCCTTTTCGGCTATCGCTTCATCTGCCGTAGGGCAGCGCTCTGCCGAAAACTGCCAATTCCATTCCCACGGCTTATATACTGTTGTACTTTCGTCAACGCTGTTAATTATATAATAAATACCTAAAAAAAGCAAGTGTTTTTTTGAAAAATATCAAATCATTTTGAAAACAGCGTTTAGTAATTGGCATACTAATAGCATATTATGGGTGGATTGTGGCGGAATTACTTGACAAAACCACCATATATTGTGTATAATTATTCTGTTATATTATGTAAATTTATATTAGGATGTGTATTATGGCTACAAAGGCAAAAGAATACAGCAACGACAGTATTTCCTCATTAAAAGGCGCCGATCGAGTTCGCAAACGTCCCGCCGTTATTTTCGGTTCCGATGGTATCGACGGTTGTCAGCACGCAGTATTTGAAATTATTTCTAACTCAATAGACGAGGCTCGCGAAGGCTACGGCAAAAAAATACTTATAACCTACTATTCCGATAACTCTATCGAGGTGCAAGACTTTGGTCGTGGTATTCCTGTAGATTTTAACAAGGCAGAAGACCGCTACAACTGGGAGCTTGTGTTCTGCGAAATGTACGCAGGCGGTAAATACAAAACCAATGAAGGTGGAAGCTACGAGTTTTCTTTAGGTCTTAACGGATTGGGCCTTTGCTCTACTCAGTATGCTTCTGAATATATGGACGTAGAAATCAAACGTGATGGATTTATCTATACTTTGCATTTCGAGCATGGCGAGAACGTAGGCGGTCTTAAAAAAGAGCCCTACGATAAGAAAGATACCGGCACACGTATCCGCTGGAAGCCCGATATCAAGGTTTTTACCGATATCAACATTCCCACAAGTTATTTTATCGATATTCTTCGCCGTCAGGCCATTGTTAACGATGGTGTTCTTTTCCAGCTTAAAACCCAAGAGGGTGCAAGATTTCACACCGAAGAGTTTCAGTATAAAGACGGTATTAAAGATTATCTTAACGAGTTTATCGGCGAAGACGGGCTTTCCTCGGTTCAATTTTGGCAAACCGAGCAGCAGGGTCGCGACCGCGAGGATAAGAAGCCTTACCGCGTTAAAATCAACGCCTCTCTTTGCTTCTCAAACCGCAAGCAGTTAAAGGAATATTACCACAACTCAAGCTGGCTTGAATACGGCGGTGCTCCCGAAAAGGCAGTTCGCAGTGCCTTCGTTTCGCAGATTGACAGTTACATTAAGCAGAATAATAAATACCAGAAAAACGAAAGCAAAATCTCCTTTACCGACATTGAAGAATGTCTTGTGTTGGTGGTTTCCTCCTTCTCAACCCAGACCTCATACGAAAACCAGACCAAGAAGGCAATAACGAATAAATTTATTCAAGAGGCAATGACCGACTTCTTCCGCCGCAATTTAGAGATTTACTTTATAGAAAACAAGGCAGAAGCCGATAAAATTGCCGAACAGGTTCTTATAAACAAGCGCAGCCGCGAAAAAAGTGAGAAAGAGCGCTTGAATTTAAAGCAAACTCTGCAAAAGGGCGACGACCCGCTTAACAGAATTCCCAAATTTGTAGACTGCCGTAGCCGAGATACCTCCGAGCGCGAGCTGTTTATAGTTGAGGGTGATTCGGCTTTAGGCTCCTGTAAGTTGGCACGTGACCCCAACTTCCAGGCGATTATGGCGGTTCGCGGCAAAATTCTCAACTGCTTAAAGGCAGAATACAATAAAATTTTCAAAAGTGAAATCATAACCAACCTTGTTAAGGTTTTAGGCTGTGGTGTAGAGGTGCAGTCGAAAGCCAATAAAGACCTTTCCACCTTTAATCTTGACAAGCTCAGGTGGAATAAGGTTATAATCTGTACCGATGCCGACGTAGACGGCTTCCAGATTCGCACACTTATTTTAACTATGATGTACCGCCTTATGCCTTCTTTAATCGATGCAGGCAAGGTGTATATCGCCGAAACACCACTTTACGAAATCACCACAAAAGATAAAACCTATTTCGCCTACGATGAAAGCGAAAAGGCCGAGATTTTAAAAGAAATAGGGGAGAAGAAGTATACTATTCAGCGTTCAAAAGGTCTTGGTGAAAACCAACCGGATATGATGAATATGACCACTATGAACCCCGTGTCCCGCAGGCTTGTTAAGGTACTTGCCCGCGATGCTGAGCGCACCGAAGAAATGTTTGATTTATTGTTGGGTGATAACCTCAGTGGCAGAAAAGATTACATCGCCGAGAATGGCTATCGCTATCTTGACGACCTTGATTTAGCATAAGAAAGGAGGAGCAATATGGCACCAAGAAAAAAGAAAAACCCTGCCATAACCCCCGAGGGCGGTTTGGCAGAGAATGTTTATATAGCCGATGCAGGTATGGTTATTGACCAGCCCATCACCGAAACCCTTGAAAGCAACTATATGCCCTACGCAATGAGCGTTATAGTTTCTCGTGCAATCCCCGAGATTGACGGATTCAAGCCCTCACACAGAAAGCTCCTCTACACTATGTATGAAATGGGTCTTCTCAACGGTGGCAGAATTAAATCTGCCAATATCGTTGGCCGCACAATGCAGCTTAACCCCCACGGCGACGCCGCAATTTACGATACAATGGTACGTCTTTCCGAAGGCTATCAGGCGCTTTTGCACCCCTATGTAGATTCCAAGGGTAACTTTGGTAAGGCATATTCCCGCGATATGCAGTGTGCTGCCTCCCGTTATACCGAGGCTCGCCTTTCGGGAATTGCCGCCGAACTGTTTGCCGATATCGGCAGCGATACTGTGGATTTTGTAGATAACTACGATGCCACCAAGAAAGAGCCGGTGCTTTTTCCCGTAACCTACCCATCGATTCTTGTTAATGCTAACAAGGGTATTGCGGTTGGTATGGCGAGTGACATCTGCCCCTTTAATTTAGAAGAGGTTTGCCGCACTACCATTGAATATATCCGCGATAACGACGTAGATATTTCCGAAACCTTACTTGCTCCCGACTTTCCCGTAGGCGGCCAGATTATATATAATAAGGAAGAAATGCAAAGCATTTACGATACAGGTCGCGGCAGCTTTAAGGTTCGTTCGGTTTACACCTACGACAAATCTCAAAACTGTATTGACGTTACCGAAATTCCTCCCTCCACCACGGTGGAAGCAATAATCGAAAAGGTTATTGAGCTTATTAAGCTTAAAAAGATAACCGAAATAAACGATATCCGCGACGAAACAGGCCTTGGCGGTCTTAAGGTTACTATCGACCTTAAAAGGGGAGTAGACCCCGAAAAGCTTATGGAAAAGCTGTTTAAATTAACCCCCTTCCAGGATAGCTTTTCCTGTAACTTTAACATTCTGATTTCAGGTTACCCCAAGGTTATGGGTGTTAAAGAAATATTGGAAGAATGGGTTGCTTTCAGAAGTGAATGTGTAAAACGCAGGGTTTATTACTCCCTTACCAAAGCACAGAAAAGGCTTCATCTTTTAAAGGGCCTTTCCAAAATACTTCTTGATATCGACAAGGCAATAAAAATCGTTCGCGAAACCGAAGAGGAAAAAGAGGTTGTTCCCAACCTTATGATTGGCTTCGGTATCGATGAAATTCAAGCAGAATACGTTGCAGAAATCAAGCTGCGCCACCTTAACCGCGAATATATTCTGAAACAATTAAAGGATATTGAAGAATTAGAAGCCCAGATTGCCGATTATGAAGCAATTCTTAAATCCCGTACAAGGGTTTACACAATCATAATCAAAGAGCTTGAGGGCGTTATTAAGAAGTACGGCAAACCCCGTCGCACAAAGATTATAAACGCCGAGGAAATCAGTGAGGCAGCAGATGCCCCCATAGAAATCCCCGATTACCCCGTGCATCTGTTCTTCACTAACGAGGGCTACTTTAAGAAAATCACTCCGCTGTCCCTTAGAATGAGTGGCGAGCAAAAGCTTAAAGAGGGCGACGAGATTAAAAACATTGTGGAAACCACCAACTCTAAAGAGCTTTTATTCTTCACAAATAAGTTCCAGGTTTACAAAACCCGTGTCTGCGACTTCGACGATTCAAAGGCCAGCGTGTTGGGTGATTATGTACCCGCCAAGCTTCAAATGGAAGAGGGCGAGATTCCCGTTAATATGACTGTGCTCGACGAATACGAGGGCTTTATGCTGTTTGTTTTCGAAAACGGCAGGGTCGCAAAGGTAGACATTAAGGCATACGAAACCAAAACCAACCGCAAAAAGCTTATAAATGCCTATTCCGATAAATTCCCCTTGGTGTGCGCTTTGTATATCCGCGAGGAAACTGATATTCTTATATCCTCAACCGGTGGCCGAATGCTGCTTCTTAACACAGAAGCTTTGCAAACAAAAACCACAAAAAATACCGCAGGTGTTGCGGTTATGACCCAAAAAAGAGGTCAGAAGGTATCTTCCGCCAAGGTTTATACCGAAGGTCTGCTGGCAAAGCCTCACCGCTACAGAGCAAAGAATCTTCCTGCTGCAGGCAGCCTGCCCACTGGCGAAGAACAGGGCGAACAGCTTAAGCTGATATAATAAAAAACGCCGTCTTCTTTTTCAAGAAAGGCGGCGGTCGGATGTATGCAAACGCTTAATTTAACTACTTCCGACAGTGTTATTATGTGTTTTAGCCCCGGATATTATTCAAAAAGAATTGACAATACAGAAATTTTGTTTTATATTTAATAAGTTATTAGTCCGTATTGGAGGATTTCAGAATGCAAAAAGAACTTGCAAAAAAATACGAGCCTCAGGCCGTTGAAGACCGCATTTACGATTTTTGGATAAATGGCGGTTATTTCCACGCCGAGGTAGACGAAAGTAAAAAGCCTTATACAATAGTTATTCCGCCACCCAATATCACGGGTCAGCTTCATATGGGTCACGCTTTGGATAATACCTTGCAAGATATTCTTATCCGCTGGCGCCGTATGCAGGGCTACGATGCTTTGTGGATTCCCGGAACCGACCACGCTTCAATCGCAACCGAAGCAAAAATTGTTGAAGCTATGCGTAAAGAAGGAATCACCAAAGAGGATATAGGCCGTGAAGAATTTTTGGTTCGTGCCTGGGATTGGCGCGATAAGTTCGGCAGAAGAATTGTATCTCAGCTTAAAAAACTTGGCACCTCCTGTGATTGGGAGCGCGAGCGTTTTACAATGGACGAGGGTTGCTCTAAAGCCGTTAAAGAGGTTTTTGTTCGCCTTTACGAAAAGGGACTTATATATCAAGGCGAGAAGATTATCAACTGGTGCCCTCATTGCTTAACCTCCATTTCCGATGCCGAGGTTGAGTATGCCGAGCACGATGGTTCCTTCTGGCATCTCCGTTACTTCCTTTCCGATGGAAGTGGTGAAATTCAGCTTGCAACAACCCGCCCTGAAACTCTTTTGGGCGATACCGCCGTTGCAGTTCACCCTGAAGACGAGCGTTATGCTTCACTTATAGGCAAAACAGTTAAACTGCCCTTAACTGACAGGGAAATCCCCATTATTGCCGACGAATACGTTGAAAAGGATTTTGGTACAGGTGTTGTTAAAATCACCCCTGCTCACGACCCTAACGACTTTGAGGTAGGCCTACGCCACAATCTTCCGATTATAAATATAATGACCGATGATGCTCATATGACCTCCGACTGCGGCAAATACGCCGGTCTTGATCGCTACGAAGCCCGTAAGCTTATGGTTAAGGATTTGGAAGAGGGCGGCAACCTTGTTAAGGTTGAACCTATGAAGCACAATGTAGGTTCCTGCTATCGTTGTAACACAGTAGTTGAGCCACGCATTTCCAAGCAGTGGTTCGTTAAAATGAAGGAATTGGCCGATCCCGCAATTGACGTTGTTAAAAACGGTGAAATCAAGCTCATTCCTCAAAGATTTGAAAAAACATACTTCAATTGGATGGAAAACATCAAAGACTGGTGTATTTCCCGTCAGCTTTGGTGGGGTCACAGAATCCCTGCCTGGTATTGCGAAGAATGTGGCGAGGTTATAGTTTCCGGCGAAACTCCCGACAGTTGCCCAAAATGTCACAGCACAGCCTTGAAGCAGGACGAGGACACCCTCGATACCTGGTTTTCTTCAGCACTCTGGCCCTTCTCAACTTTGGGTTGGCCCGACGAAACTCCCGAGCTTAAGTATTTCTATCCCACCAGCACCCTGGTTACAGGATACGATATCATCTTTTTCTGGGTAGCAAGAATGATTTTCTCCGGCCTTGAATACACCGGCAAAGCTCCCTTTAACACCGTTCTTTTCCACGGCATTGTTCGTGACGCACAGGGTCGCAAAATGTCCAAATCCTTGGGCAATGGTATTGATCCTCTTGAGGAAATCGAAAAGTACGGAGCCGATGCACTCCGCTTTACTTTAGCCACAGGTAACAGCCCTGGTAACGATATGCGTTACGTTCCCGAAAGGGTAGAGGCAAGCCGTAATTTTGCCAATAAGCTTTGGAATGCTGCTCGCTTTGTTCTTATGAACCTTAGCGATAACGAGCCTGCTCCATATATCCCCGAAAATCTTGCAACAGAGGATAAGTGGATACTTTCCAAGTTCAATAATTTGGTTGGTGAAGTAACCGACAATCTTGAGAAGTTCGAGCTCGGCCTTGCCGTAAGCAAGCTGTACGACTTTATTTGGGATGTTTATTGCGATTGGTATATTGAAATTTGTAAAGCCCGCCTCAACTCAGATGATGAAGAGGGCAAAAAGACCGCACGCGCAGTTCTTGTGTACGTTCTTTCCGAAACACTCAAGCTGCTCCATCCCTTTATGCCCTTCATTACCGAAGAAATCTGGCAGGCATTACCTCACAGCGGTGAAACTATTATGACCTCCGCTTGGCCTGTAGTAAGTGCTGATAATTCATTTGAAGCCGAGGCAGAAGCCTTCGAAAAGCTTATGTCTGTAATTCGCGCAATCCGTGCACGCCGCTCCGAAATGAATGTACCTCCATCTAAAAAGGCTAAGGTTTATATTGCAACTTCCGACGATAAACCCTTCCGCGGCGGCGAAATATTTGTCGAAAAGCTTGCCTCTGCCAGCGAGGTGCAAATCGGTGCAGAATTTGATATTCCCGGCGCAGTAACTGTAGTTACCGATTGTGCCGTTGTATCCATTCCTATGAACGAACTTGTCGATTTTGAAGCTGAACGCGCAAGACTTCAGAAAGAGCTTGATGTTGCACTTAAGGATAAGGAGTTCTTTGAAAAGAAACTCAATAATCCCGGCTTTGTTGCCAAAGCTCCCGAAGCTGTTGTGCAGCAGCAGAGAGAATCCTTAGCCAAGGTTCTTTCTAAAATTGAAATGCTTAACGATAGCATTAATTCTCTCGGCTAAATATTTTAAGGGGTTGTTGTCTGACAACCCCTTTTTTGGTGATAATTATGACCTATAACGAAGTTTTGGATTATATTTTTTCTTTAAAAACCGTTTCACTTAACCCCACCCTTGAAAGAATAACTGCCGCTTTAAAGCTACTTTCCAATCCTCAAGATCACTTAAATGTTATTCATATAGCAGGTACTAACGGCAAGGGCTCTGTGGCATCTATGGTTTCTGAGATATTAAAGGCAAGCGGCAAAAAGGTTGGATTATTCATCTCTCCCTTTATCATTGATTTTTGTGAGCGAATTCAGATTAACGGCAAATTTATCTCCGAAACCGATTTAACCCGCCTTACCGAAAAAGTTATTGCTGTGCAAGAAAAGTTAAAACCTCAAGGCTTAGAGTTGGGGCAGTTTGAATTCATAACCGTGGTTGCTATGCTTTACTTTAAAGAGCAGTTGTGCGACTACGTTGTTCTCGAAACAGGCCTCGGCGGAAGATACGATGCCACCAACGTTTGCAAGAAACCTCTTTGTACCGTTATTACTAAAATTTCTTTAGACCATACAGCAGTGTTGGGCGATACTATTCAACAAATCACCTGGGAAAAGGCGGGCATAATAAAGCAGGGAGTTCCTTGCATAACCTGTGTCCAGTGCCCCGAATCCTTAAATATCTTAAAAAGCACCTGCGAAAACCTTGGGGCGGAATTAATCGAAGCAAAACCGGTTGGTGGAATAAATATCAATCTTACAGGCACAGAGTTTAGGTATAAAGAGAATGACTATGTCACATCATTGCTCGGCGCCCATCAGGCCGAAAATGCTACTTTAGCAATAGAGGCTGCAATCACAGCCGACAACAGCATATCTTATGGTGCTATTAAGCAAGGACTTAGCAAGGTTAAACACCCGGCAAGAATGGAAGTTTTTAGTGGCCCGCATCCAATTATTATTGATGGCGCCCACAACCCCGACGGAGCGTCGGCATTAGCAGCCTTTTTAAAATCTGCCAAATTTTACGGCAACCTGATTTTCGGCGGAATGCGAGATAAGAACACCGAAGAGGTGGCAAGAATTCTTGCACCGTATGCAAAAAAAATAGTTACCGTTACCGTGGAAAATAACCCACGTAGCGAAACGGCAGACAAGTTAAAAGCGATTTTCGATAAGTATAATAAAAATGTAATCGCCGCAGATAATTATAATGATGCACTGCATTTAACCTCAGAAAATGCTACCGTAATTTGCGGTTCTCTTTATCTTGCTGCCGATATGCGTAAGCATTTATACAAAACAATTTAATAATCGACAACCAAATTCAGCAAGTTTTTTACGGATAACCTATTATATTAGTATATGGGTTATCCGTATTTTTTATTACATAAATTTAAAAGGAGCAGATTGTTTTGCAGGTAAAAATTGATGTAAAGGAAGGCACTTTGTTTGCATTCCTCAGTGGTGATATCGACCATCACACGGCAAAAAGTATCAGAGAAGAAATTGACACGAGTATAGACGAACACGAGCCAAACCTATTGGTTATAGATTTTGGAGAGGTCAGTTTTATGGACAGCTCCGGAATAGGCCTTGTTATGGGGCGCTTTAAAAAGATGCAAACCATAAACGGAGAAATACAAATCACAAACACTCCATTATATATATCTAAGGTGATGCGCATTTCAGGAATCGAAAAATTAGCAAAAATAGGAAATAAAGGTGATATATATGAAACCATTAAATGAGTTAAAGCTCGTATTGTTGTCAAAATCCATAAACGAAAGCTTTTCACGCGTAGCTGTGGCATCGTTTTTGTCGCAGCTCGACCCAACAATTGAAGAGATTAACGATATAAAAACTGCCGTCTCCGAAGCTGTTACCAATTGTATAGTGCACGCCTATCAAGAAAAGATAGGCAAAATATACATAACCGTTTCAATATACGAAGGCAGGAATATATCGATAAGAATAAGGGATAATGGTTGCGGAATAGAAGATATAGATAAAGCGCGTGAGCCAATGTTTACAACTGCAGGAGACGAGCGTGCAGGTTTGGGCTTTGCTGTTATGGAAAGCTTTATGGATAGGGTTCGTGTATCTTCTAAAAAAGATAAATATACCTCAGTTATTATGAAAAAGAAGCTTGGCGAAAAGAAGTGACAAGGGACGAAGTAATAACATCAAACCTGGGGCTTGTACACGCTTGCTGTAAAAGATTCGCCGGCCGAGGTATAGAATACGACGACCTGTTTCAAGCAGGAAGTATGGGACTCATAAAGGCAGTAGATGGTTTCGACGAATCAAAAGGGCTACGCTTGTCTACTTACGCAGTTCCGGTAATTCTCGGAGAAATCAAACGACTTTTTCGCGATGGCGGCAGCGTAAAGGTAAGCCGTTCTTTAAAGGAGCTGTCCTTAAAGGCTACAAGGCTAAGTGCGCAAATGTCATTAAAACTTAATCGTGAACCAACTGTCGGTGAACTTGCAGTGGAACTAAAGGTAACGCCTGAAGAGGTAGCCGAGGCACTGTGTGCTGCTCAACCAACGGTATCGCTTACTTACGATAACGAAGGAGAAAGCACTCAAATAGACCTCCCGGTGGAATCTCACGAAAGGGCAGTATCAGATAGAGTAGCGTTAAATCAAGTATTAAGTACCTTATCTCAGCAAGACAGAGAGCTTATTGATTTGCGTTATTTTAAATTGTATACCCAGCAACAAACCGCAGGAAAGCTGGGTATGACACAAGTTCAGGTTTCAAGAAGAGAAAAAGCAATACTTTGTAATATAAGGCAAAAGCTTGCATAAACCTACGGGTGATGCAAGCTTTTGTAGTAGTGTTTATACAAAATGCTATAATAAAACCTACCGTTTGTGAATATAAACTAACCAAAATCACTAAATTTGAAAAAAGTTTAAAAAAATTGAAAAAAAGTGTTGACAAAGGGGTGTTTTAGTGGTAATATAATCAAGCTGACCCTTTGTGGGTGGGCAAATTGGACCTTGAAAATTAAACAACGATAAGATTTATTTGGACCCGACAATTTC
>JAZQCL010000011.1:0-3604 GCA_045546235.1 Acutalibacteraceae bacterium
GAGCTTCAAGCTTTCCACCACCAGCTACAGCTACTCAGGCTCCTACAAGAAGCCTACAGTAACTATAAAGGATTCTAAGGGTAAGAAGATTTCAACCAAGTACTACACCGTTAAGTACACCAATAATAAGAACATCGGCACTGCTACCGCAAAGGTTACCTTCAAGGGCAACTACTCCGGTACAAAGAGCCTTACCTTTAAGATTAATCCTAAAAAGGTATCCAGCCTTAAGCTTAAATCCTCTAAGAAAAAGCAGTTAACTGTTAGCTTCAAGAAGGATACTAAGGTAAGCGGCTACGAGATTGTATACGCAACCAACTCTAAGTTCACAAAGGGCAAGAAGACTGTTAAGATTTCCTCTTATAAGACCTATAAGAAGACCATTAAGAGTCTGAAATCCAAGAAAACTTATTACGTAAAGGTTCGTGCATACAAAACCGTTAAGGGCAAGAAATACTACGGAAGCTACTGCTCTTACAAAAAGCTTAAGATTAAATAATCAAACCAATTAATTAAAAGCCAACCTCTGTCTGGACCTTTTTGGTACGAAGGTTGGCTTTTCCAATAGGAATAACCAAATGCAGGTCGAGTATTTATGTACCCGACCTGCATTTGGTTTATTTTAAATATATTATTTGATTTATTTTTTGGTTTTTGCGTTTTTTACGCTTGACCATTTAAGGGAATAATATGTTGTTTTGCCAACCTTTTTATAAGCTCTGATTCTAACGTAATATTTTTTATTGGCTTTAAGCTTTTTAATGGTTTTGGAAACAGTTTTGTAAGAGGAAATCTTAACGGTCTTTGTAGCACTCTTTTTAAAACTTTTAGAGGTGCTGTACTGAATTTCGTATCCTGTTGCTTGTTTGGGGATTTTACTCCACTTAACTGTTAATTTCTTTGAGCCGGCCTTTACCGATTTAAGGCTTACATTTTTGGGAACAATGGTAAAGTATAGATTTTTTGTGCCCGAGTAGTTACCCATAAGGGTTACGGTTACCTTATATTTACCAACGTTTCTTCTGCCAACGGCATATTTAACCTTGAAATCAACATTTTCGGTTAGCTTCTTGCCATTGTAATCGTAAACGGTAACTTTAGGCTTTTTGGCACCACCGGTGTAGGAGTATTTAGTTTTTGAAAGCTCGAACTCGGTGGCTTTGTAAACGGTTTTGGTTGCGGCGGCACTGCTACAAGAGCAGGTGCGGGTAAGCTTGCCGTTTGCCTTGGTTGTAGCGGCCTTGGTTAGCTTGTAGGTGTGAAGCGAAATAACAATATTTTCGCTGTTGGGAAGCAGTTTTTTGTAAGAATCTCGGCTTGATGAGCTGTGGAAAACAGCGGTTTTAATTGCATTACATCCGCTGAATGCAGAATATGAAAGGTCTGCCACACCCTTGCCGATATTAACAGAAGCCAGCTTTTGGCATCCTTCAAATGCAAAATTTTCAATTGTTTTAACGCTGTTGGGAATAACTATTGAGGTTAAGCTTTTGCATCCTTTGAATGCTGAATAACCGATAGATGTAAGCTTTGAAGAAAGAGAAACGGTTTTAAGGCTCATACAATTTTCAAAAGCAGATTTTCCAATAGATTTAACCTTTGAGGGCAAAGTGATGCTTGAAAGTGATGTGCAATTTTCAAAGGTGCTTTCGTTAATGGCTGTTAAATTTGAGGGAAGAGTAATGCTTTTTAGTGATTTACAGTTTGCAAAAGCACTGTCGCCAATGGCTGTAACTGCCGAGGGAATTTTAAACGAAGTTAAGGCAGCGCAACCATTAAAAGCGTATTCACCAATGGTGGTTATGGTAGAGGGCAAATTAATGGTGGTAATGCCGGTGCAATCGTTAAACGCCTTGTTGCCAACAGTTTTGCCGCCAAGAATGGTAACCTTTTTGAGAACTTCGGGAATAACTATAGAAGAATAATTTGTATCAAAAGTATATCCCAGGGTGCAATTTGCGGTGTCGGTTAAGCTTTTGCCAAGGTAAGGAATGGTTATTTCTTTAATTGCCGAGCAGCCGCCAAAAATATTTTTGCCAATAGAAGTAACGGTTTTAGGCACAGCCATTTTTGTAAGGCCGGTGCAGTCGGAAAAAGCCTTGTCGCCAATGGTTTTGGTTGCGGCGGGAATGGTTAATCCGGTTAAGCTTGTGCAACCTGCAAATGCCGATGCACCAATTTCTTTTGTGCCTGCGGGAATAACAAGGCCGTAAAGTGAAGTACAGGCATCAAAAGCACTGCTGCCTATTGTTTCGATAGTAGAGGGAAGCTTTATGGTGGTTATGTTCGAACAGCTGTGAAAGCATTTTTCGGGGATTTCGGTTCCCGAAAGAATGGTAACGGTTTTTAAAGCCTCGGGCACAGAAACGGAACCCCAACTGGTGGTATAAACATCGCCCATATAAATAGCGTATGGAAGGGTTAAGCTTTCAATGCTGTCGCAACCTTTTAAAAAATTATTGCCAAATTCGGTAACGTTTGTTGAAAGATGGAACTCTTTTAAAGAAGAACAGTTCGCAAAAGCTAAATCACCGATGGTGGTAAGGGAAGCCGGAATGTTGAAATTAACCAGCGAGCCACATCCGGAAAAAGCAGATTCTTCAATGGTGGTAATGGTATCGGGAAGGTTTATGGTTTCAATGTTTGAGCAGTCCTTAAAAGCGTCTTGAGGAACGGTGGTTCCGCTAAGCAATGTAACCGTTTTAAGGGTTGCGGGCACAGAGATGGAGCCCCAAGAAGTGGGAAATACATTTTTCAGAGATATGGCGTAGGGCAGGGTGATGTTTTTAATTTTAACGCACCCGTCAAAAATTTTGCTTCCCACCGAAGTAACGCTTGCAGGAATATGAATTTCTGTTAATTTATCGCAACCACTAAATGCATTGTCGGCAATTTTGGTTACGGGAAGGCTTTCAATGAAATCGGGAATAGTCAAAGCCCCCGAAAGGGTAGTGTCTACCGAATTAATTGTAACGGCTTCACCCTCGATGGTGTAATTTATTCCATCGGTGTCTGCGGCAGAAGCACTTATTTGAAATGCACCCGTAGGAACCGAGGCGACCAAAAGCACCAATGCCAATGTAAATGACAATAGTTTTTTCATAATTGTACACTCCTAAAACATTTTTGAAGGGCAACCATTTTAGTGCCACCCAACATACACTGATTATTATATCATATAAGTAAGCTTTTTGCAATAAAAACAATATAATGCACTTGAAATTTGCATAAAACTGTGTTACAATACATCTTGCTTGGTAATGAATCAAACAGATATAAATGCGTCTAAACGCGGAATTGGCAGTTTTCGGCAGAGCGCTGCCTTACGGCAGAAAAAGCGATAGCCGAAAAGGCGTAGCGGTCGAAATTTTGCACCGCTCCAAGGTGCTGAAAATTTCGGGCACCGCGAGAGTCACGCGGGCAGTAACCTTGCCTTACGCAAGGCGCGGCTGCCAAAACAAAAACTTAATATATAAATGCGTCTAAACGCGGAATTGGCAGTTTTCGGCAGAGCGCTGCCTTACGGCAGAAAAAGCGATAGCCGAAAAGGCGTAGCGGTCGAAATTTTGCACCGCTCCAAGGTGCTGAAAATTTCGGGCACCGC